>JALZVU010000295.1 GCA_023301795.1 Granulosicoccus sp.
CCATCAGGCTGCCCGGGACTACTGCTCACCAACGCATTAATCCCCACACCACCGATAAAAGCACTGTTCGGCCACTGACTCTCAACAATCACAGTCCCTCGCTGCACGCCATCAAAGCTTTCGGCATTTAGCGTAACTTCTCCACGCGAATTGCCCAACGTTACAGCCTTCCCGTGAGTAAGCTCATACTGTGCCATATCCTCGGGGTGTATTTTCGCGCGTGGTTCTTTTTCCATCCTGCGACCTGAAGGGGTTTCTGTGAAGCTGGTATTGAGAAACTGCCTTGCTGGTGCAGCCACCAGACGCAACGGATGTTCATCGGTAGCAGCATCGACGACATCCCAGTGATCAGGAAGCCGCGGCATGCCTTGAGTGTGTTTACCCACGCGCTCCCAATCAGGCTTGAAGTGAAAACGCTTGTCTGGGGTGGCGAAGCCGTTAATGTGATTGGAATTTTCGAAATCCTCCACCGGCGCGCAATCGTGACCTCCATTGGCAAGGACGGAATCGAAATCAGGCAGTCCAGATGCAATGAGCATATTGTCTATAAGTTTTTGCTCACTGGTGTGGAACCCATCATGCGTTAAACCCAAGCGCGTAGCTAATGCCTGCAGCACGGCGTGATTACTGCGACATTCTCCTGGAGCCTCAATGAGTTTAGCCCCGATCTGAATATGGGTATGTCCGCTGGCGGTATAGATGTCATCATGCTCTAGAAACATGGTAGCAGGCAATATAATGTCAGCCAGCTGCGCTGTTTCGGTCATGAACTGTTCATGAACAACATTGAACAAATCCTGGCGTGCCAGTCCTTTCAATACACGGTTGGTATCCGGGGCAACTACGGCAGGATTAGTATTCTGTATAAAGATGGCTTCTATAGGTGGACCACCCTGAAGATCCACAGGATTACCCAGTAGTGCATGACCAATTCGCGATTGGTCGATTACCCTTGTATCACAATTAATGTCGAGGCCTTTGATCTGAGTCCGGTCCAAGTCGTAGACACCACCGTTACTCTGCAAGGCACCACCGCCCTCATACTGCCATGCACCGCTGACAGCTGGCAGGCAAGACACTGCGTGCATATTGACAGCACCATTGCGCGAACGAGTAAAACCATAGCCAATTCTGAGAAACGATTTTTTGGTACGGCCATAGAGCCTGGCAAAGTCGACAATCTGCTCAACGCTTAAGCCGGTTATTTCAGAAGCCCACGCAGGCGTTTTTTGTTTTAAGTGCTGTCGCACTTCAGCGCTCATATCGGTATGGGAGGCCATATAAGCTTCATCGGCCAAACCCTCTTCAATCATGACGTGCATGAGGGCACAAGCGAGTGCTCCATCGGTGCCAGGCTTGAGCATAAGATGCATGTCAGCCTTGTCTGCTGTTTTTGTTCGATAGGGATCAACGACCACAAGCTGGGCATTGTTTTCACGCCTGGCTTGAGCGATGTGGTGCATAACGTTCACCTGAGTGCTGACAGGATTACCACCCCACACAACCACCAGATCGCTTTTGTGCATTAGACGCGCATCACTGCCACGTGAAATACCAATACCCGCCTTGAACCCTGCTTCAGACAAGGCAACACAGTAGGTGGAATGTTGCCTGCTAGTGCCGTATGCGTGACGAAAGCGATCCAGGCCGTCGCGTTGTACCAGACCCATGGTGCCAGCATAGTGAAACGGCCAGATGGCCTCGGCTCCGCTGCGTGCCTTGATTGACTCAAACCGATTGCAAAGGGTGTCTAGCGCTTCATCCCAGGTAATCTGCTCGAACGCACCATTGCGCTTGAATAGCGGATGCATCAATCGATCAGGATGATGAATGCGCTCAGCGTAGCGGGATACTTTGGCGCAGATGACGCCCTGAGTGTAACTGTGGTCTTTAGTACCATAAACTCTGCCTATGGTGCTCTGGTTGAGAACCTCGACATCAAGTGCGCACACACTGGGGCAATCATGCGGGCATACACTTCGGCGTCTTTCGCTCATTTGGAGTACCTTGGATCGTTCAAAGTCGGCAGTCAGCAATCGCCAATGCCTAGCGATTTCCACGTAGCACCTTCACTGGACGAGGCAACTACGGCGCTGACAAATGCCACCCCTTCAAGCCCATCCTGTACCGTGGGAACCAGGCAAGATGCTGGTGGCATGTTTCCATTACGCCGTGCAATGATCGCATGAGCTGCCTCGGTGTACAAATTGGCAAACCCTTCCAAATAGCCCTCGGGGTGCCCACCCGGAATACGACTTACAACATTTGCCGCATCGCCTGCGCCACTGCCACCTCTTGTCAGCAATCTCTTGGGTTCACCCAGCGGCGTAAACCATAGATAGTTGGGGTCTTCCTGACTCCACTCGATACCACCCTGACTACCGTAGATGCGCAAACGCAGCGTATTCTCGTTACCAGCAGCCACCTGACTAGACCACAACATACCGCGTGCCCCACCTTTATAACGAAGCATGACATGCGCGTTATCGTCCAGTGAGCGCCCTTCCACAAATGTCTGGATGTCAGCGCATAGAGTATCAAGCTTCAATGATGTGACAAATCCTGCCAGATTGAACGCATGGGTACCAATGTCACCAATGCAGCCTCCCACACCGGAGCGCTCTGGATCGGTTCGCCAAGCGGCCTGCTTTTGTCCCGTGTCTTCGAGTGCTGTGGATAACCAGTCTTGCGCATATTCCACCTGTACTACGCGAATGTCACCCAACTCTCCTGCATCCACCATGGCACGCGCCTGACGAATCATTGGGTAAGCTGTGTAGTTATGCGTAAGGAAAAAAAGGCCTTTGGAACTCTTGGCTGTCTCCACCAGACTTTTTGCTTCAGCAAGGTTTGATGTTAGAGGCTTATCGCAGATAACGTGAATGCCACGTTCCAGAAATTCTCTAGCCACCGAATAGTGCAAATGATTCGGAGTAACAATACTCACCACTTCAACGCCATCGTCACGCGCCGCCTCAGCCGCCGCCATCTGCGCAAAACTTGAATAGGCTCTATCCTTCGAGACACCCAGATCGCCTGCAGACTCCATCGATTTTGCAGCTGCTGATGAAAAGGCACCCGCCACCAGCTCGTAGTGATCATCCATGCGCGATGCAATACGATGTACACCACCAATGAACGCATCACGGCCACCACCCACCATGCCTAAGCGGATACGCGCAGGTTTTGTTACATCGCTCATACTCGTATTTCTGCTAACGCTCTGTAGATGGGAATAGCGTAACAGAAGCGCCATAAGACAATTGGCCAAGCAAAGCTTGTTTGCCGGCGCCCAGATATCGTAAATACCGACAATCAATCTGCCCAATGGTATCAATGGCGCAAAGTGACAAAATTCCATTGTCAACAGTACCGCCTGCTAGCAAGTCAAAGTCTATATAAGGTCCGCTTAGATTTTCGACGGGCCGCCCCCAGCAACGGATACAGGCCAGAACTTTCGCGATGCGTCAAGTACTGAGTGAACTTGCAATAGCCTCTGGCCGATAGAATGATTATCTGGCTTCGTGAACCAAACAACAATGTTGCAGACTAAACAAAAATTCACATGAACTACGCAACGTTTACCACACGATTTTGTATCGCAACGGCTGCTGGTTCTGGTAGCGTATGCGCTTATACAGACCGGGTAGGTTTCTCAAGACCCCTTATAAGGACAAAATGAATAAATTCAGTCGCTTGCAAATAATAGTAGTGCTCAGCCTTGCTCTCGGATTGCTCGCTGGATGTAGCGAATCGGGTGTCATTGTCGGCACCGGTACCGTCAGCAACGGTAGCGGTGGTGCCAGTGGCGCTCCGTTAGGCGGTGATGAGCTGGTTGAGCCCGCGGACCAAAATGGGCCAACCGGTGAGACGCCGCCTGTCACCAGCGTCGGCAATCTTGATGCAGGAGACGTAGCGGCGTCACGTTTTCTGGCGCAAGCAACGTTTGGTGCATCTCCGGACAGCATCGCCCAGTTGCGCAGCAGCGCCAGTCTCAGTGCTTGGATTGACGAACAGATGGCTATGCCTGTGTCACTGACCGAGCCATACACCCGTATACACAGCAACGGCAGCGCCACCGATGCTCGGCACGAGATATGGTGGACAAATGTGCTAAACCAGCCAGATCAACTACGCCAGCGAGTGGCTTTTGCGCTAAGCCAGCTGTTTGTAGTTTCAGACGTGGATTATTTGCTGGCCAATAATCAATATGGTATGGCCAACTACTACGACATGCTCAGCCGCAACGCCTTCAGCAACTACCGGTTTTTACTTGAAGAGGTCACCTTGCATCCTGTTATGGGTGTGTACCTGAGTATGGTGCGCAACGAGAAAGCGGATGTCGTCAATAATATCCGACCTGATGAAAACTACGCGCGCGAGGTTCTGCAACTATTCTCCATCGGGCTCTATGAAATGAACAATCGCGGAGAGGCCCTCCCCGAAAACAACCCCCAACCTGCGTACACGCAAAATCAGGTGGAAGAATTTGCGCGTGTGTTCACAGGCTGGAATTACAACACAAAAACCTGGATAACCAATAATCTGGGTGGTGAAGGCGTCTTCACTACCCCTATGGTGCCCGACGAGCTGTTCCACGACACTGGCTCAAAATCGTTGCTCAACGGAGCCGTGACACCCGAAGGTTTGTCCACGCGTGAGGATATGAACGCAGCGCTGGAAAACATATTCCAACACTCGAACGTTGGCGTTCTGGTATCGCGCCACCTGATACAAAGACTGGTCACCAGTAATCCATCGCCTGAATATATCGAGCGTATGACCAACGTTTTCAACAACAGCGGTGATGGAACGCGCGGCGATCTTGCTGCTTTGGTAAAAGCGATTCTTCTGGATCCCGAAGCTCGTGAAGGTCATTTGAGTGATCCGGATTTCGGTAAAATTCGAGAACCTGTAATACGTCTAGCGCATCTGTGGCGGGCTCTGGATGGCACCCCCGGCATAGATTCGGACGGGGTTCACTCTACCGCTGATTTTCCACTGTTGCGTGTTGACGAGATGACCGGACAGGCAATCTTGAGTTCACAGTCGGTGTTTAATTTTTTCAAACCTGACAACACAGTTGTACCTGGCGGCCGAACCCTTTCGCCTGAAATGGAAATTATGTCGGAAGCCAATCTAGCCTCCACGCACAACAATTTTCACCACCAAATCTATCGCTTCAATAACCGATCAGACATCATCGGCAATGGAGACAACACACGGGTCACCACGATTAACCTGGAGCCTTTGATAGCGCTGGCAGGAAATCCGGACAGCCTGCTTGACTGGTACAACCTGGTGTTTTTCGCAGGTGGTATGCCTGACGATATGCGCCAGATACTTTTCGATTATCTGCGCTCACTTCCCGACAATGACGCCGGCCTCTTCGCAAAAGTCCAGGACACTTTGTTCATGGTCATGGTAGCGCCGCAATTTCATGTACAGCGCTGAACACGGATAGATAACTATTATGCGAAACCCTGTTGATAAACAAAAACGCCGCCTGCTCAAAGCGCTTTCCTGCCTGCCATTAGGCACAGGCGTATCCATGCTCGCCGGTAACGGGCGTGCTCACGCTATGGGCTGTGACGGTCCCAAGTCGCTGGTCTGCATATTTCTGGCTGGCGGCGCCGACTCGTTCAATATGTTTGTGCCGGGCGGAAGTCGATATTCCGATTATCAGGCTTCACGCAACGAGCTTGCAGTGCCCGAATCTGATCTGCTTGAAGTCACTGACGCGCAACAAGGCAGTTTCGCCTTCCATTCATTACTGCCAAGCTTTGAAGCCTTGTACAAAGAACAAAGGCTGGCAGTTATCAGCAACACCGGTACATTAATACAACCAACGTCCAAGTCTGACTACTTGGGAACGGTTTCACTTCCTCAATCCTTGTTTGCTCACAATACTCAACAAAAGCTCTGGCAAACCGGCGCTGGCATTGTTAACGGGAGTACCGCTTTTGGTTGGGGCGGCACTATTGCTGCGCACGCAAAAAACTGTAATGGCAACATACCAGTGTCATCGTCTTTCTCTATGGGTGGCAACACAGACTGGCTGGCTTCGGCTGCCGCAAACTATGTGAGTTTGAACGCCGACGTTGCAGTAGAGCGTATGTACGGGTACGACAATATAAGTGACTGGATTCCACCAGACCGCTTACCGCCCATGGGCAGAAGTCTTGAAGCGTTGATAGCACAGGGGCAGGATAGTGGTAACACACTGATGAGTCGTGCTATTGCAAATTCTGTGGGCCGGGCATCGGATGCAACCTCATCTCTGTTCACAGCCATTCGGGCCAACCCCTTACCCCAAATGCAGTACGGCGGGCGTAACAAGCTTGCCAAGCAGCTTCATCTGGTCGCTAAACTGATAGCGTCTCGTGAACAGCTGGGCATGCAAAAGCAGGTCTTTTTTGTACAAATGGGTGGATGGGATACTCATTCGGATCAGCAGATTCGACTCCCACTGTTAATGAAAGACTTCAACGAGGCCATCAGTGCCTTTCAACAGACTATTGATGGAATCAATCTGTCGCCCACAGTCACCTCTTTCACAGCCTCCGATTTTGGTAGAACACTCAGCAGTAACGGAAATGGCACCGATCACGGATGGGGTGGACACAACTTTGTCTTTGGCGATGCGGTTGCCGGTGGACAGGTCTTCGGGGAAACACCCGACTACTCTGCGACAAACAATCAGGACGATGCGGGCGAGGAAGACGGTAGCTTTGCAGGCCGGATCATTCCCAAAATTTCAGTCAATCAGTACGCTGCCACATTGTCACGCTGGATGGGAGTGGCGGAAACTGATCTGGAAAATGCATTACCTGATCTACAGAACTTCGCAGAAAAAGACTTGGGATTCATGAGGAGCTGAGCACGTAGGGCACGTGCTAAGGCATTACGCTGCCGCGCTGGCTATCCAGCTCGGCAGCGTTATTATGTTCCCTGCTCAGATTGCGGCTATTCGTTCCACATTACATTTTCTTTTGCAGCGGTAGCCGCCTCAAGCAAACTGAGCAGTGGCCCTGCTCGTTTGTCCAAGCCAATAACTGGCTCTTCATCTTCGTCGTCAGATGCAGGCGGGGGAGCAGCTTGTTGTTCTTCGCCTGAGGGCAGATTGCTTAACTTTTCCAGCGCTTGCTGAAGTTCTTTGAGTGCATCAGGAACATCATCAGCCATGATGGCGCCTGGTACGTTGCCGCTTTGGCCCATCATTTTGAGCAGTGCCACAGCCGCGGTGCCAAACATAGTAATGTCGGAATACGCGTTGGTCTTGAATGTAACCAGCATGTTTTTCTCTTTGTGGAACGTACGCTTTGGCAGACTTTAACACACACATTTTGGGTGCGGCCGCTGTGGTTAGCCTTGGCGCTACCTGTGCCACCAAACTACTATCACTATCCATGCCCGAAGGGCTGATGCTGATGGTTGTTGGTGTGATCGGTGGCGTACTCCCGGATCTTGATTTACGCAGCTCACAACCGTCAAAAGCACTGTTTGCCGTGTTGGGCGTATTCGCAGCGCTTGCTTGGCTGTTCGCCAGCATGAGCTATTTTACGGGTATCGAGTTATGGCTTGGCACTTTGGTTGTGTTCATGCTTGTAAGGTACCCGTTGGCGTATGGTTTTCATCGCATGACAACACACCGCGGCGTCTTCCACTCGTTGATTGCCGCACTTATGGCAGGTGTTGTCACAAGTGCCCTAGCCTGGCAGCACATGGGCACTAGCGCGCTGCAAAGCTGGCTACTGGGGCTATCACTCATGGGGGGCTATCTGGTACATCTGGCGCTGGACGAAATCTACAGCGTAGATTTCACAGGCGCACGTTTCAAACGCTCATTCGGCACAGCCCTTAAACCACTGGCCATGCAACAGCTGCCTGCAAGCTTGCTGGTTATCTTTATTACGATAGTGGCGTTTTTCTGGAGCCCACCCTACCAGCAGGCTATTACGCAGCTGCTTGATCGTTACACCGATTGGCAGTCAGCATTGATACCTACTTGGTTGTAAACAAATACCCATAAAAAAAGCCGTCCATTACGACGGCTTTTTTAATGTCTCAAACGTAGGTGTTGATGAATCGAGACCCCTGCGGGTATCGACCCTTATGCTCTACTCACAGAGCCGCTACAACGACGCCGTCTGTACCTTCAAGAGCTCAAGCGACTCAT
>JALZVU010000296.1 GCA_023301795.1 Granulosicoccus sp.
TAGCGGATAACGCCACGCTCGCTATGCTGCACAAACTCAACTAGCCGTGCTACTTCTGGAAATTGCGCTGCAGAGTCGGCTAATGAAGCAAACGCTTTTTCTCGTTCACCGTGTGCGCGTATCAACACCTTATAAGCATGGTGCAGGGCCTTGATGGCCTCTTCGCTAAACTGCCGACGACGCAAACCGTTCTTGTTGATACCTTTGGCTTCCGCGTAGTTTCCTACAGCCATGGTGAACGGTGCGACATCGCGGTTAGCGACTGAATTCAGCCCGACAAATGCATGCTCTCCGACCTCGCAAAATTGATGAACACACGCAAATCCAGCGAGAATAGCGTGATTACCCACAATGACATGCCCTGCCAACGAGGCACCGTTAGCCATTACTATGTTGTCGCCAAGCTGACAATCATGGGCCACATGAATGTAGGCCATGAAAAGATTCTGGTTACCAATTCGGGTGATTCCACCCCCACCCTCAGTACCGCGATTGATGGTGGTGAACTCTCTTATCGTATTGCCGTCACCTATTTCCAAGGTCGTTATCTCACCGGCATACTTCAAGTCCTGCGGATCATCACCCACAGAGGCAAATTGAAATATCCGGTTATCGGCACCGATCTTTGTCGGCCCATTGATGACAACATGAGGACCTACGGTTGTGCCCGCTCCAATAGACACATCGGCACCCACAATACTGTAGGCCCCAATGTCACAGTCATCGGCAATGACGGCGGACGGATCAACTATCGCGGTGGGATGTATCACTCTGCCATCTCGTTACGTGCGATGAGAACTTCTGCCGAACAAGCAAGTACTCCGTCCACTTTGGCCACGGCTTCAAAACGCCAGATACCACGTTTCTCTTTTTGCACAATCACATCGAAAATGATTTGATCACCCGGGACAACTTGCTTCTTGAAGCGTGCCTTATCAATACCAACAAGAAGATACAGTGTTTTTTCACTGGGGTAGCCGCCCATACTTTTGAAGGCTAATAATGCTGCCGCCTGCGCCATCGCCTCAAGAATCAGAACACCGGGAAAAATAGGAGCTTGCGGAAAATGTCCGGTAAAAATCGGCTCGTTGAACGTGACATTCTTGATAGCCGATAAGGTCTTGTTATTCTCGAACGCAGTTACCCTATCGATCATCAGAAAAGGATACCGATGAGGTAGGTATTTCAGAATTTCTTTTATATCATCTACGGTATCGATTTTCGTATGCCCCGTCTTGCGTTAATGTTGAACAGTCAACCCTTTATCGTCAGTCGATTGAGTTGTCACCTTACACTCAGCCCTGCCGTCACTGCGAACCACTGTTACCCGACAAACGCTCTACCCGCCTGACGCGTCGGAATAATTCATCCAGCTTGCCCAGATTAACAAAACTGCGCCGCCATGCACTTTGCTCCTGCAATGGCATACCAGAACCGTATCGACCAGACTCACCGATTGAGCGTGTCACGAGTGATGCAGCATTGATTATCACCTGATCAGTGATAGTCAAATGTCCGACGATGTTGCACGCCCCGCCGATCTGGCAGTGACTACCAATGCGCGTGCTACCCGCAATACCGACGCATCCTGCAATGGCCGTGTTACGGCCAATTACGACGTTGTGCGCTATCTGAATCTGATTGTCCATTATCACACCATCCTCGATGACAGTGGGCTCAATCGCACCGCAATCAATGGTCGTGTTGGCCCCCACATGCACATCGTTACCCACAAGCACGCCACCAACTTGTTGAATCTGGCGCCAACCACCATTGGTCCAGGCATAGCCGAATCCTTCCGAACCAATAACAGCTCCGGATTGAATCCGACACCGTTCACCCAACGTTATCCGATCGTAGAGGGTAACCCGTGAGAACAATGTGCTACCCGCTCCGATGGTTACCCCTCGGCCAATCGTGCAATGCGATTCCACCACCACCTCTTCATGGATGGTACTGCCCTGCCCCACAATCGAGTAAGGGCCAATACTGGCACGCGGTGACACTTGGGCATCGGGATGGATTACGGCTGTGGCATGTATGCCAAGGCTGGGTGCCGGTGTTGGATATAGCAGCCATGATGCGCTTGCGTAGCTGGCATAGGGATCGTCGCTTACAAGAGCGTTTCCCGGTGAGTCATCCAGCATATTGGCTGGTACTATGACAGCACCTGCACGCGAGTTTTTCAAGGCGTTGGTGTACTTGCGACCAACGACAAAACTCAGCTGGCCAGGCCCTGCAGTGGCAATACTTGCAAGTGCCGACACATCATGGCTTTTGTCGCCATGTACAGCCAGTCCAAGCTCGCTGCCCAACTGCTCAAGTATCATCGACGAGCCTGTTTAGAGAATCTTCCGTATAACAATAGTCGAGATTTTCAGTTTGCGGATTGCAAGCGTGCAAATTCACGCCCCAAAGTCTCCAGAATGCGCTCGGTGACGTCGATGCGTTTGTTGGCGTACAGAACGCCGTCGCTGACAATCAGATCGTAATCGTGCATTTCACCAAATTCTGCGATCGCTTCGAGCACCAGAATACGCACCTTCTTGAACTCGTTATTCTTCTGGATATTGAGCTCTTCGCGAAAATCCTGCTCAGAACGTTTTATACGACGCTCCAGAGAACGCGACTCGCGATCCATCTGTGCAAGTTCAGCCTCTGACAGCTCCAGCGTCACATCACCAAGCTTGGCAACTAGCTCTGCCAGCTCCGCTCGCTGCACCTCAAGCTCCTTCTGTCGCGGTGCAAATTCACTCTGAAGGCGCTGCTCTGCTTCGAGTGCTTGCGGTGCTCTATCGATCAGATACGGGATGTCCACGAAACCAATATGCGATATTGCCTGCTTTTTGTCGTCAGCAACGGCTCCAGCGATACTCAGCGAGCACAATGCTATAAAAGCAATCGCTGTGAATACCCGAACTGGGTTACGCCGAGGGCGCACGCTAACCCTACGCTGTTGCAGCTCGATGACGTTGAAGTAAGGATGCATAGCTAAAAAATGGATCCGATTGTGAACTGAAAGTTTTGAATCCTGTCCGCGTCTCGTTCGTTGTACGGGTTAGAAAAACTGAATGTCAATGGACCCACGGGCGAGAGCCAGACAAAAGCAATTCCATAGGACCCTCGGAGCTCCTCAGAGTCAAAAGCGCTGGAATCTTCAAACACATTACCAAAATCGGTGAACAGACTAAAGCGTGTAGCACCCGGCTCCTCGACGAAAGGCGGTGGAAATATCACCTCAGCAGTGCCTAGTGTACGGAAATCTCCACCAGCTGCATTGCCACGTGAATCTCTGGGGCCAAGACTACCCGTGCGATACCCGCGCAGAGTTCTGACACCTCCGGCAAAAAAGCGATCAAAGAAAGGCAGGGTTTCGAAGTCTCCGTAGCCTACGCCGTTATCAATACGCGCCGATAGAGAAAACGTATAGCGCGGCGTTACAGCATGATAGGTCTCGAAGTTATAACCCACCTTGTAGAACGTATAGTCACTATTGGGCGTCGCCGCTTCGATTGAAAAACGATTTGACGTACCGTCAGTGGCAAACACTGTCCGGTTTCTTGTGTCATAGACCAGCCCCAGATCGATATTGAACACATCAAACGTATCGCCCTCTTCTTCGACAAAATCAAGAATGCTGATGGGGGTCTCGCCAGTGGTACCTATTTCTGTTCGTTCGTAACCAAACCCTATACGAAATGTAGAAAACTCACTCAGCGGCACCCCAAAACGGACACTGCCACCTCGCGTACTGGCCAGAAAGCGAGATGTAGAGGTCTGATTACCAGTATCGGTTTCACGGATAAACGCGCCTAATGTACGACTGATGCCATCGTCCGTAAAATAGGGGTCGCGAAAGGAGAGCGATAACTGGCGAGTGGTTTGCGAGCGATCAAAAGAAAACTGCAAGCTCTCACCGCTACCGAACAGGTTGTCTTGCTGGAAGGCCAGATTCACTGTTGAGCCTCCATCACTACCGTAACCCAGACCGGCACTGAAAGACCCACTTTGGCCTTCCACCACAGTAACCTCCAAATCTACCTGATCATCGGCTCCAGGCACTCGCGGTGTACGAATACTCACACTTTGCATGAAGGCCAGACGCTGCAGACGAATACGCGATCGATTCACCAGTGTCGGTGAAAAGCGGCTGCCCTCAAGCTGTCGCATCTCACGGCGTAATACCTCGTCTCGGGTTTTGTACTGTCCGGTAAATATGATTCGCCGAACGTACACCCGCTTGCCTGGGTTAAACACAAACCGTAACGCCACATCCCGATTTTCATCATTGATATCAGGTAGGACATCAACTTCAGCAAACGCATAACCGTCTTGCCCGAGTCTGTCGCTAATCGCGTTACTGCTACGCACAATATCCTTGCGAGCAAAGGTATCGCCTGTTTTTATCGTGATAAGGGAGAGTAACTCCTCATTGCTGATATCCACTTCACCGTCCACTCGGATATCACCCAAGGTGTAGCGCTCGCCTTCACGAATATTGATGACGATAAAGATGTCACGTTTATCTGGCGAGATCGATACCTGCGTGGAATCCACTTCGAAACGAATAAATCCCCGATCCTGATAGTAGGAGCGAAGCGTCTCGATATCAGCTGCCAGCTTTACCTGGGAATACTCGTCAGCACTACTGAAAGGGTTGATCTTTTTTTCACTCGACTGCAGCAGGTTCAGCAGAGTCGCGTCACTGAATTGTGTGTTACCAACAATATTGATGTGTTCTATGCGTGCAACAGCCCCCTCATCAATAACGATATCCAGTGCCACTCGATTACGTTCAAGCTCTTCGACTTTAATATTGATTTCACTGCCATAGCTACCAGAGCTGAAGTACACACGCCGTAGCTCACGCTCCACCGTCTCAAGAATAGACCGGTTGTAAACACGTCCTAATGCAATATCTGCCTGACGCAGTGAGCGCTGCAAGGCTTCAGTCTCAATCTTGCGGTTGCCATCAATCGATATGCTGCCGATAGCCGGGCGCTCCACAACGTTGATGAGCAGGGTATTGGCACCGCGTCGCTTGACCACGACATCTTCAAACAGACCCGTCTCGTACAGTGATCGCAGCACACTGGCACCATCTTCTGATGCTCGGAACTGATCTCGATTCCGGATGGGAAGATAGTTGAGAATCGTGCCCAGATCGATGCGTTCATTGCCCTCAACCACAATATCAGAGACGACAAAATCATCCGCTGAGCTCGCTGATGAATTTGCGAAAGACGGATTTAATGCCTGCGCGTTAGCCGCAACACCCGACAGTACAAGCCCTGCCAATAAAACCGCGGCAATGGCCGCAGCAATTCGACGCCTCGATGAAAAACCCAGCGCACTAATCATTGCGTCAACCGCCAGATATCGTTGTAGAAAGCTAGAAACATCAAACTACCGAGTAACACAATGCCTAACTGTTGACCCCAGATCTGGACGCGCTCGGATACAGGCTTTCCGCGAACTGCCTCAGCAGCGAAGTACACAAGATGACCGCCATCGAGCATGGGTATGGGCAACAGATTGAGAACAGCCAGCGATATGCTGATAAGCGCCAGAAAGTTAATGTAATGGTCTATACCGATGCTGGCGGACTGCCCAGCGTATTGTGCAATGCTGATAGGCCCGCTGATATTATCCAGTGACGCCTGCCCTACCACCAGTTTACCCATCATTCGGATAGTGAGAACGGACATATCCCAGGTGCGCGCCATGGCCTCGCCAAAGGCCTGAACGGGCGGGTGCTTGACCGTCACCTGAGACTTGGAAGCCAAGGCCTGGCTCTGGTTTTCCATAATGCCAATACGGCCTACTGTCTGCTCACCAACCTCAAAAGGCTCGGGCGTCAGCGTCAGCGAAATGATATCGCCATCGCGCTCAACTTGCAGTGGCAACGCAACGCCTGCACTAGGCTGTACAACTTCAACCAGCTCTCGCCAGGTGCGAAGCACCTTACCGTCAACTTCCACAATCTTGTCGCCAACGAGCAAACCCGCTTGTTCGGCGGCACCACCAGCAACGAGCTCACCCACAACCGGATCAACTTCAGGCCACCACGTGCGAAAACCCAGATTAGCAACGGCATCTCCATCTGATTTGAGCATCTGGTCTTGAGTAACAGACAGCTCGCGAATCACCATCTGACCGTTCGCCTGCTCCACCTCGACCTGTAGCGCCCCGTCATCAGCACCCAATGACGCTTCAAGCAGCGCGATGCGCGCGTCGGTCCACGTAGGCGTTGCCTGGCTATTCACAGATACAATGCGATCTTCAAACACAAAGCCTGCTCGTTCAGCGGCAGAATCTGGCACAGGCGCACCGATAAGTGGGGCGACACCACTGATGCCTATCATCATGACGACCCAGTACGCCGCGATAGCCAACAGAAAATTCGCCAATGGCCCGGCAACAACCACAGCACTGCGCGCCCATAAAGGTTGCCTGTTAAACGCTCTGTGCGCCTCGTGTGAGGCTACGTTACCTTCGCGCTCGTCAAGCATCTTCACGTAGCCACCCAAAGGAATAGCAGCCAACACGAATTCTGTGTCGTCTACCTTACCTTTACGCTGCCACAGCGGTTTACCAAAGCCGATGGAAAAGCGGAGCACTTTTATCCCCACCTTACGCGCAACCCAGAAATGCCCGAACTCGTGTATTGAGATTAGGATACCAAGCGCAACAAGAAAGGCGGCAGCACTGAACACTACGTTACTGAACATATAAACTTCATGTGATTGTCTGATGAGTTAGAGAGCCGTACCGTTACCTCCCAGCGAAGGCACCGACAACTTCGCGGGCCTTGTGCCGAGCGTCCTTGTCAGCACCAATGATAGTGCTCAAATCGCTCGCAGGGGATATTTTTGACGCATTCAATGTTTGCTCTACAACGTCACTAAGTTGTAAAAAAGCAACATCACCGCTGAGAAAAGCGTCCACGGCAACCTCGTTTGCTGCATTGAGTATTGCTGGTGCAGTGCCCCCGGAACGCTGCGCTTCGAAGGCCAATCGGAGTAATGGGAAACGTTGTGTATCGGGCTCTTCAAAATGCAGGCCTGATATTTCCATAAAGTTCAGCGGTGCAACGCCTGAGGTAATTCTCTGCGGCCATGACAAGGCGTGGGCGATAGGTGTACGCATGTCTGGCCGCCCCATTTGCGCAATCACTGATCCATCAGCGTAGCTCACCATTGAATGAATAATACTCTCGGGATGCACCACCACTTGGATGTCATCTGGACCAACGGCAAACAATTGGCAGGCCTCTATAACCTCCAGACCCTTGTTCATCAGAGTGGCAGAATCGATCGAAATCTTAGGTCCCATTGACCAGTTTGGATGCTTCAATGCCTGTTGCACACTTACAACACGGAGCTCCTCAAGCGTGCATTTTCGTAATGGTCCACCTGAGGCAGTAAGTAAGATTTTTTCAATTCCATCCGTTTTTACACCATTTTTGGTAGACGGAAGGCTTTGAAAAATAGCATTGTGCTCACTATCCACAGGCATTATTAGTGCGCCCGAGTTTTTGGCGGCCTGCAGAAGCAGGTCTCCGCTCATCACCAGCGCCTCTTTATTAGCCAGCAACACTCGTTTTCCTGTGTTGGCAGCGGCAAGAGTAGACATCAGTCCAGCGGAGCCCACGATGGCCGCCACAACAATGTCTGTATCAGTGGCAGAGGCTACGGCATCAAGCGCGTCAGGGCCAAACTCTACGCTGATCTTCAAGCCAGCCTGCACGCACAAAGCATGCAACTGATTGGCAGATTGCTCAGACCCTACTACCGCGACCTCTGGCCGGTAGGTTTTGCATTGCTCAAACAGCTCATTGATGCGTGTATGAGCCGACAACGCATACACACGGTATCGATCAGGATGTCTAGCCAGCACATCCAGCGTGCTGTTACCAATGGAGCCGGTAGAGCCTAGTAAAGTAACTGATTGCTGAGCGGTGTTCGCGCCTGATATTGCACTGCTGTCTGCAGATGCAGTCATAGCCACGCCCAGACGAAAGCAAATACTGGAATGGCAGCCAATACACCATCAATCCTGTCCAGAACCCCGCCATGGCCCGGTAACATCTGGCTGCTGTCTTTCATGTCAGCTGCACGTTTGATCCGGCTTTCGGCCAGATCCCCGATCACTGAAATGGCGGCTGCCAGTGCGGTCGCCAGAATCAGCTTGAAACTTGCTCCCGTGGAAAAATCGGCAACCACCAAGACCACGATCATAACCAGAAATGTGGCTGCCAGCCCGCCATAAACACCCTCCCAGGTCTTGCCCGGGCTGATCAAAGGTGCAAGCTTGTTTTGGCCGAATCGCTTACCACTGAAGTATGCTCCGATATCCATAACCCAGATTATGCTGAGGGCATAGAACAGCAAAAACGCCGAACCTGACGGAGCGTAACTGCGCAAATACTGCATCGCCACAGCGGTAGTTACCATAACAAACACGCCTTGAAGCAACAGCGATTTCTGGACTATCTGAAATTTTGGAAGCTTGGGCGCCATGTAAAAAGCTGCTGGCACCGCCAGCCAGTAAACAAATCCAAGCAATAACACCCAGCGCATGAAGGCCTCGCTGAACGGGATATAAAGAAAAATCAGAGCAAGCGCACCAACAGCTGCAGCATAGGCAGTTTGCAGATGCTCATTTGCGACCTGACATAACCGGCTCCACTCCCAGGCTGCCGCTGACACAAGAAAGCCGAGCACCAGCGCAAATATATGAGTAGACGCAAAAAACAGATCAAGAGAGAACGTAAACAGCAAAACAATCGCGGTGATTATTCTTGTACCTACCATCAGCCCGTACCTCCAATCACTTGTTCACCGGTACGACCGAAGCGTCGCTGCCTGCCTGCGTAAAAATCCAGAGCATTGGCTAGTTCCACTTCCGAAAAATCCGGCCATAGAACATCCGTAAAATACAGTTCGGTATAAGCAAGATGCCAAAGCAGATAATTGCTAATGCGCTTCTCACCGCCCGTGCGTATGAACAGATCAGGCTCGGAGATCTCTGACAGCGACACATGCCTCGAGAAAGTGTCAATGTCGATATCCTCGGGCTGCAGCTCGCCGTCTCGCACCTGGAATGCCAGTTGTCTGGCAGCGTTAACGATGTCCCACCGGCCACCGTAGTTGACGGCGATGGCGAGCATCAAGCCATCGTTATCACGCGTCAGGGTTTCAGCGTTATCCATTTCCAGCTGAAGCTTGGGCTGGAAAGCACCGCGCTCCCCGATGAACCGGATTTTCACGTTGTTTTCGCACAGCTTGCTGACTTCACTTTTCAATGCACGCAGAAATAGATCCATCAGCAACCCGACTTCTTGCTGAGGGCGCTTCCAGTTTTCACTGGAAAATGCAAACAGGGTAAGAGCCTCTATCTGCTGGCGTCCACAGGCTTCAACGATATCCCGCGTAGTGCGGAACCCCGCCTGATGCCCACTGGCGCGCGGCCTGCCACGTTGTCGGGCCCAACGACCATTACCATCCATAATGATGGCAATGTGTCTGGGGATAGCCGATTTGATCGATGACACCTTAAATTGTCCCGCTTACGTTATACACAAATAAAGAGCTCGTCTCGATCACCTGATTTATACCGGTGATCAGACTTCCATCAAATCTGTTTCCTTTTTACTAAGAACTTCATCAACTTCTTTGATTGCGGCATCTGTGAGCTTCTGAACGTTCTCCTCACCCTTGCGCAGATCGTCCTTGGAAATCTCCTTTTCTTTCTCGAGCTCTTTTAGATCGTTGTTTGCATCACGTCGAATGTTGCGGACCGCAACTCGCGAGCCTTCTACTTCGCTGCGCACCATTTTGACCATGTCCTTGCGACGCTGCTCTGTCATCGGAGGTACCGGCACACGAATCACTGTTCCTGCAGTATTTGGGTTGAGTCCCAAATCAGAATTGATAATGGCCTTCTCAACAGCGGCCACCATGGACTGCTCCCAAGGCGTGACCGTCAGCATTCGGGCGTCTTCAGTATTGATGTTAGCCACCTGACTCAATGGTGATTCAGCACCGTAGTAGTCCACTTTCACGCTCTCAAGCAAACTGGGATGCGCGCGCCCTGTACGCATGCGCGACAGGTCGTTTTCGAGCGACTCTACGGTCTTGCCCATGCGGATTTTGGCATCTTTGAGAATGTCGTCGATCATTTTAAAGAGTCCCTTAACGTTATTGACTTGTACTTTTACGTATGACTAATTCAGGCAGTACGCCTGACGGTGGTTCCGATATCTTCACCCATCACCAGGCGCATGAGATCGCCATCATGGTTCATGTTGAATACCTTGACCGGCAGATTGTTGTCGCTGCACATCACGATAGCGGTCTGATCCATGACCCCCAACTTCTTGGCGATGGCCTCGTCAAAGCTGATCGTATGATACTTCACCGCGTCGTCATGCTTCATAGGATCCTTGTCGTAGATTCCATCTACTTTTGTCCCCTTCACCATGACATCGGCACCAAGTTCCACAGCTCTCAGGCTAGCCGCAGAATCCGTTGTAAAAAATGGGTTTCCAGTTCCCGCTGCGAACAACACGATTCTGCCTTTCTCAAGATGGCGAACCGCTCGGCGGCGGATGTAGTCCTCGCAAACCGAATTGATCGGTAGCGCAGACATCACACGACAGTATGCGCCATGATTTTCTAGCGCATCCTGCATGGACAGGCAATTGATGACCGTCGCAAGCATACCCATGTGATCGCCGGTGACTCGATCCATACCCGCCTCTGCCAATCCAGCACCGCGGAAGATATTGCCGCCGCCGATGACCATAGCCACCTCGACTCCAGCATCACTAACGGCCTTTACTTCTCCGGCAATGCGCCGGATATAGGCTGGGTCGATACCATAGTCCATATCGCCCATGAGCGCTTCGCCGCTGAGCTTAAGCAGGATACGATCAAATGTTGGGCGTGCATTTTCCATACGATAACTAGCCTGTGCTGTTTAAGTTAAGTTTGAACGCTCATGGAGATAACGTCAGAGACAGTAGCGCTGGTCTGCCCTACATACCTCGTCGAAAATCTTCAATTCCTGCATCACCTCTAAGGATACAAAAAAGCCGGGACCCGCCCGGCTTTTTTTACACTCTAATTCTAGCGGGTAGTTCTACGAACCGCGAACTTGAGCCATAACTTCTTCTGCAAAGTTTTCTTCTTTTTTCTCGATGCCCTCACCCACTTCCAGGCGATGGAAGCTGACAACCGTTGCGCCCTTCTCCTTGAGAAGCTCAGCGATGGTCTGGTCAGGGTTCTTCACGAATGGCTGTCCAACCAGTGTGATGTCAGCAAGGTACTTGCGCACACGCCCCATAACCATTTTTTCCACGATTTCAGCAGGCTTTCCGCTTTCGGCAGCTTCGGCCGTGAGAATCGCTTTCTCTTTTTCCAACAGGTCTGCAGGAACGCCAGACTCGTCTACACAGACTGGCTTGCTTGCAGCAATGTGCATCGCAATATCACGTGCCAGAGACTCATCCCCACCTGATACCTCACAGACAACGCCGATTCGGACGCCATGCAGGTATTCGCCGAAAAGGCCACCAGCACTGGTTCCGCCAACACAACGACGTACCTGGATGTTTTCACCAATTTTAGCGACCAGTGTTTTTCTGGCTTCTTCAACGGGCTCGCCGTCAATTGTTAATGCATCTACAGCATCAGGCTGCTGAACCAGCACGGCATCAACAACCTTATCAGCGAAAGCGATAAAATCTTCAGCTTTGGCAGCGAAATCAGTCTGGCTGTTGATCTCGACCATACCGAACTGCTTGCCATCAGCACTGAGCTTGACAGCAACGGCGCCCTCTGCAGCCTGATTGCCCGACTTCTTGTCTGCCTTGGCCAATCCCGAGATGCGCATCGCCTCAACGGCTGCCTCCATATCTCCTGCTGCCTCAGTAAGCGCTTTTTTGCACTCCATCATGCCAGCGCCAGTGCGCTCACGCAGCTCCTTAACCATGCTTGCCGAAATGGCCATGTTTTTCCCCTGTAAAACTATCTTTATATCTGATAATGAAACGGGCCCACTTTGATCAAAAAAGGGCCCGAGGTCCGGTAGTTACAACGCTTTCGTGTAACGAAATATTTGAATTGCACACCCAGTATCACGGGCAGCAGATTCAAGTGCGTTGCCTGTTCAGTTGCCGCAGCCTCGTTTTGGAAGCTGCGGCATTAGTACTAGCTGGCAGCTGGAGCGTCGCCAGCAGCAGGTGCTGCAGCTGCAGCTTCTGTCGCAGGGGCGGCTTCAGCGACCGGTGCAGCTTCAGCAGCAGGAGTGGCCTCAGCTTCAGCGGCTGGTGACGTGACAGTCGCCGGAGCGGCTTCAGCATCTGCAGCAGCAGCTGCCTGAGCATCAATAGCGGCGATGTCTGCCTCGTCCATCTTGCCCGAAGAACGCTTACCATCCTGGATGGCAGAAGCAATGGCTTCTACATACAGCTGGATGGAGCGAATAGCATCGTCGTTACCAGGAATAACGTAGTCGATGCCATCAGGAGTGTTGTTGGTGTCGACTACGCCTATGACCGGGATACCCAGCTTGTTGGCTTCTGTAATCGCGATGCGCTCGTGGCCTACATCTATGACGAACAGCGCATCAGGAAGGCGTTCCATGTGCTTGATTCCGCCCATGCCACGATCCAGCTTCTCGTATTCGCGGGTAAGCCCCAGAGCTTCTTTCTTGCTCAGGCGCTCGAAACTGCCGTCTTCACGCATAGCTTCCAGCTCAAGCAATCGCTTGACGGACTGCTTGACTGTTTTGAAGTTGGTCATCATACCGCCTGACCAGCGACGATTCACGAAAGGCATGTTGCAGCTTTCAGCGGCAGCACGCAGCGGATCACGGGCAGCACGCTTGGTGCCTACGAACAGGATTCGGCCGTTTTTAGATGCAATCTTGCCCGCGTAGTTAGCGGAGTCGTTTAGAGCTGGCAGACTCTTCTCAAGATTGAAAATGTGAATGTTATTGCGTTCGCCGTAGATGTACTGAGACATCTTGGGGGACCAATAGCGGGTTTGGTGTCCGAAATGCACGCCTGCTTCAAGCATCTGGCGCATGGTTACATCAGCCATAAGAATATCCTCTGGTTGGGTTTGGCCTCCGCAAGTCAACCGCGACAGACCCATGGACACATCACACGGCTCATGTAAGCTACGGTGATACGGCACAGGCACCCGGTCGGGCATGTACAACTTGCGTGTGTAATCCCGAGCAAGTAAATCTCGCTCAGGTCAGCCCGACTTTATATCACAATGCGGGCCAGTAATGTAAACTACCGGCCCTTAGAATCTGACATGAAATCTCCTATGCCCATCACTCTCAAAACGCCCGAGCAAGTCGCCAAAATGCGAATAGCTGGGCGCTTGGCCGCCGAGGTGTTGGACATGATTACAGAGCATGTCGTACCTGGCGTCACCACAGACCAACTCAACACGCTTTGCCACAACCTTATCGTTGATGTGCAAAAAGGCATCCCGGCCACCTTGGGGTACAAAGGGTTTACAAAATCCATCTGCACCTCAATCAACCAGCAGATTTGCCACGGCATTCCCAATGACAAGCCGCTGAAAAAAGGCGATATCGTCAACATCGACGTAACCGTTATCAAAGACGGCTGGTTTGGCGACACCAGTCGCATGTATTACGTGGGAGAGGTAGCTCCACACGCTCAACGCCTTTGCGAGACAGCCTACGAGGCCATGGCACGCGGCATTCGCATGGTCAAGCCAGGCATCACCCTTGGAGACGTTGGTAACGCCATCCAGGTATTTGCCGAGGGCGAGCACTATTCAGTTGTCAGAGAATACTGTGGCCATGGAATCGGATCCAATTTTCACGAGGACCCTCAGGTGCTCCACTACGGCAAGCCGAATTCTGGCGATGTACTGCGTGCGGGAATGACTTTCACCATCGAGCCTATGATCAATCAGGGAAAGCGACATGCGCGCGTACTCGCTGATGGGTGGACGGTAGTCACCAAAGATCGCTCACTCTCCGCTCAGTGGGAACACACCGTACTAGTCACGGACGACGGATTCGAGCTGCTGACCTTGAGTGATGGTCAATCACTGTGAACCTGCCCTCAGGTGTAGCAACTGACACCTCTCGAAATGCAGCTTTCAAGGATCCTGAATATAAAACCCTGAAAATTGCATTAAAAACGCAGACCGCAACATTCATAGACGGACCTGACATACAGCTCGAGACGCTCAGGAATGCCCTGAACGAAGGCCATGAGTACATACATCAGCAGTTCCTGAACGGCGCGTCCGCTGCCACACTGCTGGCCCTGAGAACCGAGCTACTCGATGATGTGCTCAGGCACCTTTGGGGGCAACAGCCCGAAGCGTTCGCAGGTCTGTCACTGCTGGCAGTAGGGGGATATGGGCGCGGTGAGTTACACCCGCATTCGGATATCGACATCGCCATTTTGCTACCTTGCGAGCAAGAGCACGCACCAGACTCGCAACGTGACGAAACGCTGAGTCAGTGGATTACATCCCTCTGGGACCTGAATCTGGATATTGGCCATAGCGTGCGCTGCGTTTCAGACTGCGAGCGTGAAGCTGGTTCCGACATCACCGTTATCACCAACCTGATGGAAGCCCGATTACTGTGTGGCGACTCCACACTGTTCGAGCAAATGCGCGGGGCCATCAGCAAAGAGAACATGTGGACACCTGCTCAGTTCTATGACGCCAAGGTGGCAGAGCAAGAACAACGCTATCAGCGTTTTCAGACTAATGCCTACAGACTCGAACCCAATATAAAAGAGAGCCAAG
Source organism: Granulosicoccus sp. (assembly GCA_023301795.1). Classification (GTDB taxonomy): domain Bacteria; phylum Pseudomonadota; class Gammaproteobacteria; order Granulosicoccales; family Granulosicoccaceae; genus Granulosicoccus. The sequence goes on from JALZVU010000296.1 coordinate 14,820, forward strand.
GCGGTCTTCGCGACTTCCAGACTATCTCATGGATATGCCAACGCCTTTTCGGTAGCGGCTCTTTTCAACCTCTGGTTGAACAAGGACTTCTGGTTCCCGAAGAACTAGACACCCTGCGTGAAGGCCTTGAGCTGTTGTGGAAAATCCGCTACGTACTGCATCGCGTGGCCGGGCGTCGTGAAGATCGGCTCTTGTTTAATTATCAGCGGGATATTGCCCACGCCTTCGGCTACACAGACGACACACAGAACCGCTCTATAGAAATCTTGATGCAACGTTTCTACCGTACCGTGATGAACCTGCAGAGACTCAACGATATATTGCTGCAAGGCATTGGCGGTATTATCAGTGGCATTACAGCAAATGCTGCGGTGGAGCCAATCAACTCCCGATTCCAGCTTCGCAATGGTTATCTGGAAGTGACACATGATGAAGTTTTCATGGACTACCCGCCTGCCCTGCTTGAGTTGTTTGTTGTTTACGCCAACACGAAAAGGGCAGTTAATGTCAGGTCGAACACGGTGCGACTCATCAGAGCCAACCTGCCGCTGATCAATTCTCGGTTTCGAAGCGATCCCGTTGTAAAGAGCTTGTTCCTGAAAATATTTTCGTTTCAGGACAAGCTGACACGCACCATCCGCCTAATGAATGTTTACGGCGTACTGGCAGCATACCTGCCGGCATTCGACCAGATTGTGGGACGCATGCAGTACGACCTGTTTCATATCTATACCGTTGACGAACACACGCTGGGCGTCATCCGAAATCTACGCAGACTCATGCTTCCGCGGTTCGTTGACGAGCTACCGCACGGCAGCGAAGTAGCGGCTAACGTTACACGACCACACGTGCTTTACTTGACGGCACTTTTTCATGACATTGCCAAAGGGCGTGGAGGCGATCACAGCGAATTAGGAGCTGAGGACGCAAGGGTCTTTGCAGAACAGCACGGGCTGTGCGCTCACGATGGAGAGCTGATGGAATGGACAGTCCGCCATCATCTGATGATGTCCATAACAGCACAGCGTAAAGACATCGACGATCCCAAAGAACAACTTGATTTTGCTAGAAAGGTGGGGAGCATTGAGCATTTGAACCATCTTTACTTACTAACGATTTCAGATATTCGCGCCACCAATCCAGAGTTATGGAATTCGTTTAAGCGCAGCCTCTTACAATCGCTGTACCGACATACCTTTCTTATCCTAAAACGCGGACTGGACAATCCGATGGAGGAGGAAGATGTAATCGCTCGCAGGCAAGAGCATACGATAACGCTCATGGACGACAATCTGGTAACTGATCAGCGAGTGGCTGCTCTTTGGAAAACGCTGGGCGATGATTACTTTCGCCAATACCAGGCTATCGAAATTGCACGCCATACCGAGATATTGCTGGCCAATGAAAATTCGACCGGCCCTCTGGTTTCTCTGCGCTACTCAGCCTCACGCGGCTCCACAGAAATCCTGATCTACACCCCAGATAACGAAGCATTGTTTGCCTTGATTGCAACAGTGCTTGAGCGCTTGCAGCTCAGTGTGTTCTCAGCAACGATCAATACGACAGACGCAGGCTATGCACTCGATACATTTCATGTACTGGATACCACTCAACTACCGATAGAAGATGCCACGCGCATTGATGAGATTCGATACACCCTCACCTATGAACTAGGGGTTCCCAGGGATATACCGTCACTGGGAACACTACCTGAAGCACGTCGAAACCGCTATTTCACTATCTCCACGCAAGTGGAATTTACAAGCCATGAAAGCGGCCTTAGTGAATTGCGAATTACCGCCGCTGATCGCCCCGGCATTCTTTCTTCGATTGCACGTGTATTGATGAACTCAAAAATCTATATCCACGACGCGAGAATATCAACGCTTGGCGAACGTATTGATGATATTTTTCTCGTCTCTAACGCAAAACAGCGCCCCCTTGAAGCAGCTGAGCAGCTGGCAATTCGTGCTTTACTTGTGGACCAGCTGTAACTGCACAAAAACAGCCGACGCCAGACGCGGCCACTATTTTAACAACACGCATCCTGCGCTCCGCTCAATTCCGGCAACATAAAAGTGTATGAGTACAACAACCAGCAACACGATTGACCTGCTTATCGATCTGGTACAGCGCGATTCAGTAACGCCTGATGACAAGGGATGCCAGACAATGATCGCCGAACGTCTGGCTAGACATGGATTCGTTATTGAATGGATGAATTCTGGTGACGTTACGAACCTGTGGGCACGTCGCGGAACGCAAGGACCACTCATGGTATTTGCCGGACACACCGATGTGGTGCCCACTGGAGATGTTGCCGCGTGGACATCACCACCTTTCAGTGCCGAGATTGTCGACGGCTATCTTTGCGGTCGTGGGGCTGCAGACATGAAAGGTGGAGTTGCCGCCATGATCACCGCCGTCGAAAGATTTATCCACAAAACACCAGAACATAAAGGCTCTATCGCCATGCTGCTGACCAGTGACGAGGAAGGCCCTGCAGTGGATGGCACTGCGGTTGTCATCAACACGCTGGTGGCCCGACAAGAAAGCATTGACTACTGCATAGTGGGCGAACCCACCAGCAGTACACGCTTTGGTGACACGATACGAAACGGGCGTCGCGGCTCACTGGGCGCTAGAATGACGATAAACGGCAAACAAGGGCACGTAGCCTATCCGCACCTGGCAGACAATCCTGTACACAAGGTCGCACCTGCATTGGCTGAGCTCACTGGCATTGTGTGGGATGAAGGGGACGAGCACTTCCCACCCACCACACTGCAAATATCCAACATCAATGCTGGCACTGGCGCGACCAATGTCATACCGGGGAGTGTTGTCATTGAATTCAACCTGAGGTACAGCCCCGCCACAACCATTGAACAGATAAAAACCTGTATTGAGCAACTTTGCCAAAAGCACGAGCTGTCCTTCCAGCTCGACTGGAAAGATAGCGCCAGACCGTTCATCACCGAGCCCGGCACATTAACGGGCGCACTGCAAAAATCCATCGAATCACACACTGGAAGCAATGCAACACTGGACACCGGTGGCGGAACATCTGATGGTCGCTTCATCGCCCCCACAGGCGCTCAGGTTATCGAGTTTGGGCCGCTCAATAGCACCATTCATCAAGTGGACGAGCGTATCCTATGCTCTGACATCGATACACTGTCGTCGATATACGAATCGACACTGGAACATCTGCTGAACGAGGAAGAGGATTAAACGTATGGGAATGCTAGACGGTAAACGTTTCATCATATTTGGTGTTGCGAGTAAACGCTCAATCGCATGGGGTATTGCCGAAGCGATGCATCGTGAGGGCGCCAGCCTTGCGTTCACGTATCAGAATGAGCGACTCAAGGATCGTGTCATCGACATGGCAGCGGCGTGCGATTCCACTATGGTGCTGCCTTGCGATGTGGCTGAAGACTCGCAAATTGACGAGCTGATGGTCAATGTTAAAGAACAGTGGACCGACGGCTTTGACGGCTTGGTACACGCGGTCGCATTTGCGCCGCGCGAAGCACTAGACGGTGACTTCCTGGATTCAGTATCAAGAGAATCTTTTCGCATTGCGCATGACATCAGCTCGTACAGCTTTGCAGCCGTTGCAAAAGCTGCCAGACCGCAACTTCGTAGTGGTGGCTCTTTACTCACTCTGTCTTATCTTGGCGCCGTGCGTGCGATGCCTAACTACAACGTGATGGGACTTGCCAAAGCATCTCTTGAAGCTAACACCCGCTTTATGGCGACATCACTAGGCCCTGACGGTATTCGCGTCAATGCGATTTCTGCGGGCCCAATTAAAACTCTGGCGGCTGCAGGTATTGGTGACTTCAAAAAGCTCTTGGGCCACGTATCGTCGGTGAGCCCGTTACGTGAGAACACCACGATTGAGCAAGTGGGCAATACAGCTGCGTTTCTGGCATCTCCACTATCGTCCGGCATTACCGGGCAGATAATCTATGTGGATGGCGGTTTCAATATTGTCTCAATGCCTAACCTGACGTAGGTAATCAGAGGCACCTGTTGTTGTGCCCTTACTGCTGATGAGATACTGCTGATCAGATAAATTCTGATCAGCAGTAGTACTGACAAATCACTTCTTCAAAAGATCACGAATTTCAGTTAGCAGAACAACATCAGCTGGATCAGGCTCAACCTCTTCAGCTTTTTCTGCCTCATAGTTCTCTTTCATCTTGGCAATTGCCTTGAGAATCATGAAAATCACAAATGCTATGATCAGAAAATCGATCATTGCTTGAATGAAAGCACCGTAGCCTATTGCAGCATCGCCAACGGTAACCGACAGATCTTGAAAATTTATACCTCCCATAAATACACCGATGATAGGCATCAGAATATTTTCTACTAACGTGCTCACCATTTTGCCAACAGCTGCACCGATGATAATACCCACAGCCATATCAATCAGGCTGCCCTTCATTGCGAATTCTTTGAATTCTTGAACCATGCTCATCGTGCGCTACCTCATCCTTTGGAATAATCGTTTATGTCCTTCCAACGCGCCCAATACCGGCTTGCAGGATCGCCGAAGACACAACTATAGTAAAGCCTATCCCTTAGTTTGTCGTCGGTTTTAACTGATTAAGCGAAAATACCTGATATTACAAACAATGAAAAACGATGCTCTCAGCGCAAATATGATCAGTGATGTTGTTGAGCACATGAACAATGATCATGCGGATGCCGGCCTGATAATTGTTCAGTCACTCGGCTGCACACCCGATGCTGTAAAGGCAACCATGGTAGGCATGGATTCGGAGGGAGTCGATTTTCTTGCTCAGCTGAACGACAGCTCGCAGCGCAATGTGCGCGTTTTATTTCAGAAACCGATAACGCGTGACGCGCAAATACGTGGTCATCTCGTGGCAATGACAAAGCGCGCGAGGGCCTCCTGACAAGATCCTGTCGAATCAGGAAGCATCAGAAATAAGAATACTATCTAGCGGGGGCTAACGCTAACTGGCCCCCGCAAAAGACTATAAAACGCTAGTACCCGGCAGGGGCAATCGATGTCGATGCTGAATCCATAATCTCAACATCGGCTTTGCCACGCAAGCTTTCCAGAAATGCCTCGAATTCTGTAGTACCCAAGCGAGGATTAGCACCCGCCTCCAAAACGCCCGCTACTGGAGCTGGAACAACCCCCTCCTCGGCTTCATCGTCGGTAGCAACAGGCTCTGGAGTTTGCACAGCATCCAATCGCAACGCGAGTTGGTCACCATTGGCCAGCGTAACTGAATCAGTTACAGCGCTATCACCGGGGTGTGACATTGAAAAAATACGTGTGAGTGCATTGCGATCAAAAACAGTTGATTGACGCTCCAAAACTTCTTGCTCAAACGCCTCAGCGAGCTCTTCGGTCTCAGCAACAACAGCTGCAGTCTCACCGGCACCCAGCGAAGTGACAGCAGAAGTCACCAGGTCTGTCAAAGACGTGGTTGCTTTCTCGCCCTTGAGCGCATCAAGTACATCGTCACGAACATCGTCCAAAGCCTTCGGGCGCTGATCTTCATGCTCGAGAACTCTGAGAACAACAACGTGCCTGTCGCTGATATCGATGAGGTCGGAATTGTTCTCCTCATCAAGTACTTCCGGGCTAAAAGCCGCACTCATAACGCCAGGTGTAGACAACACAGGTCCAGAATCAGTATCACTATCCAGCCAATCTGATGTTTTCACTTCAAGCCCAGTAGCATCTGCGGCCGGCTCAAGCGAGCCTGCATTGTCGAACGCGAGTTCTGCAAGCAAATCTCGCAAGTCAAAAAACTCTCGGTCAGCCTCATCTCGCTGCATGGTCTCAATAATCTCGTCTTTGACTTCATCAAAGGCCTGTCCAGACTCAGCAGTGATGCTGTCAAGCTTGATAAGGTGCACTCCAAAATCAGTTACCACTGGAGCGGAAACATCGCCCTCAGCTTCAAGTGCAAACACGGCTTGTTCAAATTCTGGAACCATGGCACCACTGGTTATTACACCGAGACTACCGCCCGCTTCACTTGATCCGACATCCTCTGAGGCCTCTTTTGCCAAATCGGCAAAAGACTCACCTGCGTCAATACGGGCTTTGATGGCTTCAAGTTTGGCAATTAAGTCAGCCTCACTGTCATCACCACTCTCAAGTAAGATATGTGAAGCTGCTCTTTGCTCCAAAGTTACGTATCGTGCGCGATTATCGTCGTAGTAGCTCTGCGCTTGATCGTCTGAGATGTCGATTTCAGAGGCGACCACAGTACTGTCGAGCTCGATGTATTGGATTTTTACGCGTTCTGGAAATTGATAGCTATCCTGATTTTCTTCAAAGTAGGCAACAACCTCCTCGTCGGATACATCAATGCCCTCTTTAGCCTTCTCAAAGTTAAAGCGCACAGCTTCTACTGTTCGGGTTTGCCGTCCAAGCG
>JALZVU010000297.1 GCA_023301795.1 Granulosicoccus sp.
CGCCCTTGTGTGTCATACAGGCCTACACGAAAAGCTGAGTCCCTATCTTCACCGATAGTTTGAGGTGTAGTAAAAGTGAACGTTGCACTCAGTGTTTGCCCCTCTACCAAAGCCTGAGGTGCGAATGTAGTGCGAATACCTCTACCTGAACCACCTGACACCAGTCCAAGATAGCCACTCCCAACCTCAATGGCTTGGCTGCTTGTGGTGGTCCACCAGTTACTGTCACTATCATCGGCACCATCATCACGATTTCCATCCGCAAAACTATCATCAAATAGAACCCCAGATACTGCTGACTCTATTGACGCCTTAGCTGTTGCTACCTCTTTGGCATCAACAACACTACCCTGAGGAACGACACTCTCAGGTGCTGGTGAGTGTGAATAGTCCAGCTTGAAGAAAGTGACTTTATCAAAATCCAATTCAGGTTCAGGGCTGGAGTTATTTCCCGAGTATGCGCCGGCTTTGAAGAACATAAAATCGTTTTCCACACTAAACCCACTGTCACGCATATCAAGCGGCTCAGCACTCACCTCTGTTCCATCATCACGAATGATCTTCACGTATAGCATCGGTACCGTGACATCACCCTCCTGCTTTCCCTTGACTTCGATTTCGTAGCTAAAAATTTCATCCAGCGCGATACCGTCATCAGGATTAAGTGCACTATCCGCTCTACTACCAATGATTTCAATCCACTGCTCTTTGCCCGTGGCTGGCTCATGTGCGAAGTATATGGAGCCGTATTTGTTACGCGGAAGCTTACGATAGTACAACCGAATAGGTTCATCGTCCTTGGCATGAATTTGACCAATAATTACTCGCCCTATCTGATAATCCTTGCCAAGACGTGTAACCTGATTTATCGCCAGCGTGGCTTTCAGCAATCCGTCTACACCACCGGCCTTGGCTTGGGCCGTGAGTGGGGCAGAAGAAAATACCCAGTTATTCTTATTAGGGAATCCACCTTCTACACGGGTTTCAATACTATCGTCACCGTGCCGTAACATGCCTCTTAACTCGGTACGTGTGTATTGGGTATTTTTTGACGTTTTAGCACCTGCGGGTGTTGATCGAAAGACCATACCACCGGTAGCCAGATCCGTATAAAAGTATCGCGGATCAGCCCAACCTGCAGCAAGTTCATTCTCATAGACACTATCTGCTCTGTCGTTCCCATCGTCATCAGCTGGTGTAGTAATGTACCAACCGGATAAATCAAAGTTCTCACCGGGTGATTGATCTACACGCAGACCCATAACACCCTGCCCTTGGCGCTCAGTCAGAACAGGTGCTACTGGTTTTTTCACTAACCCACCGCATCCAGAAACTGCCACTTCCACAATGCTATTCCAATCGTTTGCCTCATTCCCGTTGCCATTGATTCGAATATACTGCGCTTGCACTGCATCGAGCTGATACACTTCAGAATCCAGTGTTGTCCCACTAGACTGCCGAACTGTCATTATCGATTCGTAGTCTGATCCGTTGCTAGAAGCTTCAATAGAAAATTGCGATTTCCGACTGTCACCCTTGTACCAGGCAATATTAATTGACTTAACCGTCTGAACGGCACCGAGGTTGAGTAGAAGGCTTTTCGGAGCTCCTTGCGATTCACTTGACCAGCGTGAGTCAGCATCCAGATCACCATCAATTGAATTTTCTGGACCGTGCGTCTCTTCGTACAATCCATCGTCAGTGGCAGAGACGATGACAAGGCTGTCGTTAGCATCACATGCCGAATTGGCGATAGCTGGAGAATTAGCCTGAGCACTCAAAGGAATAGTCAAAAAAACAGCACTGAGAAATTTACTACGCATAATATCCACTGTTACCAAAGTTAATATTTGAAAGTGTCATTTTTCTTATAGGCTACGTACTAGTACCACGGCCTAGAGTTCCGCTGTCGCCAATGTATACGATCAACATATCTTCCAACCATACCCCTGATAGTGTATCCAGAAATCCGCCAGTCTAAGAATCCATAGCGTCGATCGCCACTTCACAATAAACGCATGAATTGCACTTCAAGCATTTGGCACATCACTGCTAGCCGTCGCAACTTTAACAGCCTGCGTCAGGTAAGTATTCTTGACGTCATGACTGAATACTAATGTTCTAGCTCCGACTGATGTGGCTTTACTATTTGCCCGGGTTGCCACAAACTCAACACCAATCCTCTCACTACCAAAACATAAGCAAGAATTTTTATCGCTGACACGCTCTCTTCATAGAAAATCATACTACCGATCAAACCAAAAACTGGCGTCAATAACGTAAACGGTGCCATCGTCGATAGGGGGTACTTGATTGTCACTCGGTTCGACACCCAATAGCCAAGCAATGTGATCGGATAGGCTTGAAAAAGAATCGAAAACCAAACTTGTGGATTAAGCTGCGCAGGTAGTTCGACAAAAGCCTGACTAGCGTCAATGGTAGTCCAGCCAGTGGCACCGAGCCGTCTTCAAGCATCAGACAGACCAATAGGCCGACGACCGCCAGTGGCGCACCCATTATTACCTTGTTTTGATTAACCTTTACTTTTAACAGCCAGTAACCAACCGCCAAGCTAGATACCACGCTCATATCCATTAGCAAACCAGCCATTCCCGCTGACACGCCAAGGTTAATCGACCAGACCATGATCCCTCAGATACCCACGCCAAAGGTTCAGCTGTAAGCCATTAAGTAACGCAACTGCACCGATGGCCGCCGCACAAAGAAAATGACAGGAAAGATGGCGAAACTGTCACTATCAACAGCTACTACTCAAGCACTTGCCAAAAGGGCCCGCGTTCAGCCAACCCGAAGGCGAGCTGGTGCTGTGGGTTCAGGTTCCGACATTAGACTCGGCCTGGTTAGCACATGCTGCACGTGAAAAAGGATTGGATATCCGCAACGGAGCGTTATTTAGTTCGCGGGGGATCTATAAAGACTGCCTCCGACTCAATACCGGTTGGTCTTTGACGCAACCACATGACCATGGGCGTTCTGTTGGGCAAGCGCTAAATGAGCTATGCGAGTGAATAGTGGATGTGGTTGAGCAGGATTGAAAGCGACATACCTTTATACCAAAACCTATCGCGATTAATACACTCCTTCCACATCTAGTGATAACGGTTGCGAGGATACCAATTGTTCAAACCTGTGGACAAAACTTGGCTTTCATCCTTGCATGAAACCCAGATCACGTTGGAGGAAATTACCTAGGTTTGGAAACAGGTAATCAATTTCGTTTTCATTCATCCCAAACCATCGTGCAAGGGTTGCACCGTATTGATCTACAGAGCTTGTGGGAATGATTCGGTTGTTTTCTACGGTGTCGTCGCTATTGATAGCGAGTTCAGGCAGAGTACCGTGTATTGCATTCCCGGACACGGCACCTCCCATTACCAGGCTATGGCCGCCCCAACCATGGTCAGTACCACTGCCATTAGGCGTTAGTGATCGACCAAATTCTGTAGCGGTAAACGTGGTCACTTGTTGTTGCATATTCATGCT
>JALZVU010000298.1 GCA_023301795.1 Granulosicoccus sp.
GAGTGGCTTGAGTGACTTGAGCGGCTTGAGCGGCCTCAGCAGCATTGAACTGCTGCTCTTCAAAACCAGGATGAGTATGTCCTAATAACAGGGGACGCCGTGATCATACAAATATCTGATAGTTTGCATAAACCGCACCCCCAAATCTCAAAGTTCTGGCGTGCGCACTGGCCGAACCTGATCACGCTGTTTGAATTTCCTGCGGACATACGCAAAGTGATTTACACCAACAACGCGATTGAATCACTCAACAGTGTTATCCAGAAATCAGTAAAAACAAGAAAGCTCTTTCCAAGCGAAGATTCAGCAACAAAAGTGGTGTACTTGGCGATACAGGCTGCTTCAAAGAAGTGGACTATGCCCATTAGAGACTAGAAACCTGCGCTAAATCGCTTTACGATTGTGTTTGAGAAGCAGCTTGCCCCTCACGTGTGAAACGAGCACATACACAGCATGATTTACAGGCTCACATAAACCGGTGAGTTCATTACTTCATTAGATATCACGGGAGAAATACGCTGGAGCTCCGGATCTCTGCTGACGCTACAACGCGGACTGACCGGACTTCTATTCTCGATATACAACTTGGCCGCCTGTACGGCCGTTAGTTGTTACGATCTATGGTGGTATTTCTGTGGTTTCCCAACATCTGCCAACGATTAATCAACCACCTCTATGACATTTATTTCCACTCGGCGATTACGAGCTCGACCCTCAGGCGTACTATTGGACATGATCGGGATACCTTCACCGTGTGCGATTGACACAAGACGTGACTGATTGACACCCTGTGCAATCAGAAATTTCGTCACTGCGTCAGCTCGTCGTTTTGATAACTGTATGTTCTGTAGTTCTTCTCCGACGTCATCAGTATGTGCGGCTACGAGGAAGCGATAGCTGGGGTAGTTTGCCATTTCGATCGCCACTGATTCCAGAATTTTCCTGTGTGTCTCATTCAACAAAGCTGACCCTGCAATGAACGTCACCCCTCTGAGCTGATTATCAAAAAGTTCGCACCCCTCCTTGTTAACATAAGAGGCCACCTCAGAATATACGCACTTATCAACGTTATCTGGAATACCATCACCATCAGAATCTTTAACTACCGGTAGTGCTGGAGCCAGCTTTACGGCAGCTTCCGGGGGAGACGGTACTACAACTTCGGTATCAACAGCGTCGGAAAGTACCTTGGATCTGTTTAATGCACGGCGAAAACGATATTGAACACTCAGCTGAGCATACTGAATATCTTGATCAAAACCAAAGCCCTCAACGCGGATCGCAAGCTTGCCCTTTGTTCTATATTCAAGCCCGAGTCCTAAAAGAAAATGCTGACTATTAACCTGTTCATAGTCAATATTTCCGCTTGAGTCATTCCTCAGGAACCCGATACCTGCACGACCAAAAAAATTGACACTTCTCTCTCCAATGCGATTGCTGCGTTTTGGAGCATAAACAAGTGCACTGGCGCCAAATTGCTGATAGGTTATCTCAGAGCCGTTGTCGAACCTCGCGGCGCCCAAATCAGTAAAGTGCAACTCCAAAGAAAGCCATCTATTGACATCGGCTCCTGCCATAAACTGAAACCCGACGCTCGAACTATCGCCTAGGTCCGTATTTGCCAGATCTTTTGTGTCTGGCTTTACCTTGCTAACGCCAAAGCCCATACCAAGGTAATACGGTCGATTCTCATAAAAATCCGTAAATTCAATATTACTTGTCGGATCTATCGAAGCTGCGTAGACAGGGTTGGCACTGCTAGCCGCCATGACAAGCCCAATAAGCAATGGCATGGCAAACAGCGGTGCTGTCAGTTTTTTCCGGCAACACAACATAAAAGCCAACGCAACCAGAATGAGCAGGAATGGATCCTTTACCCTTGATTCTCCTGAAATAGAACACCCTGAGCCTGCAATTCCTGTTCGTGCGAATCCCGCTGGATTTGCTTCCTGAAAATCTGGTATGCCGTTATCGTTTGTATCTGGAGCTTCCACCAAATTATCCTGGTCCTGTAACGAATCCGCGAAACCGTCACCATCTCTATCAGGATCGTAACTATCAACTATTCCATCAGCATCTGTGTCGATTCCATTCACGACAAAGTCGGAATCAGCCGTGTCATCAATCCCATCCTGGTCACGATCATCACCACTCGTTAAATCAACGTCGACTGAATTCGGAATAGCGTCTCCATCTGAATCAGCCATACCATCGAAAACACCATCATCATCCAGATCGATACCACCTGCTTCAACAATATCGTACACCCCGTCATTATCGGTATCAATGTCGAGGAAATTAGGCTGTCCATCTGCATCTACGTCTTGTGGCAATACTGTCGATTGCTCAATTGCATCGTGCATTCCGTTTCCATCTGCATCAAGGAAGTCATCAATTATTCCATCCTGATTAAGGTCAGCATTGATCCTGATCATTTCTGCTACATCACAAATGCTATCGTTGTCACTGTCATGATCAAGATAATCAGGAACGCCATCGTTATCAAAATCCTGTGGTACAGCATCACTCTCATCGCTAAACAAATTTGCCAGAATTTCGTCATTCAAAACCGAACTTTGTGCCTCTACCTCATCGCCTAAGCCATCATTGTCACTATCGAGATCTCGCATATCCAGTATTCCGTCATTGTCAGAATCTCTCGGCGACTCGGGATTTCTTCCCGCCTCAATTTGATCTGATATAGTGTCGTTGTCAGTATCCAGATCAAGATAATTAGGCGCACCGTCGCCATCAGTATCAGCATCAGATTCAATTTCGTCCGGCACACCGTCATTGTCGCTATCGGTATCAAGATAATCCGGTACGTTGTCGAAATCGAAGTCCGCAGCTTCAGTTTCTACTGAATCTGACACCCCATCCCCATCAGTATCTATCGAACAACCTGCCCCAAAGTTTGAAGGTACACAAACATCATTGTGATCAGGATCAAATTGGTCCGCCGTATTATCCAGATCAGAATCTGCGGTAGAAGACTCTTCAAAATCCTTTATTCCATCCAGATCTGAATCAGCATCCAAACCTTCTATGCTATCCGGTGTTCCATCACCATCAGTGTCGATCACGCAGTTACGACCAAACGAGGACGGCACACAAGCGTCATTGTTATCGGGATCTATCTGATCAGCATAGGTATCATCATCTGCATCTGCAGTCGAAGATTCTATGTAATCCAACTGGCCATCGCCATCGCTATCATCATCCAGTAAGGTACCACTCCTGTTGGTGTCCTCGTCAATGGTCAGCACGCCATCATTGTCATCATCCGAATCACGCCAGTCATCAGAATCCTCGCCCTCCCTGTTGGGTAATGGTGCATTGGAGCCCAGGGCATTGTTGCTCGCAGAGGATACGACGGTGTCGTAAACATCGTTTAAGCCGTCTTCATCAGAATCCACGTTTTCAGAAGGCGGCAAAATATCTGCAATACCGTCCCCATCACGATCGAAAGCCTCAACCGAATCAGGCACACCATCATTATCACTATCAGTATCCAGGTAATCTGGCTCGTCAGTTCCGTCGGTGTTAGTCAATACAGGCGCAGTACCACCAGCATCAACATCAAAAGCATCATCAAGACCATCGCCGTCAGAGTCAGTTTCAGCAGGCACTTTGTAGTCAGCGGTGGACTGAGCTTCGATGTTGTCTACAATGCCATCATTGTCAGAGTCGATATCAAGATGGTCAGGAACATCGTCCGAATCTGAATCGCGACTACCAGCAGTGCCATTGGACTCAACGCTATCCTGTATACCGTCACCATCACTATCACTATCAAGAAAGTCCGGCACGTTATCGCCATCAGAGTCGGCAAATTCACTTTCAGTATGATCCGTAATTCCATCAGAGTCCTGATCTGATGAGCATGTTGTCGCGAACAACCAAGGATGGCAAACGTCACTATCAAATGCATCGTCCTGCGCAGACACACCATCATCGTCAGCATCTATCCGGGTTGATTCCAGATAATCGACAACGCCATCGTTGTCAGTATCTGTTGTTGCGCCTTCCTGACTATCGGGTGTTCCATCGCCGTCTGTATCAACATTACAACCGGTGCCGAAGTTTGAAGGCAAGCACGCATCTTCATTAGCACTATCAGCCTCATCGCTAATGCCATCGCCGTCAGTATCGTCCAGCGCTGATTCAAGATAATCGGGTATCAGATCCTCGTCAGTGTCAGCGGAAGAACCTTCCTCACTGTCCGGCTTTCCGTCTGAATCAGTATCAGTGGTACAGGTATTACCAAACGCCGAAGGCAAACAAGGGTCATCGTTCGCAATGTCTTCCTGATTGTTTAAACCATCACCGTCTGTATCTACAATGCGTGACTCCAGATAATCCAGAACAGAATCACCGTCAGTATCTACCTCGGCACCTTCCTGATTATCCGGCCTGCCATCAGAATCTGTATCGGTTGTGCAATTGGCACCAAACACAGACGGCACACAAGCATCATCATTTGCAAGATCGGATTGATCAGGAATACCGTCGCCATCAGTGTCAATAGTCAGGGATTCGAGATAATCCTTGATGTCGTCACCGTCAGTATCAACAGTTGCGCCTTCCTCACTGTCGGGGGTACCATCGGCGTCGCTGTCTAACAGGCAGTTGGCATCAAATGAAGAAGGTATGCATGCGTCCGCGTTAGCCACATCGGATTGGTTATCTACCCCATCACCATCCTCATCATCAATTGATGATTCGATGTAGTCCGGTCGACCATCTCCGTCAGAATCAGCAATGAGGCCCTCTACACTGTCAGGGATTCCATCAGCGTCATTGTCTAGCAAACAATTAGTCCCAAAACGGGAAGGAATACAAGCATCTGAATTAGCAGCGTCGAGTTGATCAGTAACGCCGTCGCCATCCATGTCATTAATCAGCGATTCAAGATAATCAAACACGCCGTCATTATCCGTATCAGCTGTTGCGCCTTCCAGACTGTCGGGGGTGCTATCGGAGTCGCTATCTGTCAGGCAGTTGTTACCAAAAATAGACGGAATACAGGCATCATCATTTACAGGATCAGCCTGATCATTAACTCCGTCTACATCGGTATCAACCAGAAACGATTCAGCGTAATCCTGCGTCCCATCGCCATCGGTATCGGTAGTCGCCCCTTCTACACTATCAGCTATGCCGTCTCCGTCACTATCGGTCAGACAACCCGTACCAAATACGGACGGCACACATGAGTTCTCATTGGCAGCATCGGATTGATCGTCTACACCGTCATTATCAGTGTCAGCCGTGGACGATTCCAGATAGTCAAAAAGGCTATCACCATCGGTGTCTACATTTTCACCTTCAATGCTGTCTGGTGTGCCATCTCCATCGCTATCGATTAAACAGTTCGTTCCGAAATTTGACGGCAAACACACATCATTGTCTGCCACATCAGCCTGGTCATTGAATCCGTCGCCATCCGCATCATTGGTCGACGACTCCAGATAATCCTCAACGCCATCCTCATCGGTATCTGTTGTGGCGTCCTCTTCACTGTCAGGAGTGCCATCAGCATCGCTGTCAATCTCACAGTTGGTGCCAAACGGTGACGGCAGGCACGCATCCGAATTTGCCACATCGGATTGGTTATCAACCCCGTCACCATCCTCATCATCAACTGATGATTCAACATAGTCCTTGATACCGTCTTCATCTGTATCAGCAGATTCTGTCTCCTGACTATCCGGTGTGCCATCAGCATCAGTATCCACTTCGCAATTGCTACCAAAAGCGGAAGGTACACACGCGTCTGTGTTGGCAGGATCAGATTGATCCGTAACCCCATCGCCATCGTCATCAGCGCTTGAGGATTCGTCAAAGTCTTTTACACCGTCGCCGTCAGTATCGGCAGAGTCACCTTCCTCACTGTCGGGAGTGCCATCAGCGTCACTGTCGGTCTGGCAATTAGTCCCAAACGTTGAAGGGATACATGCATCTGAATTCGCAGGATCAGATTCATCAGCCAAGCCATCGCCATCAGTGTCATAAGTTGAAGACTCAAGATGGTCAGGTCGACCATCTCCGTCAGAATCGGCAATGGCACCTTCCTCACTGTCGGGAGAGCCATCAGAGTCACTGTCTACAAGGCAATTATTACCAAAATGGGAAGGAATACAAGGGTCCGAATTAGCTGCGTCCAGTTGATCCGCAACGCCGTCGCCATCAATGTCATTAATGAGGGATTCGAGATAGTCCTTGATGTCGTCACCGTCGGTATCCGTGGTCACCCCTTCCTGACTATCGGGAATACCATCCGCATCACTATCGGTCAGACAATCTGTACCGAATACGGATGGTACGCACGAGTCCTCATTAGCCACATCTAATTGATCGGCTACACCATCATTATCAGTATCAGTCGTGGATGATTCCAGATAGTCCAGAAGGCTATCACCATCGGTATTGACATTTTCACCTTCAATACTGTCAGGAATACCATCTCCATCGCTATCGGTTAAACAGCTCGTTCCGAAATTTGAGGGTAAACATACATCATTATCCGCAACATCAGCCTGGTCGTTAAAACCATCCCCATCTGTATCATTGATGGACGATTCCAGATAATCTTCAACGCCATCCTCATCGGTATCTGTTGTCGCGTCCTCCTGGCTGTCGGGGGTACCATCAAAGTCACTGTCTATCAGGCAGTTGGTACCAAATGAAGAAGGTATGCATGCGTCAATATTGGCAGGATCAGATTGATCGGCAATGCCGTCGCCATCAGTGTCGATAGTCGACGATTCCAGATAGTCCTCAAGGCCATCCTCGTCGGTGTCGATTGTTGCGCCTTCCTGACTATCGGGCGTTCCATCAGCGTCACTGTCAGCTGAGCAGTTAGTACCGAATACAGAAGGTAGGCACGCATCTGAATTTGCCGAGTCGAGTTGGTCAGTCACGCCATCGCCGTCAGTGTCAAATACAGACGATTCCGCGAAGTCTTTAATGCCATCTGAATCCGTATCGGTAGCTTCGCCTTCTACGCTATCGGGTGTTCCATCGGCATCACTGTCGTTTGAACAGTTGGTACCGAACAAAGAGGGTATACACGCATCCGAGTTTGCCAGATCAAGTTGGTCAGTTACGCCGTCGCCATCAGCGTCGTTAGTCAAGGATTCGAGATAGTCCTTAACCCCATCGTTATCAGTGTCGGCAGTGGCACTCTCCACGCTGTCGGGGGTGCCATCTGAATCACTGTCTGTCAGGCAGTTAGTGCCAAACAACGAAGGAATACAAGCGTCTGAGTTGGCAACGTCCAGTTGATCGGTAACTCCGTCACCATCGCCGTCATTGGTAGAGGATTCAAGATAATCCTTAACGCTGTCCCCGTCTGTGTCAGCAGTAGCCCCTTCCAGACTGTCGGGGGTACCATCAGCGTCGCTGTCAGTCAGGCAATTGGTACCAAACGACGACGGGACACAAGCGTCTGAATTTGCTGAATCAAATTGATCAGCAACGCCATCGCCATCGGTGTCGCTGCTAGAGGATTCGAGATAATCATTAACGCCATCCCCGTCAGTGTCAGCCGTGGCAGTTTCCATACTGTCAGGGGTGCCATCGGCGTCGCTGTCTGCCAGACAATTCGAACCAAATAATGATGGAACACACGCATCTGAATTAGCCACATCAAATTGATCGGTAACGCCGTCACCGTCGGTGTCAGTAATAGAGGATTCCGCATGGTTTTTAATGCCATCACCATCACCGTCGGCAATTTCACCTTCCTGACTATCAGGGGTGCCGTCAGCATCACTATCCACCAGGCAGTTGGTACCAAACAACGAAGGCACGCAGGGGTCTGTATTACCCGAATCCAGTTCGTCGACAAGCCCGTCTCCATCAGAATCAATCAGAACAGATTCTCGATAGTCAGGAAATCCATCACCATCTATATCATCATCTTGTAGATCGCCATTACCATTTACATCTTCATCCTTGGTCAGAACTCCATCATTGTCATCGTCGGTATCGCGCCAGTTTTGTAGATCATTACCATCGCTATTAGGTAGTGGCGCATTGGCACCAAGCGCATTATTCGATGCGGGCGAACTAACCGTATCGTAACTATCGTTCAAACCATCCCCATCAATATCTGCCGTCAACAATCCAAGCAGAATATCGGACACACCATCACCGTCAGAATCGTGTCCTTCCACAGAGTCGGGCACACCGTCATCATCACTGTCAGAATCCAGATAGTCATATACGTCTGAATCATCAGAATTCTGAAGGCTAAGCGGTGTACCTCCAGCGTCTGCATCATAGGCGTCATCAATACCGTCCGAATCAGTGTCCAGAAATAGTGGCGCTATGTAGTTTGCAGCGGACTGAGCCTCGATGTTATCTACAATTCCATCGTTATCTGAGTCAATATCTTCCATGTTGGGTACAGAATCAGCGTCTGTATCAGAATCACACCCTGTACCTACCACCAATTGTAAATTGCCAAAACTGACAACGCCAGGTGCCAGATACCCATTCTGCTCGTTAAACAAATAAATACGAATTTTATAGTCAATACCGCCTTGCAACAGGTAGGGGCTGAACAGGTTTGTTTTAGTTGATCCCAGATTAAGAAGCGGTGCAACTAACAAACTACTCTCATAAAGTGCTGATGCAGATACAAAGCTGTCATCTGAGATCTCTGCTGCAAATTCGTAGTTTGCAGCAATTACCCCCCCAAGCAGAGTCGAGACAATTCCCAGATGCGAACTGTAAAGATAGGCATTCTGGTCGAATGTAAGCCCAACCTCTAAGTAGTCACCTGATGCTTTTGCAGCACTCAGTGTAAGTTCAGTTGCACCTGCAAGAACGTATTCAAAGGCATTCAATAACTTGCTAAGGCCAGGACCAACGGTCAGGTCGACGCTGGTTGTAAGAGAGCTGCCGATCTGCGCATCGATGGTGGCGCTACCAAGGGTGCCTATAACATCATGTAACCAGGACACCTGACCATTGATCGAGCAGCTTGTCTCGTCCATATCAAGTATGCCATCACCATCATCATCCAGATCTCTGCTGCTTAAAATGCCGTCATTGTCCGGATCTGCTGCCCATAGGGAAGAGGTTGACAGAAACAGAATCGCAATAACAATTCTCAGCCATCCAGACAACGTATTTTTTCTATTCATTACAATCGGATTTTGCACTGCTTGTAAACAGTTGAAAAGAAGAGCCTCGTGCTCAGCAATGGGTATCAGACTTGTTCCAAGAAAAAAGCATCAATATCTATCAATTGAAATTCCTGCATTCTCTCGAGCCTTCATCGCAGCAACGCGCATGCCGTGCCATTTTTGCCATTACCTGTTATGCAGTTTTCTACTAATCGTGCGATCAGTAACATTCTTTCAAACAAGTTGAATTAGATGAAAACGTTTTTATTCAGTGCTGAATCAGCCTTGTGGACGAGTATCATTAATCAACCAATCGCTTCAATCTCCAACGACTAATTGAACACTACCTGAGGGATAGTAATTCCTATCACTAGGTCCAATGCAACGAACTATGTCTATGTTTTTACAACATATACATCATCGTCAAATATACTATTTACTACCACGCACAGGCACTTTGCGCATGTTTGCAAAATGGATATCTGGAAATTCTATCTTGCGTGCGCATATCGCAGGTGGGATTTGTGTTGCGCTGAGGAAGCCTGACTAGCAAAGCTTGCTCTACATATTTCATGTACACAGGGTAGTAAACCCTATGATAGTAATCTCTAGCGTTAGGTGAAAACCGGTATGTTATCGCCACACGTTACGCACATACAATCAGATGATACATTGACTTAGTTTGACTCTATTCAGGAAGACGCTAGCACTTCATTGGTGGCATATTGACAGCGTTATCATCGATAAGCAATCACCCTCGAGATCGCTATTTCGCCAGAGAAAAACTGGCAGGCTCTCTTGCAACATCAAGAGCAAACAGTGTTGCTTAAATGTATTGCAAGTACAACATCTCGTCAGCATCTTGAATGTGGTTGGCAAGAAGTATAGGAGGTATAGACCACCACCAAGCCGCTATACACAAAAATCACTCAACTAACTAGGCTATTTTCATCTGCGAATCGTAAGCGCAACTTGCTGCACATATTGCGCTAGGACTCGTACATAGCCGCAAATTTATGCTCTTACTTAAAGAGAGCATACCGTATGGACCGATCCCCTACTAAAAAAGTGCGTACCGTATGGTACCGATCCCCCGTAAAATTTCTGCCAAGCAATGGTCGAAGCTAGTATCCAAGTATTGCGATGTCACCCTGAGTGAGCGAGAATTCTGCGCCCGTTACGAAGTCAAGCTAGTGAGCTTACGTAAGTGGCAATACCACTTCGCAGCGCAGAATCCCAAAACACCTGGCTTAGCACCAGCCGCTTTTGTCAGGCCACCGCCGGCACCACTCGACCCGTTCAGCAATCTGCTGTGTTGTGCATCGGTCAGAACATCCGGCTTGAATGCCCAGCCTCTTACTTACCACGTTGCCTCACTGGCACAGCTAGCGCTGGCCCAATTACGAGGTTGACAAAGTTCAACTAGAAGCCGGTATACAAGACATTATCTCTATGCCTGCTGACAAAAAACTAAAAACGGGTAAGAAAGCTAGAGATTGGTTCATCGAGAACCACTGCGCTTTCCAAGCTGAATTTACAAAGCTTACAAATTCCATTATCTAATATAAGGCGAATTCAATTTGTATGTGCAACTCAACGGTCAGGGCGTAAAGAGGCAAACTGCGAAAGCAATTCTAACAAACGTGCTTGGCGATCAGTCAGAACATTTCCCTAGAGCTAATTATCCGTGTACTTACATGAAACTTAATCAAATATTACCTTGCCTTCTAATTCACGATGAGCAAACCGATTCCATCGTCGGGCAATTTTTGACTCAATAGCTCCTGGCAGTAAATTGAAAACTTCGATCGCTACACGATCCCCTATACCATCTACAATCATAGGGGTAACTTCTCCGCTTCCACCTAATTTGATCAAAATGTTTCGAGCATGTAAATCACTGATCAGGATTTTATTTTCTAGTAGATAACATGCCAACATTCCCATCCGGGGATAGAGTTTCTCACGACTAATCTCTGTATTCTCCAAGTAATATTCTAATCTTCTTGAAACCTTTGAGTCATAGTCTCTGACACATTCATACCTGTACCCTATCCCCATTGATGTCTGGCATTCACCAAGATAGTCAGCAACGTAAGATAGATCAACACGTTTCTTATGTAGCTTCCTATAATAATTAATGTCGGCCCT
>JALZVU010000299.1 GCA_023301795.1 Granulosicoccus sp.
GGTAGCTGCACATCAATAGCTTTTACAGGCGCTCTGGCATCCGTACAATACATGCCAACCTCAGGGGCCCGACCTGTCATGGCCATGAACAGATCAAGAAAATCCGGGTGCTTGTTCGTGCGCGCACCTAGAACTGAATTGGCGTACACCACCGCATTGGATTCAGCCCAGGCAATGCGCTCATCAGCAACCGGGTGATCTGCTGCCAGATACGGTGCACAGCTGAATGTAGGCTGGGCTCCCATAGACACATAGGCATCGGCCAACGCTTGTGCAGCATCTCCAAAATCGGTAGCTATGCCCTGCTTTCTCCAATTGGCGTAGTCCACTGAAATAGCATTCATGGTGGTGGGCACGCTGATACGTCCTCCCATATCCATCACGGTTTGTGCAAACGTCAGATTCGCAGGACTTGCGTAAATACAACCATCAATATGAGCGCGAGTAATGTCTGTAAGGCGTTTAGCACCTTGCACAAGGGCCATGGTGCACAACGTTTGCTGAGCAACCTGCATAGCACTACCTTCAGTGCCATCTAGCCTACCTTGATCTTCATCGGTCAAGGTTAAAGCACCTTCATCAAGCCCCCTCAACGAGATCACACTCGCACCACTCACTATCTTTCCATCAGCCACGTGTGCCTGTGGCTCAGACGCAAGCTGATCATAATTTGCGTGATCAAGCCTGATGACAGCGATAGAGGCGTCATACAACGTGTTTGCAACAATGGCACCCAGCGTCAACACATCCTCGGCCTCACGAAAAACCAATGCAGCGGGTGCCTTGCCAATCAACGCAAGGCCCAACAGCACAGCACTGCCTGTGCAAGAGCCTCTGGACGAAGGCATCATGACAATTCTGCCTGCCACCGACTCACCCTGTTGCGGATGATGAGCGTCCATAATCAGACCGCTTGAGGGATGAACGCCACCCCAGAAACTCAGGGCGACATCGCATAACAAAACGTCTGCGCGCACCTCGTGGTCCTGAATCAGAATGCCTATGATTTTCTCCCCGCAATAGCGTAGCGCGACGGTACCGTCGGCCCGCTGTCAATCATACGCTGTGATCGCTGCCCAGCACCATGAGACAACTCAGAAATCAGACTACTTTCTGGCAGGTTTTTCCAGTATTTCACTGGCATCTCTGAGCGCATGGCATTGAGCTTAAGGCGCGCAGGATTAAAGATACTCTGGAAATAGGTGAGCCACAAATCGTCCATGTTCTCTGCATCAGGTAAGGAGTGTGTCGGAACCATTGGACCATAATCCAATGCATGCCCATCCCAATGAGCACATTCCTCAGGTGTTGAAATACTCCACAACATATTGGCGAAGCGCCGACAGAAAAATCCTGCGGTGGAGCGCAGTATGTGATGATCAGGCTCGAAAAACGCATGATAATAGTCACACTCATTCACTTGATATTGGCGAAAGCGGACAAACGCCTTCATTTTATGTTGATCCCGACGCACTGCACACGCCATTTGGTTCAGCCTGTGAACGTCAATATCAGTGCATCGAGACATGAGGTCCTTCTCGCCATGTGTCAGACGCCACAGTACGCGATACAACAGCGCAAAACGTTGTTCATCGCTATGACAAATCACCTGTTCAGCAAGGCTGACAAATGCAGCTGGCACTCGCATCGATGATGGCGGGCGCGCAATTTCACTGGAGGCTTGCTCCGCCGGATTTTGCGCATCTATAGCATCAAACAAACCGGCACTCCCAACACACCAACTCGTATTTTCCGGCCTTACATCATCCGCAAGACAACGACGCGCATAAGTTCGCCACAGCGAAAAATCGGCAGGATGTTCAAAAGTAAATGTGCAGATCATTACGCTGCTGCGAATAAATCCAGCTGCGCTTTACGCCCCATCAATTGAATGCGTAAATCAGCACTATCCAGCAAGGACGATGGCGACCAGTCCAAGGTAGTAACAAAAGGCTTCATACGTTCTATAGAGCGTGAAATACATTTAAGATCGTGCAGCCTTAATCGCATGGTTGCGCGCGCCTGCAGTATTTTTTCTACCCCTTTCACACCCAGCCCCGGAACACGTAACAGTGAATTGCGAGAAGCTTTATTCACATCCACAGGAAACCAGTCTCGGTGGGCCAGCGCCCAAGATAGTTTGGGATCGAGTGTCAGATCAAGCATGCCTTGGCTAGCCTGACTGGCAATCTCCCGAGCCTCGAAACCATAAAACCGCATCAGCCAATCAGCCTGATAGAGACGATGCTCACGCAACAAATTAGGCGGAGCTAGGGGCAACACCGCACTGGCATCGGGTATGGGACTAAATGCTGAGTAATACACTCGCTTCATCTTGAAACGCTTGTAGGGGTAACTACGGAATAGGTAAAAAATTGTACCTTAAGCATGCAGATCGTCGTAAAAGACTAGGCCGATCTGTCTCTAAACAAGCAAGCTATCGCACGCATAGACGTTCTTGTTCTATGTGAAAATAATTGAAGCCGTAGCTGACCAGCTGCGCATAGTCCCCAGCATGGACGACGATGGTGCGTACCGCTTGGTTATATCTTACGAAATATTATATATGGTAATCACCATTGTTTTGTTGGATCCAACTGCTTGGTAAGGTACGTGCAATTAGTGCGATGTATATTCAAAATGAATATTGTATGCAGATAGCCCATCGTTGAAAGATCGAGTAACTCTTCGCCAAGATTCGGTCGATCACACCGAAGGTATGTAACTCATGACAATAAGTATTGTATTTTCACGAATGATAGTTTCTACCCTTCCTCTATAAATCTGGAATGAATAATCTTTGAAATCCTCACCGAGGATGTTCTTGGTTTTTGGCGGTATGTCAAAATACCCGTCGTCTTCAGCCATACAATCTAAGTAATAGATGTCCTCACCAATATTTTTGCTGGCAATTATGCGAACAAACGTGTCGTCATTACCATTTTCCGACCAAACAAATGAGGAATCAAGCTTAGTGATCTCATCTACACCCGGTTCATATTTTGTGAGACTTGGCAAGCCTGAAAATGTCACATTCATAAACGCAGGAAAAGTAGCACCAGGCACGTCCAGAGTAAAAAATGATGGCTCAATTACAGGTGTAATATCCTCTTCACTTGTGTATATAAAACGTGTAGTCGATATATTCTGAAGTTGCAACCAAGCCCCAGCACTTGATGTTAACAGTATCCTCTCACCAGCATCTATAGGAAAGGTGCCGACAATATCCCCATATTTTTGAATAGACGATGCCGAGAGCGCAAATGAATCGCTATTGCCTGATAACACAACACAGCTATCCAAAGCCAGGAGATACTCCTCACTCACATCTCGAGCTGGAATCATACCTGCAACACTATAAAATCTCGCAAAAGCACCGGGAGAAGCGTTCAACACTCTCGTAAAATTACTTGTAAGGGTGTTCTGCCTAATAGAAATAACGCCGTATGTATTAATGAGGGTAGATTCTGGAACTATCTCCGACGCGCCGTCACTACACCCGTACAATAGAATTGTCAAGATAATAGCTGAAGAAAAACCAACCAGTGTCTTCATGACATACCTAATTAGTAACTAAGTAACGATATGAAACCCCAGATGTTGTTACTAGAGAAATATTGTTATTCTCATCTCTTTCAGTGCTGTGATTATTGGACGAATCAACGTAGACTCCAATGTAATAATTCCCAAGTGCTACGCCAGAAGGTATTGTTACTGAAGCGATACCTGGCATCGTCGCACCATAGCCAAAATTCGCAGTAAATCCGCCTAAAAACACATCCGATGATGGCGAAATCGACTTGTCGTTAGACAGATAAACTCCGACGTCTACGTTGTTTGCTGACGTAGTGCCGTGATTTTCAATAGAAAATTCTATATTGTATGTTTGGCCTCGTCTTACAGCTAACTGAGTTGAATTTGTCCCAGTTGATTTCACGTTATTTCGTACAACTGCTCCCACATTAGCTTTATATCTTGAACTAATTAGATCTCTAACAACAGGTGTGTTTGATGGGTAAATTACTCGGATTGCTCTGACATCATCAACCAGCGGTGTGGCGTCGTTGTTAACGCCTACACCCCCACCGAAAGGATAAATACTGTTCATTGCTGATAGCAATCCTTGCTGATGTTTTAGCCCTAACGAGTGGCCAATTTCATGCAATGCAGTTTGGCTTATGGAATAACCTTCACTAAAAGCGCTACCACCTTGATATTTGCCTGCATTCCATTTTCTGTCTTTATCGAATAATACGTCTGTGCCAATGATTTCACAACCATCTCTATATACATAGGCTACGGCAATGGCATTAGATGACAGACCCAAAGCATCGAAATCCTCGAAGCCCATTTCGATACCACCTGGCATGGTGTTTCCGTTATTTGGCGATATGTTGACCTTAGTGTCACCGTACCTTGGAGTGATAAACACGCGAAAATTACTATCACCGACATTTCTATAGGCAGCTGCGACCTGACTAATCGCGGAAGTGAAGTTAGCGTTGTAAGGCTGAGTATCGACTAGAAATCCATATGTAATTGTGTCATTAACATAGCCTGTTGTTTGTCCGGTCCCGTTTTCACAAGGAAATGGAATCCAAGCATTCGCTGTGAGCGGTATAGCACTAATGTAGAGCAATCCTAGTATTCGCGTCACCCTAGATACGTGTTTTATTATTTTCATGATGAATATAGATATAAGTTTAGTTAGTCTAATTAATTCTTAAAATATCGACTACTTATGGCCACTATTCTAAATCTGGGAGTGGAATGTAGTAGTTTTTACTATATCTTGACTGCAACCCTGCTCTTCTAACTTCGTTGATGATGAGATTTTTTATATCGGCGAAGTTTGTTGGGTTATCTCTTTCCGTTGATCTGGTAGGTTCTTGCAAGACAAGGCCGCCATATACGTTAAGAACTTCCACGCCGTTGGAAGAGTTGTCTTTTGCACTACCTTCCAAAAGAACACCGTTTTTAGAGACACTTTCTACCAGTGTGTCGTCGCCAAACGTCACCCTGCCATCGGATCGTATTTTTATTACACCTTCAAAGCCACCGACAAAAGGCACTGCTCTCGTTCCATTACCATTTAAGAAAAATATAGCTTTTTCTCCCTCCCTCAAATACGGGTTAATGGACAATAGACCTTCTATTGTGCGACTGGTGCCGTCTTCACTTTTTACATCTATCTTTCCACCCATAAACCTTATGTCATAATCATCTTCTTATCTTACTAAGCCAAGCGCTCCAAATATCTGCGCATCTTTGATTGACGCTATCGTGTAGGGAGAGCCAGATTCCTTTGACACGTCATAGCTCAACCTTGCTATCGTGCCGAGTAATACTATTTCACTTTGCTGTACCGAATCTTTAACTGCGATTTTGTGGATGAATGAGGCGTTTGCGTAGGGAGGCAAAAAAACAAATGGTATCGTGAACAGAGACATCAAAAACAGTTTGGAAAGTTGCTTTGTCATGAAAAAATGATTCCCTGATTAGATAAATGAACTCACTTTTAAAGTGAGACAAATTAAAGAGATGCAGCATGAGTAATGATCATGCAAACACTGTAGTAGAGAAAACTATTTATTTAGACGGTCTTGCATCTCGATCAATGGCAATTCATTATCTGAAAAAATATTTTATAGATTCTTACATGATCGAAATGACTTTGTCAAAAAAAGACCGTTTGGTGCCGCTACCGAAAACATGGAGCTTGCAAAGCGACTAATTCCTCAGGGATGATTATTTCAGTTATATTTTTATGGAAAGAGGTCTAACGATTGAAGGTATCGAGAAATAGCCGCTTTGTTGCAAGAATTGTTGCACCGGTCGGCTTAATTACACATATTGAATTCGGTCTGTAGCAATGCATCAATCAATTTCGCAGGGGTGCCTGCTCTGGTGTCAGGACTTCAACAAGTGCTCTGCTGCATGCTGTTCAAAACGCTCTCGGTCATCAACGTAGCCCAGCACTGTGTCCACACGCGAGTGCCGTGATTGAGAAATGAGTTTTAATAAATCAGCGCCTTCTTGGCCAGCGCAAGTAAGAAATCCACGGCGCAGGCTATGCCCTGAATAACGGTGTTCCTGGTCCCTCAGACCGATGGCCACGATATAGTCTTTCACGAGTAGCGCAACGGCACGATCCCCGAGCCGGTGATTACTGATCGTGTCATGGCGATAGAAGCGCCTGAATACCGCCCGGGTAGTGATACGAGCTGCGTGTTTCCAGGCACGAAGTGCAGTGACTGGGCAGTACGCTGAATCGGGCTGTGCAAGAATGCCCACCTTCTGGCCCCGGCCTTCCTGATCGGATTTTGAGGAGGGAATGAGCACGATGTCGCCCTTGTCGTGCGCATCGATGTGCTCGACATCAACTCCCACCAATTCCGAGCGCCGAAACGCCCCGGCAAACCCGTAGAGCAGCAGCGCACGATCCCGTAGGCCTCGCAGGGAGCTCAGATCCAATGAGTCCACCATACGTTTTATCTGACCATCGACTGCCGGCGCTTTCTGGGAGGCGGGACGCCCTTTGCGCTCCCGTCGTATGCCGCGCAAGACTTCGACCACCGCGAGCGTGTTGTGGGGCGATGCTAACCCCTGACCCAGGTGCATCAGCCGAATGGCTGCCAACCGGTGCTCCAGCGTGGCCGTGGCCCGACCATCATCAGCTTCTGAGGCAATGAACATGGCGACCGTCTCTGACGCCGCTGGCACGGAAGGTAAGGCAACAGCTACACAGTAGGCCTCGAAGGCTCTCTGCGCTCACATTAGCCACTGAATTGTCCGTGCTTCAAACCACGTTCGCAGCCGAGCAACGTGCCCATCAGCTGAGCGTCGATACCGCTAATCAGCGGTTGGCAGACAAGGAATCAGCATTGACACTTGTTCAGCAAGCACTCACCGCGTTGAGCGCTGTGAAGGGTGGATTGCCAACGCGCCAATAGCGCTGGCGCGAACGACGCCATGCACGTGGAAGCGCGTCTTATCGGGAGCACATCATGCCTCAACGATCTCTGTTATCTGCAACTGACCGGGAGTCGTTGCTCGCGATACCCGATGATGATGCGCAACTCATACGCCTGTATTCCTTCTCTGAAACTGATCTGGCGCTCATCCGCCAACGACGAGGTGATGCCAATCGGTTTGGCTTCGCCGTGCAGCTGTGTTTGCTACGTTATCCAGGCGTTGCACTGACGCCCAAACGTGATGTCCCCGATGTCTTGATTCGCTGGGTGGCCACCACCTTATGGCTCGACATCAATGCCTAGCCTGCCTACGCTACACGCGATGTGACCCGACGCCAGCATCGTCAGCAATTACTCCATTATCTGCAGCTCACCCCCTTTGGACTGTCTCACTTTCGCACACAATTGAAGGCGCTGACGCAAGTTGCCCTGCAAACGGATAAAGGCGTGTTGCTGGCATCACAAGCGGTCCAGTCATTGCGCCACAATCGCATTGTTGTGCCTGAGCTGCGCGTCATAGATCGGCTGTGTGTGAAGGCGATAGCACGCGCTAATCGAATAGTGTTTCGCAAACTGACCAGTGCATTGTCAACAGAGCATCTGAAGCACTTGGACCAGTTGCTCGCGCTGAAGCCGGACACCTCAGTGACATGGCTACGTCAATCACCGCTTAAACCCAGTACTCGCATCATACGCGATCATAACGATCGATTAAAAACTTATCAGGCGGTGCAGCTACCGGCGACCCTTGGTCAGGGTGTACATCAGAATCGGTTACTGAAAATTGCGCGTGAGGGCGCGCAGATGATGCCGTCAGATCTCAGCAAGTTCGAGACTGAGCGTCGGCACGCCACACTGGCAGCGCTTGTCATAGAGGGCAGCGCCACCGTCACTGATCAGATTATTGATCTGCACGATCGCATCATGATCAAATTGCTGGCAACCGCGCGCCATAAGCATCAACAGGCGTTTCAGCGTCAGGGCAAAGCCATCAACGATAAAGTACGACTCTACAGCGCCATTGGTCATGCGTTACTCACTGCCAGAGAGTCCGGGGAAGACCCGTTCGCAGCCATTGAGCAGATCATCACCTGGGAAGAATTCGTTGCCAGTGTGACTGATGCGGATACGTTAGCACGCCCTGGCTCTTTCGATTTTCTGCACCTGATCCCCGATCAATGGCGAACGTTGCGGCGCTACACACCGCAGTTTTTGATGGCGCTGACATTCGAAGCGGCACCCTCGGCACAGCCCGTGCTACAGGCGATCAATGTACTGCGAAAGTTGAATGAAGCGAATACACGCGCTGTACCCGATGATGCGCCCACCAGCTTTGTCAGTTCACGCTGGAAATCCCTGGTGTTTAGCGCGACAGGGATTGATCGACGTGGCTACGAGATCTGCGTATTGCTGTCATTGAAGAACGCACTGCGTTCAGGGGACATATGGGTTCACGGATCTCGACAATTCCGCAATTTTGATGACTATCTGATCCCCAAGGAAACCTTCGAATCGTTAGCAAGCACTGATAGCATTCCGCTAACGATCGACCCCGATGGTGATCGATACCTGTCGGGGCGGATGTCTGCATTGCAAGAACAGTTGACGCTGGTTAATCAGCGGGCCAAAGACAATGACTTACCCGATGCGACATTTTCTGATGCCGGGCTTAAGCTGACACCTCAAGAGAGTAGCGTGCCAGAACAGGCGCAGCAATTTATCACTCGCGCCTCGCGGTTACTGCCACGCATCAAGATAACAGACTTATTGCTTGAAGTTGATCGATGGACAAATTTCACACGCCATTTTGTTCACCTGAAAACCGATGAGATCGCGAAAGATCGCACACGGTTGTTGACGACTATTCTGGCTGACGGTATCAATCTGGGGCTAGCCAAGATGGCGCAATCAAGCCCGGACACCACCTATAAGCAGTTATCCTGGATGCAAGCCTGGCATGTTCGTGACGAGACCTATTCCGCGGCAACCGCTGAGCTGGTTAATGCACAACTGACCAATCCATTCGCGGCTCACTGGGGCGACGGTACTACCTCATCATCAGATGGGCAACGGTTTCGTACCGGGCACCACGGCGCAGATTCAGGTCAAGTCAATCCACGGTACGGCAGCTCACCTGGACGACTGATTTATACCCATATCTCAGACCAGTACTCGCCGTTCAGCACGCGTATTATCAATGTCGGTGTGAGAGATTCAACGTATGTGCTTGATGGATTGCTCTATCACGAGTCGGACCTTCGGATCGAAGAGCATTATACGGATACGGCAGGTTTTACCGATCACGTTTTCGGGCTCATGCATCTACTCGGATTTCGGTTTGCACCGCGTATTCGGGATCTGAAAGACACCAAACTGTATGTGCCACCGGATAGTGATGATTTCGCAGAACTAAAATCAATGATCGGCGGGACTCTTAATACAAAGTCTATTAAAGCGCACTGGCCTGATATTCTACGCTTGGCGACCTCCATCAAACAGGGATCGGTCACTGCATCCCTCATGATTCGCAAACTCAGCAGCTATCCGAGACAGAATGGCCTGGCGGTTGCGCTTCGTGAACTAGGGCGAATTGAACGTAGTCTGTTCATCCTGGACTGGCTGCAGAACATTGATCTACGCAAGAGGGTTCACGCCGGACTCAATAAGGGGGAGGCGCGCAATGCTTTGGCCCGAGCGGTTTTCTTCAATCGACTCGGAGAAATCAGAGATCGTAGCTTTGAGCAGCAGCGGTATCGTGCCAGTGGTTTGAATCTGATCACTGCGGCCATCGTGCTGTGGAATACCGTTTACCTTGAGCGTGCCATCAATCATCTACACGCACAGGGTGATGTGCAGGCGAACAGTGATTTATTACAACACTTATCACCGCTGGGCTGGGATCACATCAATCTGACAGGAGATTATGTCTGGGCACAGCACGACAGCGTTGGGACAGATGGTTTCAGTCCATTGCGGATCGATCGCCAAGCTTAGGGTACTATTTTTTACCTTTTCCGTAGTCACCCGTTATACAGGCGATCACTACAATCAAGAATCGTAGTATCACTAGCATCATCAGCTCCCACGATCATCTGCGTGCTCTGACCGGCAGCGGCAAATGCCTTGGGTTTATGATCCCCGTAACTGGTGTCACTGGCCTCTTCAATGGCATTACGAATGGTGCCCATGGAGCGCCCGATGCTGGCATGATCTTTTTCCGGCGCCAGAACAGACAGACTGGAACGTGTTGGCAGCTCGACATTAATCGATAATCTGTCAGCATATAAACCAGCCTCACTCAGCAGCTCTGGAGAAGCCTCCGGGATGGTTTTCAGATGAATATAGCCACGAAAATCATGCACCGTGCGCAGGCGCCTGGCAACCTCAACC
Source organism: Granulosicoccus sp. (assembly GCA_023301795.1). Taxonomy (GTDB): domain Bacteria; phylum Pseudomonadota; class Gammaproteobacteria; order Granulosicoccales; family Granulosicoccaceae; genus Granulosicoccus. The sequence goes on from JALZVU010000299.1 coordinate 10,365, forward strand.
ACTTGCTCCATGGTGTAATCAGGTGACTGGATAATCCCACTGCTGAGGAACAATCCTTCGATATAGTTACGCTTGTAAAACGATAGCGTTAGTGAGACTACCTCGTCTACGCTGAACCGAGCGCGTGGTGTATTGCTGGACACTCGATTGACACAATAATGACAATTATAGGTGCAAAAATTAGTCAGCAGCACCTTAAGCAGCGATATGCAACGCCCGTCAGGCGCGTAGGAATGACAAATTCCCGCGCCTTCAGTTGATCCGATACCCTTGCCATCAAGTGACTTACGCGCTGTGGAGCCACTGGATGAGCAAGACGCATCATATTTGGCAGCATCAGCCAAAATAGCAAGCTTTCGGGCAACTTGACTCATGGTTTTTTCGTTGAAATTGAAGACTGCCTGTTAATATACACAGTATATCATCGAGTGAGCTGCGCACCTATTAAAATAACCAGTGCTCCAGCAACTGCCAGCCCGGCACCAGCGACATCCCACGCAGTCGGCCGGACGCCTTCCACCAGCCACAACCAACCCAACGATGTCACTATATATAACCCACCGTAGGCCGCAAACGCGCGACCAGCCGCATCGACATCCACTCGTGTCAGCAAGTAGGCGAAAAGCACCAGCGACAGCAAGCCTGGAACAAACCACCACACACTTTTATCCTGACGTAACCACGCCCAGAACGCAAAGCAACCCGCCACCTCAGCTAATGCTGCAGCCAGATAAATTACCGTGCTTGAGGTATAAAACTGAATCATCGTTATGCAATGCGTTAAGTATTCGTGTCTTTTGTCAGGCTAACACGCAGGATTCAAGTTCTGCTTTTTAGTTTAATATTGATCAACAAAACTCCGGAAAGAAAAATTAATGACACTGTATCGACCCTTACCGAACTGGAATCACTGTATTCCAAGCCTGCCAAGGCATCAGTGGAAAAAGAGACATCAGAAATCAACGCAGAGTATCGCCGCTTAATCGAGGCAGCATCGTTCGTTACAGTCGCAAGTGTCGGCCATTTGGGGATGGATTGTTCCCCACGTGGAGACAAACCCGGTTTTGTACATATTTTAGACAACCGAACAATCGCTCTGCCTGACAGACGCGGTAACAACCGGCTTGATACGCTGCGAAACGTATTGCAGGATCCACGAATCGCATTGCTGTTCCTGATACCAGGAATTAACGAGACCCTGCGCATTAACGGTCGTGCGCACATATCAACCAACAATAGCCTTCTGGCTTCCTTCGAAGTAAACGGTATTCTTCCAGTTACTGCACTTGTCATCGAAATAGATACCTTGTTTTTTCAGTGTGCACGTGCCCTGAAACGTTCACAGCTATGGGATGCAGAATCCAAGATAGATCCGAAGTCCTTGCCCAGTGCAGGCAAGCTGATAAAGTCGGTTGTGAATGATTTTGGCGCCGATGAATACGACGCAGCCCTTCCAGATCGTCAAGCTAATACCCTCTACTAACAATCTCAAATAGCTAAGAAGACCGGGTGGCCCCGGGCGATTGCTCGTTCCGGGGCTCCCACAGAGCCGGACGTGCGCAACTAACGCATCCGGTTCCTCAGTACATAGATTCGCTACGT
>JALZVU010000300.1 GCA_023301795.1 Granulosicoccus sp.
GTTCTCTGACATCAACGCGTCAAGCGGTTTTCCTTCACGCCAGCCGGTCTGCTCCAACATGGGTTCATGATAGAAACTGTTCACAGGCCCAAGACAAAGCACGGCCACGGTCTTTGCATGGTCAGGCAGTTTTAATAAAGTGCTCAAGGCCACTGGGTCGAACATCGAGACCCAGCCCATGCCTAAATTCTCGGCCCGACTGGCTAGCCAGAGATTCTGGATAGCACAAGCAACTGAGCTGATCGCCATCTCGCTGGGCATAGTCCGTCGACCAAAGATTGTGCCGTCATCCGGAGCCAGCGCCACTACCAACAATTCCGCACATTCACGAATACCTTCCACCTTGAGCGATAAGAACTCATTTTGGCGCTCGTTCATCGCGGTGGCAGTTGCCTGTCGCTCTTGCTCAACGAGCTCAGCAATAGATTCGCGTAGCGCGCTGTCAGTGATGCGTATGAACCTCCAAGGCTGCATTAACCCCACTGAAGGTGCCTGATGCGCAGCGGACAGCATGCGCAGCAAGACAGCGGACTCAATGACAGAGCCGGGCTTAAAGTGGCGCATGTCTCGGCGGGCGGCGATGACCTGGTAGATTGATTCGCGTTCTTCATCGCTAAAGTGCTGGGATGTGCGGAAGCCGCTATGAGGCAATGGCATATTGAAATTCGCGGTGATTGTCGGCTGAGCTCTGAGCCTTGGGGTTTTTAGTCAACGTGCATTTCACAATGAACTCACGTGATCACTAATGCTTTGTTACAACGTTGTTTTGTTAGGTGCGTGTGGCTCTTCTACTGCGAATCGTGGAACCAGATAACCGGGTAGCAGAGCCTGTAAATCGGCTTTTATCTGCATAGCTCGTTGCCTGGACACCGAGAAATGCATGGCACCCTGAACCGGGTCGAGCATGTGCAGGTAATAGGGCAGTACGCCGCACTCAAAGAGTCTTTCGTTGAGCTCTGCCAAGACTTGCGCGTCATCATTGATACCTTTAAGAAGTACGCTTTGATTTAGCAAGGTTATGCCATTGTTACGTAGTTTGATAAGCGCAACCTCCACGTGATGATCTATCTCCTGAGCATGATTGCTGTGCAGCACCATGACAACATCAAGCCGCGTTTCGCTTGTCCAGTTCAGAAGTTGTGTATTTACACGCTGTGGAATCATCACAGGTTGTCGTGTATGAATACGAAGTCGTTTCAGATGTGCAATTTCTGCCAGGTCTGAAGTCTTCGCGGCCAAGGATGCATCTGTACTATTGAGTGGGTCGCCTCCGCTGAAAATCACTTCAGTAATGGTGTCATCAGCTTCAATGTATTCCAAGATCGCTTGCCACTGTGTTTTGCCAATGCGTGCGTCCTCATAAGGGAAATGGCGGCGAAAACAGTAGCGACAATGGATGGCACAGCTACCACTAAGCACGACCAGAACCCTGCCATGGTACTTGTGTAGAAGACCCGGAACAGGAGAGAACTGTTTTTCTTGTAGAGGATCCAGTTGTGCGGCGTCAGTGGTAATCAGCTCCTCAGTACGCGGCAATATCTGTAGTAACAGTGGATCTTGTGGGTCAGCCACTTTTATCCGTGAGAGATAGGGTCTAGGTACTCGTAGAGGGAAGCCTTCACATGATTTCCTTATGCTCTCACGGTCTAACTCGCCCAGAGCTAGCAGATCGCATAGTTCGTCTGGATTCGTGACGAGATCTGCCAAGACGCTGTTCCATAGTATCGGGGCAATCGGGGAGGGCACTTGCAATGAGATAGCGTTCACAGCCTGCTTTTGGGCGGAGTAGTTTATCCTAACCCTATGGAGTCTGTCGTCATGTATTCATCTGGGCTTTAGCGATTAGGATCTGAATTATTGCACTACCTTGGATCGACGAGGAAGTGAAACGCGGTATTCAAACTGGTCTATCACCTTGTCGATCAGTTCTAGACGTTCACTGCGCACCGGGTGTATGGCATAGACCATCCGTTCAATAGGCTTGGCACCTTTCACCGGAAAGAGCTCTCCACGTTTCACTTCATCGAGCACCATGCGTGTAGACAGGTAGGCGGCGCCGCCAAATTGCTTTATGAAGTCCATCGCTATACCCGCTTGGGCGATCCGCAAATAGGGCTCGTGCGCATCAGGATAGAGCCTGCGCTGCTGCACTGCTTGCCCAAGACCCCAATCCACCATGATGAACCGTTCGTTCAAAGCCTGTTCCAGGCTCATCTCAGGCTTGTTGCTGACCATTACCAGCTTCAACAATGCCACCTCGACGATTTCTAGCGCATCAATTTGAGGAGGTTCCAGAATAAAACCAACATCCAACTGCCCATCGAGCAATCGTCGAACCAGCGTGTCGGGCGTATGGGATTCCACGATCAACGCCAGGTGTGAATACTTTGCGTAGACATCGTGAAGCCATTCCTGCAAACCGGCATCCCACACGCGCCACGTGCCGCCCAGTGCAAGTTGTTCCTTGCCACTGCCCATGGCCACATCGTGCCGGGCCTTACGCCAATCGGCGATGAAGCGCTCAGCATAGCGTTTGAAACGATGCCCCTCAGGTGTCAATTCAATTTGTCGAAACTGACGACTGAATAAGCTTACACCCAACAGGTTCTCCAGTGACTTGACCCGCGCGCTCACGGCAGCTTGGGTGACGAACAACTCGTCTGAGGCCTTGCCGAAATGTCGCAAGCGCTCTACTTCAAGAAATGTTCGTACTAAGTCTATATCCATAGTCGTATCATAGATTATATTTGTCACACTGACCAATATTTATAGTTTTACTTGTTGATAGAGGTGGCCGATACTCTGTCCACGCTAGCAGCAGAGAAAGGCTTTGCTGTAAAACTTTAAATCCCGTTAGGAGTAACAAAGATCGTGTCTATCAGAATAGTAAAAGGCGAATTAAAGGGCAGAACTGCAGAATTTATTCGGCAGACGATGGGCACTGAACATAGGTTGTGCGGTGGCCCAACTACTGAGAACGCAGTAACTGTATTAGTCGAAGGTATGTTGTACCCAATCCAAATGAGTCCTTCAGAGTTAGAGCCATACGATAAAATAAGATGAGGTTTCGCCGTTTAACCGGTCAGGTCATCACACCCAGGCATGGCAATACGATGTTCGGCAATAAAATATTTTTACTTCAACGACAAAGACTCTCCCGCTCTACCATCCTCGTACCGATGGAGCAGAGCGAATTGTAATCTCAGCAGCCTCCGGCAAATGAATCCGGTGCATAAACACAAAGTACCAGGTGCATTTTTTCAACATTCTGATAGTCAAAAATCACGCTATATGGCGCCCGATAGCTATTTCTTTTATTGATACTGTCGTTCAGTATCTGGGAGATACAAAAAGTCATCATGAGTCGATCAGATACTTGATCGCAGATTTTATGGGTAGCCATCATAGGCTGCATACCGTTGTTCGGGTTAGTATGATGGTATGTAAAAGATAGTAAGCAGTAAAAATATATACAGCGCGACAAGAGATGACTAATAATTTCTGTCTAGACTTGTACTGACAACAACTGCACCTCTACAAATATACGCTCCCCTTATCAGCACGCTACACTGTAAAAAAACAGACAAAGGAAGAATCAAATGATCTATAGAAAGTGGTTTATTGCCAGTGTTTTGGCTAGCGCCGTACTCCTGCATGGCTGCGCGTCGACAGGAAACGGTGTGAGCGATGCCGCTCTCTCTGGTGATCCTATTGCCATGGGAAAAGATGGAACCAAACTTAACACGCGAGGGGCTGAGCTTGTCAAAGACGGTGAGAAGCTTCTGATCAAAGGTCGAAAACAAGTGCGAGATGGTGATGCGATGGTGCAAAATGGTAGCAGCTTGGTCACTAACTCTCGATTCGAATACAAAGATATCGCCAATGCCGGTGGCAGCGCATCGACCCCAGATACAGTTGCGAAGGAGGCGAAGAGACTCAAAGCCATTGGAGAACGTTGGGAGGATGCCATTGACACTATTCGCGATGGAAATAGTCTCATTGATAAAGGCAATAAGAATATTGATGAGGCACAATCATCTATCCGTAGAGGCCGACAAATGATGGAACGTGGAAGTGCGCTGGTCCGCAACAGTGAACGTGCTCGTCTTGGTGAGATTTTACTGCCTGTTCCAGAGAGACTGTCACGATAATTGCTTCGTGAAAGTCAGGTCTGCAGGCCGATATCCTATAATTTGGCGAAAGCATGGCAACAGGAGTTCATCGTCTCGAATCTCCAACTGATGCTGATCTTGCATTAGCCTTGAAACTAACCAAGCGTTACGGGGATAGTGGAGATGATCTGCCCAGTTTGATCGTTATGGCAATGGGACATCATCGCAAGGCTCAAATTAAACTTTTGCTTTCAATGAGTTTAAGGCTTTCAGGCTCAATCGATGTTGCCGCAGTGAAGTGACCGCTAGATTTTCTACATTCTATACAATGACATGCGATGATATCTCGACACTCTCCACTCGCCTCATAACGTACAGAACCACACATACAACTTCCGGTAAATTGTTTCATCTTGGACTCACTCACTGCCATTTTTCTTTATGCGGCAAATTTCAATTGTTGTCATTTTTTGACTCCTGAATTTTGTTTCTCACAACAGATTTACGGGCAGGTTATTTGGCATAGCAAGCTTCCGCTTCAGGCTGGGACGCGCCTGTCGGTGCCGTTCAGAATACTGTAAAAGATTGGCAAATAAGTGCCAATCCGACCACTGAAATTTGTCATCTAGGCAGACTCTAGTATTTCCTCAAGAGCGTTGGCTGTTGCATCATCCCTCGCACCAATCAGTCGTACACGCGGTGAGCTATGATCGAAACTAGATTCTTGCACGTCGAAAAATGAGTAATCAATTTTTTGATTTGATGACCAGTTTTCTCCAAGACTGTATCTCCGAGCCACACCCCCAGCTGAACGAATGAGATCCACCGGAGCTAGTGCATCGTGGGCAGCTGTGTAAACACACACAAAAGCCTCAGCTTCCCCATGAATGACCATCTGAGCCGCCGTCAAATTTGTGTAAAAGCCATTACCATTCCAGACTAAGTTTTTACCGGCACGTTCGAGCGCCGATTGCCATTTTACATTGTCATCTTTCGTTATTCTGTAATGACATGCCACTTTGTCGATTGCGGATAATTTGTTTAACTTTTTCCTGATAGCATCAACGTTCGGATGTTCACTACAGGATGTAAGCAGATCCCCGGACTCAGGGTATATACCAGCACAGAATCTGATCTTCCCTTCGAAAATATAGGTAACTAAAATTGAGTAGTCTGAGCCGCCTTCCGAAAACTGTTTAGTCCCATCGATTGGATCGATAAGAATCGTTCCCAAACCGCCATTAGGCAAGAAGAGTCGGCGAACAGTCGATTCCTCTTCAAGTAGGACTGAGACGTCTGGGAATTCCCTGCTGATCTGCAAACAAAGAAAATCCTGTACAAACCTGTCCATGAAAGTTAGCGCATCATGTATTTGGTTTCCAGATATTGCGCTGATCTTGCCGTCAGATTTTCCAATGTTTTTTTCTCTCCCTTTAGCCACTGATAAGTAAGCAGAAACCGAACGAACGTCTTGAAGAAATCTACTCCTCAAGTATTTGATAACATCATCAGCCGTATTCGAAAGCTCCAATTACCTCTCCACTATTAACTTCTGACTAAGCTGTTTCGTGCCCGAAGCCGTTTTTAATGAACCTGCGCGATGGCACAATTCAATCACGAAAAGCCACTGTACCTGCAGCACCAACCATCGCCCCAGCAGCACCTTTATTCAGCCATTTCAACGCGTCTGTTTCGCTAAGGTATTGGCGTCCTTGATCAGCCAGTGCGGTGTAGAAAATCAACACAAGGCTCCATATCAGAACTATTGCTAGGCTAAATTTCACTGTAGATGTCATCGTCAGTTCTTCCACATCCATAAATGCGGGCAATAGTGCGACGTAAAATCCGACAGCCTTGGGATTTCCGAGTGGAAGAAAAAGAGCAAGCAAAAAGCTGCGAATACCTGTGCCACCAGCTGGCGTAATTTCAGCGCTTACAGGTTTGGCAGTCCAAGCTGTGTACGCCAGATAGAGCAGGTAGCCAACTCCAATCCACTTGATAAAGAAAAAGAGTGTTACAAAAGACTTTGCCAGTGCAGCCAAGCCGAGCAACGCCATACAGAACAAGAGAAGATCACCAACTACAAGACCTGCGATGAAAGGAAGCGTTCTTGCAAGCCCAATTGACGCTCCTCTTGACATAACCATTGCCACAGCTGGCCCAGGTGCGATGGAATCAATTGTGAAGATAATGACGAACGCCCACAGTATTTCTTGCTGCATAGGTATGGCTCAGTAAGCTGCGAATCAGTATACCGCAAGGCACCACCTTGATTGTTCAGATTAATTTCCAAGTGCCTGAAGCTGTCTTTATCGATTTTTGTATAATGCTAGAAATTATACAAACAGCGCGTAATTGATGGCCGTATCAAAGAGTAATTCAGAGCACTATAAATGGGGTGACCACTGTGATGGCTGGCATCTTGTCAAGACGCCAATGCTCAGTGTCATTCAAGAAAGGGTTCCAAGCGGTTGTAGAGAAGTTCGCCACTATCATCAAAAATCGGAGCAGTTTTTCTTCGTTCTTTCGGGGATTGCATCTTTAGAAGTGGATGGCGAGGAAAACATGCTCGAAGCGGAGCAAGGCATTCACATTGAGGCTGGTGTCCCTCACCAACTTCGAAATGATCAGCAATCTGAGCTGATATTCCTCGTCACATCAGTACCACCAAGCCATGGTGATCGTGTGGATGTATAGAACGATGTCGTTAGTACTGGCCGCTCTGGGCCGGGACACACCTGTCGCTGCAGTTCAGAGTACTCTGAATGACTGATAAGTTGGTGCCTGAAGCAGACAGTCGGCTATAGCTAAGAATGCCAGTGGAGTAGACAAAGACAACAGCAAGTCTGCCCACTATTTTTGAGGTGTTGCTGGAGCAGGTGTCCCTCCTGATCCACCAGATTCATTACCATTCGTGGGTAAAGGGCTACGAGTGTCATTAGTTACTTTCTCGACAACACCAAAACGTTTTCGCAATGTTTCTGCTTCGTGAGGTGTCAACGTTTCCAATACTTCTAATGTAGTTTTCGGTTCGCTCACATCATCACCATCATATTATGAAAATCATTTTGTAAGCTAAGCATTCTTTCAAGAATTGCAAGGGCTTTCGATTCTAATGAACGACCGGTTGGGGCCGATGTCACGGGTTGCACGGGAGTACAGCGAATAGTTTGAAAGTCCCTGAAGCGGTCCTAGACAGTTGAGTTTAATTTAATAAGCGATAATGCTTTTTCGCAGCTCCGCTCTGGTGATTCACCAGCAGTATCGATCACAAAGTGTGCCTGCAGCCATGGCTCATAGTCTCTATCGAGCACGTCATTCCATGTGGGCTCAGCTAACTTTTCAATGTCCACCGCCCGCGTTTCAACTCGCTGCTTGTGCTCTTTCAGATCGGAACAGACGATTTCAATTTCTAACACTTGAACCTGCGCCGCTTCTCCAACAGCTCGCCATGCATCACGCGTAATTCTTATGGAATTAACGGAGTCAGCGACAACTGGCAAACCTAGCGCTAGGTTCTCAGCGGCCAATTGGTAAGCCAGCTCGTATCCCTCGCTGTATACATTCGTGAAACCAACATCCCTAAGTGTCTGTTCAATTGTGTCCACTCGTATGTAGACGGCGCTTAGCTCGCGAGCAACATGTTTCGATATCATGCTCTTGCCACTTGCCGGTAAACCACCAAATATCAACAGCATAACTTACCTCTTCTCGACGATTACGCTGAGTTCTGATTTGCACCAACGTCAGTCGGTTTCACGCCCAAAACCGCTGGTAACATAGCAGTATAGCGAACCGTTGTAAGGTGTCCTTTGCAGCTATCACTCGACCCGATATCTCGATGCTGTTACCTTATCGCAATGTACGTGCTTAAACCCGAAATCAAACATGATCCAGCACGACGTTGGGCACTACCAGACCGTATTTTCTATGGTTATGGTGCATGCCACATTCTGGCAGGTGTGTTCTTGGAACGATATCCCGACTCGGGGTATTGGGCTGTGTGGCTAAAGCCATGGGAAGCATTTCACGGCAACCACGTTTTCGTCACAAATGGGGAGATCGCATTCGATCATCACGGGTATTCTGCACTTGATCGGCTGGTTGCACATCATGAGCAAGGCTGGACGTGTCGATTCACAGATTGGCGCGCTGACATTCTGGATGTCGATTTTTCATTGCTTGAGACTGCTGAACTGAATAGAAGACAAATGCGTGGACCTGGGCAGTACTTTGGAGATGTGATAAGTCGAACCCATCAATATCTAAACCGTATTGATCATGACCGGCAAAAAGAAAAGGTCATGACGCTCATGAGATAGAGCTAGCTTTTGTGGTCTGAAGTCCAGTGGTTTGAAAACGTACGCTAAGGTGTGATATCTCCAATCTGACCAGGCAAATCCGGGCTCCAATCAACATTGACGCGAGAGAGCAGACGTTGTCCATGTTTGTCGCCGGATGTCTCTGAAGTACTCAAACTGGATGCTCAGATCACAGGTTTGGCATCGTTAGGTCGGAACAGAAGATACAAAAGTGGGCCAACCGAAACAAATATTATTGTTATCGCTGAAAACGGCACCCAAAACCATCGCTTATTGAGATTTTTAGAATCGTTGTACATCCAGACTATGGCTAGTATGGCCATGATGTACAGGTCTATTACCACTTGAGCAGTGTCCGGGCGGCTCACTAGCTCATAGGCGAAGCTTGCCAAAGATTGCTCTGCGATGGCCATCGTGTAGACAGTGTATGCAGCAAATGGAACAAGCAGTACGAGTGCTAGAATTTTGATTTTGGACACAGTTAAAAAACCTAAGAAATGAATAAACCTATAAGGCGGTAAAATTCCAAATACAACCAATATCTGCATTGGACCGAAACTACCGTTCGCTGACGTTTCAAAGTTAGTGTAAGTATTGGGTAGACATTGCAACTAACCCGCGCTTCGCACATCACGTAACGTTTAAATAGAAAAAGTAGCTTCAAACTGCATGTTAAACAATCCTTCAGACACTAAGCGAACTCGTGGTACATATTTGAGCAGTCAACTTAACGGTTAAGCACAACGCACTGTTTGTGGACAACGGTAGCTATGGGCCGAGGCTGTGTGAAAACTCGAAGCTCATTTTAAAAAAATCGAAAAATATAGCGTCAACACAATTCTAGTTGCGTTGAAAGTGTCGTGTACACACAGCGGTCAGGATAACTAGCTTGGTTTTTCGTGTTTTCTTGCCTCCTAAGGACCTCACGTTGACGCAAACGGGATCGGTTTCGCTATTTTCTCTTAATATCACTACTTTTATCTGCAGGATACAGCGACCAATAGTAGCTCGACAAGTGGTCCAAAACAACAGTGTCTAACATTTCGGAGAATCTGACGATGCCCTGAGTTCTGCCGACCAACTGAGCTACCGTTTAGAACGGCGCAAATGGACGGATTACAGAATAAACGCAGACGTCAAAAACCTATCTTAATACGCATAGTAAAGAGCGATATAGCCTGACAAACACCACAGATAAAGTCCAGCAATATTCATCAAGATGCCTTTAGTTAACCTGTGTTTTTTAATTCCATAAATGAATAGTATCAGACAGATTGATCCAGCTAATAAACACATCATTTTTACACTGAGTAACGCACTTGTACTAAATATTGTTATGGCCAGCCCC
>JALZVU010000301.1 GCA_023301795.1 Granulosicoccus sp.
CTATATCCAACACCCTGAAGGTCCAGTAGCATATGAAGACATGATCCGAAACATCTTTTAGATCGATCGCTTACGTAAAGACTGCTACAAGCGGTTACTGGCTGGAGATCTATGATCAGGTTTTCCACTTTTTGGATTCAGAATGTTTCCGCAGGAAGCTCCTTGAGGCTATGACAGCAAAGGGCACCTGAGACGATCAGCAAGGCATCGTGGACGACTGCCCCCCCCCACAATACAGAGGAAGCCATGCAGCGATTGAGACAGAAAAGGTGCGGGAAAATAGATAGGAAAGCCAGCTATCTGGCACCACTCTCCTCGCAATGGAGAGAGTGGTACCCTTCAAGTCTTAGATGTCGTAGTCGTTATTTGAGTGTGTTGAAATTCCACTGTTGATTAGCATTGCGATCATCTGAAGACCATAAATAGAGATCTTGCCTGTTTGCACCACCGTGACCTCCATCAATTGAAAACCCTGGGGCATTACTTTTTTCAAGACGAAAGGTACCTGATGCGTTAGTCACTTTTCGCCACTGCTGGTTTCCCTGTGTCGCTTCACATTGGAGAAGTGAGACTGTCTGGGCTCTCTTTCCACCATTGCCGCCATCGAGGCAAAACTCAGTGTTGTTTTTCTGATAAGAGTAAAGCCCGTTGCCTCGAGAAATTTCAATCCATTGCTGGTTTACGTTTGTCTGTTTGCTGCTATACAAATAGACATTTTGTCCGTTGGCTCCACCATGATTCCCGTCAATTGAGAAATCCTGATTGGCTTTTTCTATATGAACTAATGTACTACTCTCGGGTGGTTGCTCTGGAGGTAGTTCTGGAGGTAGTTCTGGAGGTAGTTCTGGCGGTAGTTCTGGCGGCAGCTCTGGAGGTTGCTCTGGAGGTTGCTCTGGAGGTTGCTCTGGCGGTAGTTCTGGCGGTTGCTCTGGCGGTTGCTCTGGACCATCACCACCACCAGTAGATGGTGATGAGAACAGTAAACTCGGTCGTAGGGTCTGATCTGAGTGCTCTTTCGACGCAATTTCAACGACTCGGCCATCGTAATGATAATCACCTCTGGAATAGTAGTTATTGGACGCATAGTCGTTCACGTTGTAGCGGACAATACGAACTGCTACAAAGGTAACGTCTAAGGTGGGACTATCGCTGTAGAGGGAATTCAGATAGTCAGTTACATCAAGATAATTATCTACGTAGTCTGATGAATGAAAAGAGACTGCTCCAACAAATTCTCCCGAAATACCCAAGCCTCTTCCAACGCCATTCGAGAAGCCACTGTAATTATCTTCGATATCGATCATATCGCCAGTTCCATCTGTCTCACCCATCCTGTCTTTACTTACGTAGTATTTTCCGAGCCCTGGTGTGTTACTCCATGTTCTGCTGGCACCCTCACTCCATTCCTCATTTGCTACGGCATAAACGTGGAGGATTTCGCGTTCTGATTGGTCATCACCAGTATTTCGCCCTGTGATTTTCAAGAGTGCTTGTTTTGAATTCTGATGATCACCAGTGAATCGAATTAACGCAACTTTTCGCTTGCTCACATCTAAATGATGCATTGAAACATTCATCGTGGATGAATTACCTTGAACCTGGCCGCCACTAACGGCTTGAGAGGTGTCTTCAGAGGGAGCAAGTTCCGACTTGCCTGACAGACTTCCTGCTACAGGGAGTTTTATCAAAAAAGCGGTATTGTTGGGTGAAAAGAAGGACAAATCTCTGGCGCTAGTCACTGTCAGAAACTCTGTGATTTGCCCGGTATTGAATTCATCCACTCTTTGCAATGTTGCCGTATCGCCCGAGGCAATATCTAACGCATTGACATCAATCACTACGCGCGTGTCTGTTCCTTCAGTCGTTGACCCATAGATGTAATACATGCCGTTTTCTTCATCAAACGCAGCCATTGTTCGATGTCCATTCGATTCACCCGCAAGAGTGATTACGGGAACCAGCGGCTTACCACTATTAAAGTGACGGGCAAACATTTGAAAGGTTGCGCCTCCACGAGTGATTCCACCATAGTTTTTCGGCGCTTGCCGACTCACATAACTTAACTTGTTTCCTAACCCAGGCAATGGAAGCGATTCTCGCTGTGAGGCACCGAGTTTGAATATAAAGAATCCCCCATCGTCTCCCAACCCATCTTCTCCATGCACGCTTACTGCCTCGAGAATAGCGGCCATGCTAACGCCATGGCGCAGGTCTTCGGTATCTTCGTTATCTCTATTAAAATTTCCAGAAGTACTGGTATTGAACTCCGAGATAACCATTGGAATATTGGGTCTAGGATCGTTGGTGGCGTTTATCACACTAGTACGCCCGTTTAGCATAATTTCTTGTGTGCGAGAGGCGGGTAAACCATAACGGTGATAATCATAGGACCCATAATTCCACGGATTATTGCCATCGTAGTTCCCGAAAATATCAAATTTCACTTTATTCCAGGAGGTATTTCCCCAACTATGAAAATCAGCATCCGGATGAGGAAGACTGTAATCCCAGTACACGCCTGGAGTGACTGGTCCTAGAATGTTCAGCTCTAGCGACTTACCAAAGTCCCTGTTTACATCGGCCATGGCTTTACGCATAGCATCTGCAGATGCTATCCAATGGTTCTCCCAATCTGTGTAGTCGGCGTTACCATGATTAGGTTCATTTCGCATTTGATACATCGTGATGTCGTATCGCGAAGCCATGTAGTAAACCATCGTGTACCACTGCTTCCAATAGGTGAACTTATTCACCCAGCCATCTTCGATATTATCAACGAAGCTCGTGTCGACAATCGCCGGCATAATATCCAAAGCCCTCAGATGGGATATTCGTTCGGTAAGCTCATCGTCAGCTACTTCGTCATTAAAGTGATCCCAATCGATAAAAAAATCATTCGATGAGGCTTGCCTGGTGGGGTCTCTTCGGATAGCTTCCGATGCCGCTTCGAAATCTTCTTTGGTTCTGACATTACTATTGTCAGGCAAGTTAGAGATAGAAGGTTTAAACCAGGTGCGGTGCTCGGTAATGCCAAACCAGTCAAAATAATCATAGCCCGTCAGTAATTGTTCATCGCCGGAAGCACCCACAATTTTAGGAACTTTAGTGCCGTCTGGAGATTGTAGCGCTATTGAATAGCCCACGTGGCCCGCATCGCTCGGAGAGTCAAAGATGTCAATCTCCCTAGCTACCACCCAGCTTCCAGCATTGGCTTTCTCTGAGATATCGAAGGTCATTGATTTAACCGCAGAAGCAATGCTGCCACTGGGACCAGCTTCGAAGGACACAACAGTCCAGTAACCAGCTGGAGAGTTTGGTTGCCAATGCTGCGCATCGATGGTTGATTCAGAGCCATCAACATGAGTGAATGTGATGGAATATCCTTGATTCGAACGGCCACCCTGCGTCGGATTCCATCCGAAGTAGGTATTTATTCCCCAGATATCGAATCCGTCCGCCTTGTTCCGAAGATCAAAATTAACCGTGACGGAAGTGTCATCATCCATTTTGATGATGTCTGGATCACTGAATTCGCTACTATCTCCAATTGACCCATTGAAAAGCGCGGAATGTTTGGATGGGGCATCCTGATTCCCCGTTGCAGAACTACTTAAATAAGAAGTCTGCGCAATGTCATCAGAGCTAATCAAAGGAGCAACAGATGTTTTGAAGCTCCTCACCGTATAGTCTGTGGAAATGTCTGCCGACAGAGCTGGGCCAGTTGATTTGCGCGGATCCACAAGGGGAATGGTCTCTTGCTCACCGTTGATGCTGGCGGAAGTAGAACCAAGTCCAGACAACAGTAAGCTTGCTCCTAGCGCGATGAATACAATGTTCAGATTAGTGGCTGACAAGTGTATTTCCTTTTAAATTGGTGTTTAATCGCTAGCATCAAACACTCACGTACAGTTGAATTGCCAGCCTGTAGCGTTTTCAGAACAGTGATTCTAAAACCGCATGAATTGTATGTTATATGCCAGAGAACTCAATCGAGCATTGCAAAAAGGAAAACCTGAAGTCAATTGCATTGAAAATTAAATTAGTCGAGTTTTTATATCTAAACACACTACTGTCCCGTTAACTTTCCAACAAAGGATAGCTGGTCGGGGTCGGGGTTGATGTGTACTTTCCCGGTCGATCTGCCATGTATCAAATCGTGAATGCACTATTTCTCGAACAAGTTCATTTGCAAAAGACTCAGAATCTGCTGCATCGATTTCTTCGATTTTGACAAGAACTTCAAGTAAGCGATCAGCAGGTAGACAC
>JALZVU010000302.1 GCA_023301795.1 Granulosicoccus sp.
GCAACCGCTGCACACGATATCAGAGCCCCGCTACGCAGGATCTACGGCGCGCTGGACATCATGCACGAAGAGAACTTTGAAGGTGCAGTGGTTCGCGAGACACATGCGATGGCAATGAGTTCAGCCAAACGATTGGAGAGCCTTACAACAGGACTATTAGAGCTGAGCGTCATTTCAGAGGACAAAATGACGACCACAAGCGTCGATCTAAACGCTTTGCTGCAGGAAGTTAAAGACATGCTGATTGCAGATGCTCCCAATACAGAAGCCACTATTGATGTCCAGCATTTACCAACTATCATGGCTGATGAGAGCTTGTTGATTCGTTTGTTCCTGAACCTTATCAGCAATGCCATCAAATTTCGAAACCACGCACG
This sequence comes from Granulosicoccus sp., assembly GCA_023301795.1. Classification (GTDB taxonomy): domain Bacteria; phylum Pseudomonadota; class Gammaproteobacteria; order Granulosicoccales; family Granulosicoccaceae; genus Granulosicoccus. The sequence goes on from JALZVU010000302.1 coordinate 378, forward strand.
TACGCCCAGAATCGACATCACCGTTCAGGACTCCCCGGAAGACACAGTTTGCATAAGCGTAGCGGACAATGGCATGGGCATTGGCTCCAAGCATGCTGAGGACATTTTCAATCCGATGGTTCGCTTACACTCCGAAGACGTGATCGAGGGCTCTGGACTTGGCCTGGCTATCTGTCAGCGAGTTGTTGATGCACATGAAGGTTCAATACAAGTGGATACCCATTATCAAAATGGCACTCGGTTTCTCATAACGCTACCACTGCATACAACGTGAATACTCTACACACTCAACCGAGCGTCAGAAAGTCTCTGATCGAAAACACGCGGGCAGCACACCAGGAACTCCACAAACACCATTGGATTGCCGCTTTGGCACGTCCTACTATTACCAGTGGAAATTACCATAGGGTACTTATTGCTTATCGAGCATTTTACAAACATGTGGAGTCGGCTAGAGCAGAGCTATCAACGTACCCACAACTGTCTCTTGAAACGGCAATTTCAGCGCTTGACGACGATGTGTCAGACCAACCATCGGTAGAACAGCGCTCTGAACACCGGATCACCTTATCGCTAGCCGATAGTCCATCCGTACTGGGTGCTCTGTACGTGTTGCACGGCGCCGGATTTGGAGCCTCGATCCTTAATCGCAATATTAAAAAAGCACTGCCCACCATGAAAAGGAGCTTTCTGAGCGCTGGGACGACGCAAGCAACCTGGCAGCAACTCAATGGTGAGCTGGAGTGTATGACCAACCAACCCAAAGCCGCGGAAAAGTTAGAAGCTACAGCGCTGGAAACCTTTATCAGTTTTGGCACTTTTGTAACACTCGTTTGTGAGAGTCATACTTGCGTTTCCGGCCCAGAGGACTTGCTCATCACATAGCAAAGGGATACCTATTAATTGAGCGCTGTCAACTGCTCGTCGCCTCCCGCACATCACCGATCAGACACGATACACTAGCGCCTTCTATTCCCATTGCCGTATTGGCAAAAGAAGCAACATGATACATAGGCGTCCATTCGGTCGAGCACATCGACTTATCCAGGTGCTGTCCACAACGCTGGCTATTTTAATGAGCATAGCAGGGGTTAGTTTCGCCAGTGACGACACTCCTGAGCCAACGCCTCAGTTCTCATTCGGTGAAAGCGAGGCATCACCCACCACGCAGCCACGCTTGTTTGTGCAAGCCCAACTAGGCATTGTCACCGAAAGCGATTTTGCACCCGCATTAGCATTCATTTATGAGCCTGCGTTTGCAAGAACCAACGTTTTCGCCATTAGTATCGGTCGGCAAGTGGGGACACGCTTCTTCCGTTGGCCCGCCACCATGGTTGCTTACGCGTCCGTTCAGAATTTTGGTGAACGGGGCATCCAATCAGACATTCTTGGCGCCACAATCTACATCAAAGCCTACAAGCAGTTTCGGATAGGCTCACGCCGCATTCCTATCAGATTAGGGCTGGGTGAAGGCCTGAGCTATGTTGACCGTATACCTGCTGTTGAAGTGGAAGACTTCCTGCCTGACACCTCATCCAAACTCGTGAATTACCTGGAATGGACAGTCCAGACATCACTCGGGCATTTTCTCGGCCGCCCTGAAGGGCGATTTTCGCGCACTATTCGAGATGTATACATCGGCTACAGTATTTTCCATCGCTCCACTGTGTTTGGGTTATTCGCCAGCAAAGGTGGTGGCATTAACTACATGGGGCTCAGCGTAGAATTTGTAGTGAATTGAACCCTAGCACCTTGTAAAGGCGCGCCTGTTGTAGGGCTGTAAGTATGATTTCTCGGCGCTATAGGTAGCTTTCAACGCCCGTCAGCCCGTCAGCCCGTCAGCCCGTCATTGTTCATTAAAAACGATTTTTGAAAACCAGCTTGTTCCGGTGGAACCTGTGTTGTCACCATCCACCATAACGGCATATCCATCGAGTTTAGAGACGTCAATATTAAACAGAGTCTGAAAATCCTCAGCAATATTGCGCTTCTCTGCAACCCAGCTTCCTGCTTCAGAATCACCTGATTGCAGCACAATGATTTTTGACTTGCTGGTATACGCACTATTCCACGACTCACCCACAGGATACTGGGATGACCAGACATAGTTAATGGCGACGGTACTCCATTTAAATATCCCACGCTGGTAGACCACATATAAGCGTGCAGGAAAATCATCACCAGATTTCTTTTTTTCTTTAACGTTGTCGAAAACGTTGTTGATTTTCCACTCCCAACTTAGAAATGGTGTTTCCTTCAAATTAACGTTAGCGTCTTTATACAATGCTGAAGCGGTACCGGCCGCCACACCTTTGATGGCCAATGCAGTGCCATAGTCCTCGAGGCTGTAACGTGTGTTTCCTGAGAATGCTTTCTCTTTCCACCCAAGACTGCTTAGCGTTGGTGCGCCCGAGGAGGTTGCAGATAAAACGATGGCTGGTATGCATAACCCTGCAATTGCCAACGCAAGATACCGTGTAAATTTTCCTGAGACCAACATTGTCACGCTCGCCAATCGCCATAAAGTCGTCTTATCGGCACGTTACACCAACGCCTTTATGGCCAACCATACAATCGGCAACAACATAATTAACAGCACGTATTCAATATAAAGTAACGGTTGCCGATAGTCCGTAGGAGATTTAAAGAGTGTGGCCCTTCGCCGCAGTTACACACAGCTTAGGGAAACAGCGGCAACCAGAATTTTCTGCACCTACAACCCATGAAAACATTCCTGACAATTCGCGGCAACCTATTGCTGATCAACGTGGTTGTTGTCGGTCTGATCCTGTGGCTGGCTGTGAGCTTCCTGCTCATGGCAGCCTCTCAACATCGTCAGGCCGTCTTGCTCCAGCAAGGAATGAACAACGAACGTGTCATTTCTCAGATCAGCAAGGCACTCGCGTACGAGCGCCGAACATTTAGTGAGTACCTGAGTATTCTCGAGCCTGCATCAGATACACAAAGAGAACGCGTACTGGCAGCAACACAGACGAC
>JALZVU010000303.1 GCA_023301795.1 Granulosicoccus sp.
TTGAGTCACTCCCAGAACGTCTCCAACCCAGTAACCAGTTCTTCTTGAGTATGTGGATAGGTTACTTTCCAGTCATGAGGAAACAAACGTTGATAGCTGGCCTGTTTAAATCGGGCATCGACTAACAATACAAACCCTTTGTCTGTTTCATTACGAATCACTCTTCCTGCAGTTTGCAGCACACGGGTAAAGCCTGGGAAACGGTACGCAAAATCGTAACCGTCATGGCCTGCCTCACGATACCGTTCAGCTATCAGTTCGCTCTGTTCATCCATCGCGGGAAGACCTGTCCCTATTATCAGTGTGCCAATAAGCCGATTCCCGGTATAGTCGATGCCTTCGCCGAAAACGCCACCCTGAATGGCAAATCCTATACGGTGACCTTTTGTATCAAGTTCATCTAACAAAATTTGTTGTTGATGCTTGGATTGTCCTCGAGACTGCACCCATGTGTGCTGCTCTGGAAACATGTCGATGAACAAGGCGTGTGCCTGCTCTAGGTAGGCATAAGAGGGAAAGAACACGAGATAATTTCCCGAACAAGGTGCCGTTGTTGCTCTAATAAGGCTTACAAGAGCCTGCATCGATGCCTGACGTTGGCGATAACGTGTGTCCACCCAGCCAACAACTGCTCGCAAACAACGCTTTGTGTCAAACGGGTTAGGCAGTTGCAGATACCCTGTTTGCTGCTCCAGCCCCAGAGCATCACGATAAAAGTGGCCCGGGCGTAATGTCGCTGAAAACAGGATGGGGGCCTTGAACATGCGATAGGTTTTAGCCAAGCCAACAGATGCATCGACACAGTAAAGGGTCACCTCAACTTGACGCCTGTTGCCGACACGCGAGTAACGTGTCAGACACCGATGATGTTCTGAAAAAAGATCACTTATTACAGCGTATCGACTGACCGATCGCCATAGATCAGAAGTGCTTACACCTAAAGTGCCTTTTTCGGCCACAGCTGCTATCAAGTGATCGAGAACCTGCGCCACGACACGTTCAAGTTTGGCAGGAGGCTCTAGTGAAACTACACACAGCTTCGAGTCAGCAGGAATGTTCGAGGACAGTGCTAGTAGTTGTCGCGACAGTCTCTCTAGCGCTTTAGCCAATAGAGGATAAGGGGATCTGCATTCATGTGCAGCTTGCGTACACTGTTCTCTGCTGAGATTCGCTGAATACATGGAGCGAGCGCGATCAACCAGATTATGAGCTTCATCTATCAGCAATACCGTATTGCTATTATGCTGTGCAAAATGTGACAACCTTGCCAAGGGGTCGAACACATAGTTGTAATCGGCGATAACAATCTGTACCCATGGCAATAGTTGCAACGCTAATTCAGATGGACATAGCTGGTGATCCCAGGCCACTGAGCTGAGCAAGGCACTATTGATCATACCGTGCGCCAAGAGCTCGTCTCGGGCATCAGGTAGGCGATCGTAGAATCCCAACGTCATCGGGCATCGTCCATTGGTGTCGCGCTCGCATTTGCCGATTGAACAAAAACACACAGACTCCTTCGCGCTGATTTGAATCGTTGTGGCTGCAAGACCACTCGACCCAAGTTTTTGCAACGCTTGCTCGGCACTCAGCCGCCCTGCAACCTTAGCTGTCAGATACACCAGTTGGTCGAGATGTCCCTCCCCCATGGCTTTGATCGATGGATAGAGGCTGCTGACAGTCTTACCAATACCGGTAGGAGCCTCACACAGTAAAGCGTTAGAATCACGACTGGCACGATAGATGGCCGCCGCCATATCGCGCTGACCTTGACGAAATCGCTCAAAGGGGAAAGGCAAGACGCTGGCAGTTGAGATCATTCGCTCATGCCAGTCCTGTATTTTCAAATGCCAGTGCAAATAGCATTTTAATGCATCGTGGGCGTAGTCGGCCAACTCTACAGAGCCAACGATGCGGGTATCGGAGCTGACGGTATTACTGCGAATATTGACATGAACAAGCTCCAGTTCAATACACTTGGCAAGGTGTGGTTTATGGCGCAGATACAGGTATCCATAAAGATAAAGTTGAGCCCACTGCAGTGATTGCTGTGATTGAGGAACCTGCTCAGCGGGTACCAACGTTGTTTTGATTTCTGACAATACCGGACGACGCGTGTCCACCAGATCTATGCGCCCATTCAAATACACACGCCCCTGATCCATATCGCACATGTCGCTGACACGTACCTCAGAACGTAGCCAGTCGGCTTGCCCGGCAGATTGCTTTCGTTGATCTTGTAGACGCTTGTGAGCTCTGATACCTTCCTGCGCGGACGGACCTGCAACAGCGTCAGGCATTAGATCGCCCTGCCGGCAAGCAAAGCTTGCCAGCTGGGTCACTGACAATCTCAGATCGGCAGAGCAACCACTGGTTTCAGATTTACTCAAACACTCGTCTCGATGGAATCCAGCGAATAGCGAACATGTACCACCCGACAGGCGATTGCGTGCTCGCTGAAATAGTGCATCCAGCGGCGCTGATTAGCTTGCAACGTATCTCCGGGGCCTTTGATTTCTATAAATTCGTAGCCACCGCTGTTGGGGAACAAGACAAGATCGGGCAGGCCCGTCGAATTCTCGCGAGAATCGTCCAATACCCGATTGAAAAGAGCACGCCAATGCGCGCTGGGGATGCGCTCAAGCGCAAGTTCGAGCATTGTTGGCGACACTCTTTGCCAGCGCACCAACGGATTTTGCTTGCCGTGATGGGCCTGATAGCTGGATTGCACCCGAGCTAGCAGTGCTTGCGGATCATCCAGCTCTTCGAAACGCGCATCCAGTAAAGTCGCACGACGATGCCGGAATTCAGGTTCGTTGAAATCGCAAGGCCCTGTCTGAAAGGGATTAAAGAACACACCGGGAAGTGGTTGAAAAATGATATCCCAGATGAGTAATCCCAAAACAGCGGTAACCAAAGTGTTCTCAGTATGAAAGCACTCACCGTTGAGCGAATAGAAACGTCGTGCCATTTCCTCAACACGCTGCCCGGTATTGCGTAAAACCAGTTTGCTACTGACGGGCTTGAAAGCTCGATGTTTCTGATAAGGCAGGCCTTGAGATTTGCTGCATTGCTCAACAAGTCGCTGTGCAACGAGTCTTTCGGATTCGTTCAGAGGCACATCGAGCATTTGCTGCGCGAGCAATAGTGCTTGCTGCCAATTTGGCCGCGCCATCAGAATGCGCACTCTTCGCTCTCTGGCCGGAGGACGAACAGAGGCCTCATAGAGACCCTGAGCTTGTTCGACAAGAGATAATCTTTCAAGCTGTCTGGCAATTTTATTACGCAATCTGTCTACGCGACGAATCAGATTATGATCCTGGCTGTGTGTTTGGGGCAATGAGCTGGCAAGGTTCAATAAGTCATCGCCGCTTCGTAAATTGATCACATCGAACAGCGCTTCACACTCAAAATATCGCCAATGCGCCTCAATCTGACTCCGCGACGTAAAGGCACGTGCGCTGGGATCAAGTACATAGCTTTCGTAGGTCAACGTCCCTAGCTGCTGCATGACGAATTGGCTACTGTCTTGATAAAGATTGCCAAAAAAGCACAGCTGCATCAGCATCCAGTGAGCGTGTCCGTGCAAGTTAACCCAGCCGTCAGATGCCTGAAGACATTCGCGGTAGTGACGTTGTTCCTCGTCACTTGCATTGGTAATCTGATCACATAATGCAGATCGGGACAGATTGCGATGCACCTGCAGGCTTAGCGTATCCAGCAATTCAGGTTTGGTAAAACACCCTAGCAACTGGTTCATATCCTCTGGGGGGCTGCGCGTAGCGAGCTCAGCTGTGGACAGCAGTGATGCGGCCTGTTCGGCATCACCCACTTCCGGGTAAGTCAGGCGGCTTACCCGGAAAGTTGATCCTCTGCGCGTCAGCAAACGAATATATAAACGTTGGGCCGGTAACTGGACACAACGAATGGCACCACACCACTGCAACTCCTGTTCAGTAAGCAGGTCTTTGTAGGTGCTCTCCACAAACGAGGTGAGCGTGTGGAAGTTATCAACGTAATAGTCCCCGTGCAGTTCGGGAAGGGGTTCTTTTTCCATGAAATCTGATTTTCATTAGCTGAAGGTAGCAACCCATGAACAATTCACGTCGTCGAATGATGCAAGTGGCCATGCTCGGAACCTCATCAGCTCTTGCAGCCAGCATGACGGGCGCATTTTCAACGCAGGTTATTGGCGCCGATACGTCTAACTCCACGCGTAATGATGCCTGTAATGCGTTGTTGAGTCACGAGTTACGACCATTGATGGGGCCTGAAAGGCGCCCTCTGTGTGAAAAGTACGGCAACAAGGTACTTCTGATCGTCAACACAGCCAGTAAGTGTGGCTTTACGCACCAATTTGAGGATCTCGAGAAGCTTCACCAGCGCTATCTTTCCGAGGGATTTCTAGTTTTGGGGTTCCCTTCCGGGGATTTTCGGCAGGAGCTGGAAAATGAGGCCGATGTGGCAGAGTTTTGCGAACTCAACTACGGCGTGACCTTCCCAATGTTTGAAAAAATCAGCGTTACAGGCAAAAGTGCTCACCCACTCTACCAGCAGCTTGCACAGGCCACTGGCAAACCACCCCGATGGAATTTCAACAAGTACCTGGTGAACCGAAACGGCGATGTTTTGGGGTACTACCCCTCAAGTGCGATACCCATGGGCCCGGAAATCGTGGCAGATATTGAGGCGCTGCTGTAAAGCCGCTCTAAAAAGTCCTGACACTGGCAGTACGCCATCTTACCCACTCCTAAAGTAGGAGATAACCAGCGTCAGGATTGCCCTACAATTGGCGGCTTCCAAATCATCGAGTCGTCTGACAGTATGGCCGCTGTACAGCAATCTATTCCGACACCTGCGCTGGTTCTTGGGCTAGGTGGGTTAATCCCCTTTGTAGCCACAGCTGTCCTCGTTTGGTGGTCCTTACCGATCGGTGAGTGGCTCCCTGGGTGGATTGTACTGGAACGCAGCACCAGCCAGTTAGCGACTCTGGCGCTCGGGGTTTATGGGGCGGTGATTCTGAGTTTTCTGGGAGGTGTTCGATGGGGGAACATACTGTTCGACCATGCCAGACTGCACCAGTGGCTGCCATTGATCCTGAGTGTCGTACCCAGTCTGATTGCGTGGCCTGCCCTGCTACTGACTCCTACCCCGATGTTTGCTCTGCTGGCAGCAGGTTTCACCCTACAATACGCTTTGGACGTTGCAGCCGGTAAACGGGGCGAATTGCCGGTTTGGTTCGTGCGATTGCGGCTGATACTCACCTCAGGCGCAATTACCAGCCTGATGATCGGCTTGCTGGGAACCGTTTAACGATCAGAGAATGCCGATCCAAAGAGCTGAACGACAGCATTGGGAATGTACCCCGTACTAGCCAGCACGGCTCTTCCAAGCGCTCTCTATGGCTCCTCTAAGCATCCCTTATGGCTTCGGATAAGCCAAACGCCCCAGTGTTGCGGCAGTATGGTATTCGTCAAGCCCGGTGATGGCCACAGCCTGTGCAGCATTCATGTCCAGTTGGCCATCTTCGCTTATCAGGCCATCGTCGACCCGAATTTCTATGATTTCGGCAATGACCAATACCGTGTCATTGACCGCTAATGTTTGCGTTTCGACAAGGCGCAAGCCTGTTTTAATCGGGCTCTGTGCCACATAGGGTGCTTTGAGCACGGGTGAGTATTCAATCTCAAGCCCCGTTGCGATGAATTCGGATTGTTCTTGTGGGTAACGGGCTGTGGTCTGATGCGCCTGTGCGTGCATATCTTGGGTCACGACGTTCAGCGTAAAAACACCCGTCTCCAGTATGTTCTCCAGCGAGTGTCTCGGCACACTGTGCGGCCTGAACAAAAGACCCAGTATCGGCGGATTGGCCCCAATATGAAACACCGAACTCATCAAAGCCAGATTCGTTTGATCCTGACTATTAATAGAACCCAGCAGGTTGGCGCTTTTATACCCGGACAAGCTATTGAGCAAGTTGACTCGATGGCGTTTTTCCAGATTATCAAGCCCGGTACGACTGAATACGGTACTCACGTTACACTCTCTATTGGCAGGCGGGCCATGTGGTGATCGAAGACGCTTTTGGCCCGTTGCCACGCACCTGACTCCAGTTCACGGATGTTGCGTAATACGGGCAAAAGCTGTGTTGAAAAATCATCGCTACTTTCTCTTGGCAGTAACGATGGCAGGTGGTCAATGGCGATAAGTTGCAGTGATGTTTCATCGCAGGATGGATCCAAGATTGTGGCCACTGGGCAGTCCATACCTGTACATTGCTTGTAGACAGGCAACGGGTTGTATTCACCGAGAGGGTCGCAGCTAACATCACTGATCACTTGAAGCTTGCGTCCCGGGCGTTGCAGATGCTCCAGGCTGGTGAATGGTGGCAACGCCTGATTGATAAAAACACAGTTGATAAATAAGTGATGATTGCGTACCGCCTCAAAAGGCCCACCGATGGCGGTCTCCACCTGATCCCATGCGGTGGTGCTCAGGCCACAACTTTCTAGTAGTTCCACCGCACCGCTACCGCATCGTCCAAGAGCCCCGATAACCAGAGCGGATGGTTGTGGTGAAACGCCATCCAGCTCGGCGCGCACCTGGTCTGTCAGAGCCTGTTTATCAGACCATGCATCCAGCGCACCTAAAGTGTCACCCTTGCATTTTTTACAATATGCCAGAACAGCTACCGCAGCTCCCACAAACCCCGCCCAATAACCGAATGCTGCCACCCGTTTGCCAGTGCTCTCAGTCAGATACTCCAGATCATAGAGAACGCCACCATCTTGCTTAAACTGCATTAGCGTGTGCTGCCAGCCGCTTTGCTCTTTGAACACATGGGCAAAATGCACGTGGCGTCGACTGAATGGACCGTCTTCAGGTTCCAACTCCTTCAAACCCAGAATGATGGCATGTTGAGGTGCCTGGTGCCAGGCATGCATTTCCACCAGCTCGCATCCAGCGTTCTCGTACTCCAGGTCATCAAAGATTCGTAGGGGGGACTTTTCGACAACGATGGAATAACCCTCACCAATAAGCTGTGCAGCGATATCGGGGGTGAGTAGTGTTCTTCGCTCGAAAGGTTTGGTTTCAGCACGTAGCCAGAGTAGGCAATTTGAGCCATCAGGCGATGAAAGGTTGCTGTCGGATGTGCTCATGTGTTGATCTCTGAAACAAGCTTCGACGTGCGTTTTGTCTCACCCTGTGAATCGGTGATGTGTATTGTTCCTGAGACATCTATGTGACCAATGGAGCAGGCGCGACCATAACCTGCAACACCCAGCGCTTGCACACACTCTGCGACCCTCTCAGTCGGAACTGCTGCCAGAAGACCACCACTGGTTTGCGGGTCGGACAACAGCGCTAAAACTGCAGGATCACAGGCGTCATCAATGATTGAATTCACCAGTGCTTTTTTATTCTGCCCCCATAAGGAGCTTTGGTAGCCCGCCTGACTAAGAGATCGGGCTCCGGCAAGCAACGGGATTTTTTCAAGGGACAAGGCAGCCCCACAGGGCAATTCATTACCACTCATACCTTGAAGCAATCGCTTGAGATGTCCTATCAAACCAAAGCCTGTAACATCGGTCATGGCAGTGCAACCATGTTCACGCAGGATCTTTGCCGCTTGGGTGTTACTGAGCAGCATGGACTCTATCGCTTGTGTGACATCGCTACCACGCGCCGCAGCTTGCTCAAGTGCTGCAAACAAAATTCCAACACCCAGTGCTTTGGTAAGAACGAGAGTGTGGCCCGAGTTTAACGGTATGTCAGTGGACAACGATGGCTGCGGCGCATCCATCGTTGCATTAACGACAAGACCTACCGACAACTGAGAACCTTGGGTCGTGTGACCACCAATCAGCGCACATGATTCTGCACTCAGTGCCTCGACAACACCGCTCATGAGCAAACGCAAGTCTCGTTCTATCACGTTGTCAAACGCTTCAGGGAGCGTGATGATAACTTGCGCAGAATGCACGGTGGCGTTCAGTGTTATGACATCACTAATAGCGTGAAGCGCCGCGATCCGCCCCAGCAAATACGGATCATCAACGATGGCATTGATATGGTCCACTGATTGTACTAACCGCGTTGCCGGTAGATCAACCACAGCCGTGTCCTCGGCCGGCGACAACTGAAGACTGCAGGCATTAATGGATCGCGTGTCAGATTCTGATCCAGACAGCGTTTCCAGCACACCTTGCAGTATTGCATCGCCCACCTTGGCACCGCAGCCACGACACAACATGGCACTCGGCGTCGATGATTCTGGTATCTGCTCAAGCAACGCATCAGGTAGTTTTACAAGTGATGCATTCATTACACGCTTGGGCAATCGTCGGAATTTTTCCATGAAGCTCTGATCAATATGATCTTTCCAACGCCACACCCAGTCTCCTTGAATCACAACAGGTCCACGACAGGCAATGGCGTGCTTAGCTCCGGTAGCCATCAATGTCAGAAAATCTGTCTGGGGCCTGTAGACTTTCAGCGGCCCACCCAAAAGATAACGGCGTATGTTTTCAAACAGCACCGGTGCCTGACGAACAGCGAACACACCGGCTTTTGTACTGGGTGTGGGCACTTGTGTACCGATATCACCGGTAGCGAAAACAAACGGATGCGTGGTGCTTTGCAAGTAGGCATTAGTGGCCACAAAGCCGCGATGATCAGTCGCCAGACCCGCTTTGGCCGGCCAATCAGGGCCGCTGGCGGCCGTGCACCAGATGATTTCATCGAGCTCAAACACCCTGCCATCAGTAGCGTTAAGCTTTCCTGAGTCAACGGAGGCAACATCAAACCCTTTGACCACATCGATACCGGCAGCGGTCGCAGCCTCTATTGCCAGCTGACTAACCCGAGCCGGACGACCACTGATTGAGTCTTCACCGCGTAAAAACCATTGGCAGCTAGCAGTGGTGTCACGCAACTTGTGTTGTATGGCAGTTACCAGTTCGAATCCACCAGCACCGGAACCAACCACGCCAATGCGAGCGTCGTGGTTGACCGCGCTCCAGCGTGCGTAGAAACCACTAACAGGCTTTACCGGTGTGACATGCTCTTTTGAACCCGGCACGGATAGATCAGGGGTGGAACCGGTGTCCAGTGAGAGCACATCGAAACTGATGCCCGGACGCTGCTGAAATTTCACTTGCCGAGCGTTCAGATCAATAGCCGTAATAGTGTCTTCTATAAAACGCACATCGGCCCAGCGGCACAAGCGCAACAGATCGATATGGATGTCATCGACACTGTAATGCCCAGCGATAAGCCCTGGCAACATACCGGAGTACGGCGTTCTGACATCACTGGAGACTAGCGTGAGGCGTATGCCAGGCATAGGCTGCATAGCCCAGCGACGCAAAAACAAGGCGTGACTATGGCCGCCACCGACCAGACAGACATCTTTGACAATCGGAACGCTGTTCATTCAGATAAAGCGTTAGAGCCGAGCATTGCAGCTATGTGAGATTCGGCATTGTCGACAATTTGCTGAGCAGTGCCTTTGAACGCTATACGCTCAGCTTTTTGTTCAAGCTGATAGTCGTACATTGGATCGTAATAATCGCGCAGCAGCATTTCGATAAATGGAGTGTAGGACGAGGTATCGTTATGCCGGGCATGTCGCGCAAGAGCTGCATTCAGTAAATCCAATGCCTTCTGGTAGTTCTCACCGCCAAAACGTTTCTGAATACGGGCAAGGCTGGTCTTGTGATGTTCGGAATAAGCATCAAAACCTGCCGGCTCACCAAGTTGAGCTACATAACGCGATAACAAATCGGTTACGTAGTCATCGAAACAGTTTTTGATTCGTTGAGGCATCTCGCATTCCAGAATAACGATGGGTGCGCTATGGGTTGCTTCACGCAGCACTTCAGGGATACAGATTCTGCCAATAAGGCGTGCTTCATCCTCCAGAAATATCATAGAGCGGCCTGCATGCTCATGCTGCATCAGGGCGATGCTGAGTGCATTTTCAAAATCTATCGGGGTAGGCTGAGCGTCAGGCATGTTGCCAAAACTTGAGCCACGATGATTTGCCAGACCTTCAAGGTCGACGGTGGCACCAAGCTGATGAAGCAGCAATGTTTTACCGTTACCGGTGCGTCCGCCAATCAAGGTGAAAGACAAGGCTGTCGACAGTCGCGCCAGCTCATCGATGAGAAAGGTGCGCAGAGCTTTGTAACCGCCTTCGATCAGTGGGATATCAACACCTGCTTCCATAAGCCATTGCTGCGTGATGCGTGAACGCAGACCGCCACGAAAGCAATACAACAGTGCATCGGGATGCGCATGGGCGAATGATGTCCATTGCTCCACGCGCTGTGCCTGTATCTCGGGGGTGACCAGTTCAGCACCTAATGCAATGGCACTATCCTGACCAGCCTCTTTGTAGCGCACACCCACAAGATGGCGCTCTTCATCAGTCATTAACGGCAGATTTATAGATCCCGGAAACGCGCCTTTTTTAAATTCCACAGGCGCACGCACATCGAGCAAGGCGCACCCTGAGAGCAACAGGGTGCGATAGTCACTGACGGTTTTGCCCGGCTTTTGTGGGACTTCACGCATCAGTTAATCTTTTCTTAGTAACTGCTTCATGGCATCGCCTGCTGGCAGTACACCTTTACCAGCGTACTTGTGCAGCTTTTCGCGTGAGTCGCTGATGTCGAGGTTACGCAGAGAGAGTTGACCGATTCTGTCCAGTGGGCTGAAAGCTTCGTCTTCAACCACTTCCATGGACAGATTTTCAGGGGAATAGGTGAGCTCTTCGCTCTGCGTATTCAGGATTGAATAGTCATCACCGCGGCGAAGCTCAAGCGTCACCGTACCGCTGACGCTCTGACCAATCCACTTTTGCAAAGTGTCGCGCAACATCAGTGATTGTGGATCGAACCAGCGACCCTGATACAGCAACTTACCAAGGCGTCTGCCTAGAGCATGATAGTTGTCCAGCGTGTCTTCATTGTGGATACCGTTGAGAAGCCGCTCATAGGCGGTATGCAGAAGTGCCATGCCGGGCGCTTCGTAGATGCCACGACTTTTGGCTTCAATGATGCGATTTTCGATTTGATCGCACATACCCAGGCCGTGACGACCACCAATGGCATTGGCTTCTTTGAACAATGCTACAGCCGTATCGAAGCGCTTGCCATTGAGTGCAACCGGCATGCCTTCTTCAAACGTGACACTAACCTCTTCTGCCTCGATGGCAACTGAGGAATCCCAGAATTTAACGCCCATGATGGGTTCGACGATGTGCATGCCTCTGTCGAGAAATTCCAGATCTTTTGCTTCATGGGTGGCGCCAAGGATATTAGAATCCGTGGAATATGCTTTCTCTTTACTGGCACGGTATTCAAAACCGTTAGCATTGAGGTATTCACTCATTTCGGCGCGACCGCCCAGCTGCGCAACGAAGGTGGCATCAAGCCAAGGCTTGTAGATACGCAGGTCGGGATTGGTCATCAGGCCATAACGGTAGAAGCGCTCAATGTCGTTGCCTTTGTAGGTGGATCCATCACCCCAGATATGCACATCGTCGTCTTGCATCGCACGCACCAGAATGGTGCCAGTTACAGCACGGCCCAAAGGTGTGGTGTTGAAGTATTTTTTACCACCGCTGGAAATATGGAAGGCGCCACACATGATAGCCACCAGACCTTCGTGGACCAGCACTTCGGTGCAATCGACGGTCCGCGCCTCTTCCGCGCCATAGGCTTTGGCACGCAACGCGATGTCGTCGAAGTCATCTTCGTCAGGTTGGCCAAGATCGGCAGTGTAGGCGTAGGGCTTGGCGCCGTGCTCTTTCATCCATGCGATGGCGGCTGAGGTGTCAAGACCGCCTGAAAAGGCAATACCAACTTTCTGATCAACCGGTAATGACAGCAAAATCTTGTTCATCGGGCAATACTTTCAACGAGACCACGGGGTGCACAGTCTAGCTTGGATCATGGACTAAATCACTGAGCGGTTTTTCACAAAAGGTGTGCCGTCACCCTCAGGCAGGCAGTGGCGCCTCTAAATCCTGCCCCTCAGGCACCCAATACAGGGCGCTGAGCCATTTGCCGGGTCGTTCAGCTCGCAGCCTCAGCCTCAAGCAGCAGTTTGGCAAGCTGTACAAAGCTGTCCTTGTAGTAGTACGGCGATGTCTGATCAGGACTCTGGGCGTTCTCCTCATTAACCCCGAAATCAAGGCCCTTTTCACTAAGCACCTTGTATTTCTTGATAACACCCGGGCGTGTGGAGCTTTCGCGCGTGGCCTCTTCAAGCAAACCGATAGAGAGCATCAGTTTATTCGCCTTGACGGCGGACAAGGCCACTTCATGCTCTTTCAATAATTTTGTGAGCGACTCTACATCGTTTCCTTTCATGGTGTACCTCTAACCCTACCTGCAAACCTATGTTCAGGCGCCAGTCTACCTTCGCCAAGCTATCAAGGCCACACCGACTTTGAGCCTTGCACCTGCTGAACCCGTTGTTCTTGTTGCTCCAACGCCTTGTCCCGATAAAGCTCCGCCACGGCCTGAGCGTCCAGCGGGCTCATCCCCACAAGCTCCAGAACATCTTCACCCATCAACAAAGCGGTTTCAAACGTTTCACCGTAGACACTGTCAGCGCCACTGCGCAGCAGTCGAAACTCCCCTTCCGCGTCGACAGCACGGGATAACAGTTTGAGCTGAGGGTATTCACGGTGCACCAGCCGCACCAGATCAACAGCCGCGTCAGGATCGTCAATTGCAATAATCAAGGCACTGGCTTTGGCAGCACCGGCAGCTTTTAGCAGATCAGGACGCAACGCATTGCCGTAAAACCCTAAAAAACCTTCGCTGCGCAGCTGCGTGAACCGATCCGGGTTGTGATCTATGACAACCGCGCGAAACCCATTGTCTTTGAGTAGCCGCGACACCACTCGTCCCACTCGACCAAAGCCTGCCACGATGACCTGCGAGTCAGCCAACTCATCAGCATCCAGTCCTGTGTCACTTTGCTGCCTGGCCGGCAGACTGTCACGGCGTGCAGCATAAAACAGCAGCAAGGGCGTCGTCAGCATGGACAAAGCGATGACCAATACCAATTGGGCTGCAAGCTTGTCCGGTATCGCTTGATACGTCACTGCCAACGCTATGACCACAAAGGCGAGTTCGCCGCTTTGCGCCAGCACCGTCGCCAGCCAGATTCGCTGTTGCCGCGGTACGCTGGAATAGCGCAATATATTCCGGATAATCCAGGCCTTGGCAAACACCAGCAACGCCACTAGTGCAAAGGTTTCCAGCGGTTTACGAATGAAGGTGGCAAAGTCAATTTGCATACCAGTTGATATGAAAAACATACCCACCAATAATCCGGCAAACGGATAGGCAGCGATTCTGATGGCAGAACCATACTCAGATCGAATCAATAACAGACCACTGAGCAACGCGCCAAGCTCCAGCGGCAATTGCAGCGCATCGACCACCAGAAGCATGCCGATGACCAGTAGCACAGCAAATGCAGCAAAGACCTCATCCAGACCAATACTGACCACATAGCGAAATGCTCGACCCAGGACAAGATGCGCCACCACACCAAAGACCGCCATGACCAACAGGCCTTTGATAACTCTGGGCCATTGACTACCCTCGACTGAGCTCATCTCAAACCCCAGCAGCGGTAAGAGAACGATAACGGGGACAAGCAGCATGGACTGTGTCAGCAGTAACTGATAACCGGTTTCCGTTACTGGCGAACCGGTCGGATAGCGCTCATCGAACGCGTGCCTGGCAACTGCTTCCGATGAAATTGACAAGGCAAGTCCTGCAACCAACGCGTGATGCCAGGAGTGGCCTATTAGCATGGCTACGAGTGTCACTACTACGGTTGTCAGCAAAAATTGTAGCAACCCCAGTGACAGTAATTCGCCCAGCAAGCGCCGAAGCCGATCAGGCGTTGCCTGAAGGCCCACCAGAAACAATAGCAACACCGTGGCAACACGCGAAAACAACTCGATGGTATAAACATCGCGAATAAGCGCAAGACCCCAGGGGCCAATCAGAATGCCAGCAAACAAATAACCGAAAACAGGCCCCAGGCCGAGCCTCTTCGCGCTGGGCACTGCCAACAATCCTGCCAGCAGATAGATAAATATATTGAGTAGCAGGCTATTGGAATCAGCCATGACAGCGCCAAAAACGAAGCAATACGAAAATATTCAGCTGCGGCTTTGTTCGCACAGCCCAGTCCAGCGATTCATAAAACCGTCCAGCCATTGCGAGATCGATTCTTCGTGCTGGTGAGCATCAGCCATCATCGCGGTGCGTTCAGCATCGGTTAGCACGCCAGCGCTACGGGTTTTATTACGCTCGTGCCAGATAGCCAGAACTTCCGCGTTCACCTCAGGATGAAACTGCACACCCAGTACGCGCTCATTGAGCATATAGCCCTGATTGGGGAACGCGTCACCTGTCGCTATTCTTCGCGTGCCAGCAGGCAATTCAAAGCCTTCCGAATGCCACTGCATGACAGTCAGTGGTGACGAAAGAAAGGGTTCAGTGTCGCTCACAGGATCCACTTTGCAAAAACCGATTTCCTTGAGCTCCTGTTTGTGGGGTGAGACGCTCGCGCCCAACACTCGAGCCATTATCTGTGCGCCCAGGCAGATACCGAAAAAGGCAGTATCCTTTGCCAGACATTCCTCAACAAAATGCAGTTCGCGACGTACCCAGTCATGTTCGCCGCAGTCGTTTGCGCTGTTTGCGCCACCAAAAACAACGATGCCTGCGTAGGCATCAGGGTCTGGAAAAGGGTCCTCGTCTACCGGATAGCACCAATCCACTGTCTTGCCGTGAGCATGCATCCAGCGGGTACAACGATCCACATTCCAGTTGGGCGAATGCTTGATAAACAAATACCGATGATCTTTGGAACTCATCGGCTACTCAGTACATTAAGAGTAAACGGTGTGGATAATCCCGTTGCGTTCGAAGAATCTATTGCCAAGATCTGCAGCCCACTGTAAGCACCCGTCACCTGTGGTGTGCCCGAGAGCGTACCGGTGGCGGCATTCAGAGAGACCCCGAAAGGCAATATGCCACTGCCTGCTATTCGGTATCTCAAAAAATCGCCATCAGCATCGGTAAAAATTGCTTCCACTGGTTGAATGCTGGTGCCAATTCTCACGGTTTGACTAAAAACGGTACCTGTGACGAACACGGGTGCGCTATTGAGCAAAACCACAGGAGCAGCAGCGATTTCCAGCACGATTTCCGTTGAAATCTGGCGCCCACCGTCACTGACAATCATCGTAAGTGAATAACTGCCCACGTCAGCTGCCGTGGGCGTGCCCGACAGGACACCAGCAGAACTGAGTTCTAGACCGCTTCCCAGTGCCAACGGGGTGTTCGTCGCCAGCGCAAAATCAAGGGTTCCGCCTTCTGGATCCAGGAAAAGCTCTGATAAATCCTCAGTTAACGCTAGGTTTTCGGTAGCCTCGATAACCGGAATGGCTGATAACTGCTGTGGCTCCTGATTGGTAGCTACAACACGAATGGTTGCCGTGCCAGTAGAGGCGAAGACCCCGTCGCTCAGTTCATATTGAAATGTGTCTGTTCTGTCTTCGCTCAGATTGGCCAGATTGGACCGGTAGGTGAAGCTGCCATCATTGCTCAGCTCAAAAAACGAGGCAAATTCAGGCTCAACGACGGCTTCGGGCGAGATAACAAATTCAGTATTACTGACATCCACGTCATCGACGTCGTTACTCAACAAGTTAATAGTTTGCGGGGTAACGTTAAGCACGGCACCTTCAGTCACAACGAATGTGTCATCGTTTGCCACTGGCGCTTCATTTATCGCAATGAGACAAAAACTATACTCTGTGACGTTGGATATACCATCTGCGTCCTCCACACTAAGCTCATAGAGTAGGCCAACGGATGCCTGCAGCATGGGCACATCCAATGTGAATTGCTGAATATTTGAACCAGCCTCTTCAACAGATCGGTCAAAGTCCAACTGGCAATCGGCAGCCACGGTACAGGCTTCTAGCAAGGTGCTGGCAGCAAATTCAGGGTTGAAGCCGTCTTGCTCGGCACAAACCTCCAGATTGCCTTGCTCCAACGGCTCGTCTGACCATAAAAACACCTGCTCACGCCCCGGACTACTCTCACGCGTGGTGGTAATACGCGCGCTGGTGCTCTCATCAATGATGATGGCATCACCCACCGGCGTATCGCCCAGGAAAACGTCAGTGGCGCTAACCGGGACACTTTGGCTACCCGTGGAATCGACCCAGTCGCAGCCGCTCAGAGTGACCCCTGACACAGCGATGAGACCCATTACTGAAAGAAATCTTGTGTTCACGCCCGTCCTGTTGTTATTTCGTTTGAGCTGGTAATCCGAATTAGCGAATGTGATGCTCAATAATCGTCTGAAGAAAATGTTCGCGCACGCGTTCTGAATCGACTGCCATGCATGCATGCGTGGCTGGTCGATCTTGCCAGTGCAGTGTGCCGTAATCATACCCCTTACGATCAATTGCAAGCTGGCCTGATGCCATACCATCAGGAATAACTCGCGCCGGACCACTTTGCACCTCAAAAGCATCAGGAATAAGCACATAGGCAATTGCCGCTGCATCGTGCATGGCACATTGACGTTCTGGCGGATTGTCCACCACGCTTTTGGTCATGTAAAAATCAACGTAGAACCGGCTGGACTCCCAGAGCAATGATCCCGTCTGGCCAGCATTGTTGTCCATTCTTTTCAGCGCACTGTCACCCAGCATTATCTTGTGAGTTACGTCCAGACCAATCAATGTCATTGGCCAGTCCCCAGCCATCAGGCTATCTGCTGCATGCGGATCATTGAAAAAATTGGCCTCGGCCAGCGGTGTGACATTACCTGGCTCGTCAACTGTGCCGCCCATGATGACAAGACCTGCCACCAGGGTCGGTAACTGGGGCTCGCGCCTGTAGGCCTCGGCAATATTTGTCAGTGGACCTACAGCCACCAGCGTAATTTCACCAGGGTTTGCCCGTGCGGAAGCGATAATGAAGTCTGCTGCATCGAGCTCTTCCACAACCGCGTGTCGAGCATCAGGGTTTAGATTGATCGTGACCTCAGCAGGCTTGTCGGGTGTACTACCCGGATAAACGTTGCCGATGCCGTCGGCACCATGGACAAAATCTGCAGGCGGCAAGGGTGTCTGAACACTCGGCACGGCCGCTCCTTTGGCAACAGCAACCTTAGTTGCGCCTAGTGTCTCGAGAATAAACTGCGCGTTACGGGTCGAGTAACCGACGTTAATGTTTCCAAAGACGGTAGTAAGTGCCAGCAGCTCGATCTGAGGATGACAAAATGCATAGGCGATAGCCATCGCATCGTCACAGCCAGGGTCAGTGTCCAGAATGATCTTGCGCATAAAGTATAAATCGGTGCCTTAAGTCGTCAGTGTAGAGGCAAAATAGCTGTGCGAGGAGCCCGCTCGGTAGAAATAATCGGACGAGAGTGATTATTTTTACCGCACAGGCTTCTGACCCGTTTTAAAAAACGCCGCAACCTCTGCGGCAGCCGGGATACTGGGGGTGGCGCCTTGCTTTGTCACAGACAATGCCGCAGCTGCACACGCTTGCCCAAGGGATTTTTCGTCATCATGGCCCTGCATGAGCGCCGCCAGATAATAGCCCACAAATGTATCTCCAGCACCGGTTGTATCAACAGCTGTAACGCTGAAAGCTTCTGCTTTTACCTGCCGCCCGTCTTTGTACATGAGAGCACCCTTTGAGCCCAGCGTCAGCACCAGGCGAGTGTCAGGGTAACGTTTTCCGAGTACGACAAGCGCCGCATTCAGATCGTCTACGCCTGCCAGACTGGCAGCCTCTGTTTCATTGACAATGATCACTTCACAACGTTCCAATGGCAGATTCATCATGTCTTTTGTCATTGGCGCTGGATTAAAGACTATGCGCAGCTGATGGCTTTGCGCCAGTGAAAAGGCCTCGTTCAACCCGTTACATTCATTTTGCATCAACAACCAATCACCTACTGACGCCTGAGCCAGCTCTTTCGCAAGCTCATCTCCCGTGAATGTCTGATTGGCGCCGCCGTGTAAGATAATCGAGTTTTCGCCGGCATCATCGACCTGAATAATGGCATGGCCGCTGGCGTCATCGATCAGGGTGACCGCCGACACATCCACACCCGCTTGTGCGAGCTGCTCACGCGCCCAACTATCCTTGCGGCTTAATTTGCCTACGTGTCTGACATTGCAGCCCGCTCTGGCCAACGCCACTGACTGATTGGCGCCTTTACCGCCGAGCACCGTGTTCATAGAGGTACTGGACAAGGTTTCGCCCGCAGCCACAAGGTGTGGCACGCGATAAACGATGTCGATGTTTACCGAACCAAAATTGAAAACCTGCATAATTGCGCCAGTAGCTAAGCCTTGCCCCAGTGTAGCAGCGACAAGGGATTCTGGAGACTGCAAGCCCCTTGCAAACTCGGACTATACTGGCGGCAGATCCATATCCTCCCACCTTCGTACACTGCCGCATGAAACTTGACATCGCATCGCCCTGCCGCGGTATTTGTAAAATCGACGAATCCTCACAACTGTGCGGGGGCTGCCTGCGCTCGATTGACGAGATCACGCGGTGGAGCAGGCTGGATGATGATCAGAAATTGTCCGTGCTTTCTGCCTGCCTCGATCGGCAGTCCATTCTTGGACAGGCCCCTAGCGATAGTCCGGCGGAGGTATCGAGTACGTCGCTGTCGCGTGAGCAACCGGCTGGGAAAGCCCAGTAGCCTCGCTGTAGAGTACCGCCTCCCCCACCGCCAGTCGCTTGCCTAATTTGAGCATACTGGCTCGCGCTAGAACGTCACCCGGGGCGGGTTTACGCAGAAAATTAATTGAAAGCTGAGTAGTCACCGCCAACTCCACCGGGCCAATGCGGGACAGCACCAACGCGTATACGGCAGCGTCTGCCAGGCCCATCATGATCGGCCCTGCCACCGTTCCCCCGGGACGCAGGAAGCGTTCATCGTAGATCGAACGCAGCAGCACGTGATCAGGCTCGAAAGCATCCACGGCCAACCCCATAAGCTGTGCGAATGGTAGGCGTTCATCGAGTATTTGCCTGAACCCATCCGCGTCAAGCAACAACCGGGGCTGATCGCTATCAACCTCAGGCGGCGAATCAGGCTGCAAGTCTGGCGACGAATTTGGCGGCGAATTTGGCGGCAAGGGTGTTGAATTCATGGCGTGCAGGTTTTCAGTATTCGACGACGTAGAGGCTAACACTGCTCAAGCTGAAACTGGCGCCAACACGGCTCAAGTGGCAACATAGGCCAATCAAAAGGCACTGTCACGGCGACAGGACCCGCAACAGACCATGAACACAAAGGTTGCAACCATGACACAACAGGCTCCAATTCTACTGAGCGAACTTAACGACGAGGGCGTGTTGACACTTACTCTCAATCGTCCTGAGCAGTTCAATGCGTTAAGCGACGCTATGCTAGACGCACTTCGAGACGCTGTAGAGCGCATTGATGAATCAGTCAAAGTCGTGGTTATAGCCTCGAACGGCAAGGCATTCTGTGCAGGCCACGATCTCAAGGAGATGCGCTCACACATTGATGAAGCCTGGCAACGCGCTTTGTTCCAAAAATGCAGCGCCTTTATGCAATCGCTGGTAAACCTGCCCATGCCTGTGATCGCCAAAGTGCACGGAATCGCTGCGGCCGCCGGCTGTCAGCTGGTTGCCAATTGCGACTTGGCCATTGCAGCAGAGCATTGCACTTTCGGCGTATCAGGAATCAATCTGGGGTTATTCTGCAGTACACCTTCGGTTGCGCTATCACGTAACGTATCGCGTAAACGCGCTTTCCAAATGCTGATGACCGGCGACTTCATCGATGCGCCTACCGCTGTTGATTGGGGCCTGATAAATGAGAGCGTAGCGCCTGAGCTTCTCGATGATGCCGTGCTTGTATTGTGCGAGAAAATTTGCGCGAAATCACGTGTTGCAGTATCCACTGGGAAAACGTTGTTTTATCAGCAAATCAACATGCCATTGAACGAAGCCTACGAACTTGCAGGCACTACTATGGCGTGCAACATGTTGGCAGATGATGTGAGCGAAGGAATTGATGCTTTCTTTGACAAACGAGCGCCACAATGGACCGACCAGTAAGCAGGTCGGAACACTCTAAAATTGCGCTACTCGCTTGTATTTCATATCGTGGAAGCCTGTAAGCCACTCGATAAATTCAACGCCTTCCAACGGTGCGCTAAACAGATATCCCTGACCCTCATTACAATCCAAGTGTTGCAGTATTTCGAACTGCTGCGCTGTTTCAACACCTTCTGCGACCACCGTCAGATTCAGGTTATGACTAAGGGTAATTATTGCAGACACAATGGCGACGTCGCCGGAGTCTGTGTACAGCTCATCAACAAAACTCTTGTCTATCTTAAGCTTGTCCACTGGCAGGCGTTTCAGATAACTGAGCGATGAAAAACCTGTCCCGAAATCATCGATGGCAACCTGAACTCCCAATGCCTTCAGGTTACGCAATGTCGTTATGCCGACATCAACATCTTTAAGTAACAGATGCTCAGTAATTTCAACCTCAAGATAGCTTGGGTTCAGCCCGCTGAAGCTTAACGCTTCATTGATATCTTCGATCATGTTACTGCGTGTAAACTGAACAGCAGAACAGTTTACGGCAATATTCAAAGGCTTCAGACCCTCATCTATCCAATCCTGCATCTGTTTGGCTGCCATTCTCATGACCCAGCGGCCCAACGGCAAAATCAGCCCTGTCTCTTCTGCTAATGGAATGAAATCTGCTGGGCTGATTTCGCCATTTTCCGGATGCTGCCATCTGACAAGCGCTTCCACGCCAGTAACCTGCCCGGTGGTAAAACAGATTTTGGGCTGGTAAACAATGGTGAGGTCTTCATTTTCAATTGCAGCTTTTAATTCACCCTCCATAGAGAATCGTGCAAGTGCTTGTTCATGGATGTCGCGCGAGTAAAATTGATAGCCATTCCTGCCAGATTCTTTTGCGTGATACATGGCGATGTCTGCGCTTTTCATAAGCTCATCACTATTTTCACCATCGGCTGGATAGACACTAATGCCAATCGTGGTAGTTACCTCTACGCTGTGCTCGCCAAGAATGTACGGCTCACTCACCGTTTGTGCAATACGTTCAGCAACTCTTGCAGCATCTTCTGCTCTGGCTACCTGCCCCAGCAACACCACAAATTCATCGCCGCCCAGCCTCGCTACTGTGTACTGAGAACCCGGCTCATCCAGACGCACACTCACTACATCAGACTCTCGCACTACACGTGTCAGGCGTATTGCCACCTGCTTTAGCAGATCATCTCCAGCATCATGACCCAAGGTGTCATTCACTTGTTTGAAATGATCCAGATCAAGAAACAACAGCGCAAACTTTGTTTTATTGCGCGACGCAAGTTGCAATGTGTAGTGCAATTGCTCTTGAAGCTGCGCACGATTGGGTAGTCCGGTGATCAGATCATAGTAGGCAAGATTATGTATTTGTTTTTGAGCATCGATCCGTTCAGTAATGTCCTGAATGGTGCCCAGCATTTGAGTGCATTCACCCTGTTCGTTATAGTGGGGCTCAGCTTCAAGACGGATTCTGCGCAGCGAGTTGTCCACACCTGACCGAACAGAAAATTCACTGTTGAACGCAATGCGTTGCTCCACCGCTTCGTCAGCAAGCAATCTCACGTTATGCCGGTCACCCTCTTCGATGTGACATATCATGTCCAACCACCGAGTTATCGGTTGATCGTCAGATAACCCTAGAATGCAAGCAAAACCACGTGAGCCGCTCATGTGATGGGTAGTGAGATTCCACTCCCAGTTTCCAAGTTTTGCAATGCGTTGTGCGTTGTCAAGTTTTGCCTGACTGAAACGCAAGGCATCATCTCTGCGCTTTGAACGCAGCATGTATTGCACCCGATTAGGCAATATATGAAAGTTGACGGGCTTGGTGAGAAAGTCAGTGGCGCCCAGATCGTAGGCTCGGTTAATTGATTCCAGATCATCAAGACCTGTAATCATCAGAATCGGCACATATTCACCACCGGGTAAAGAACGCACCCCTTCTATTGCGTCAAAGCCATCCATCACAGGCATGACAGCGTCCATGATGATCAAGTCAGGCTCGTGCTGCTTAAAACTATCAATAGCCTCGATACCGTTCTCTGCATGAAGCACATCAAAGCCTGCATTTTGCAATGCTCTTTCGGCCACTTTCAAACTGGCAACATCGTCATCGACATGCAATACCACGGGACGATCCCGCATGCAGCTGGGTACTAGCATGCGAGTCAATTGTGAAGATGAGTCGCTCATCAGGCAATTTTCGCCAGGATGTACACGTTCATCGACTGCGCCCCGGTTTACCATCATCCGGATGCCACTTCCCCAAGCCCTTGATGTTTGAGGAAGACTGGTCTTTGCCAAACTGGGCGTACTGTTGCGTTAGTTCGGATTTCAATGCATCCAGTCGTACGATGGAGGCATCTAGCGTCGGCTCGTAAACGTCAGAGGCCGAAGGTGTATCTTGGCGCAAATGCTCTGCTGGATGAACCGCGTAGGTAAATTCTGCAGCCACACGCGCCTCGTTCACCCAGAACAAGAGGGATATGCTCATGATCAATGCCGCATACACGGCGTATAACTGAGGACTTTGCAGGATCATGTAACCCCACATCAGCAACAGATACAAACCTGCTGCCATCAACACCCTCATAGTGGGCGAACTTTTCAACGTCTACTTCTCTAACCAAGGTCTCATGACTCGTATCGACGCAGGCACTAACAACTTGACCTGACAGGTACTCTAAACTGCAGGCACGCTCCCAGCATCGAGGGGGTTATGAACTCACACCAGCTTCTGCTCTTGCCACAAAGCGATCTGCGCCTCATCAGCATTCAGCCAATCGCGTAGCACCTCGACCGTGTGAGCCCCCAACTCAGGGCCTGCCCAATCGTTACGTGTGGCACTGGCAGATAATTTTGGATGCACAGCAGACACTGTTCGCATCTCACCCCCAACCTCTACTTGCTCAAAGACGCCGCGTGCCTTGAATTGCTCATCATTAACGATGTCTGCAATCGAGTTCACAGGTCCAGCAGGTACGTCAGCATCGTCGAGCACCCTCAATGCCTCGACTGAGCATACCGATTCACTCCATGCGGCCAGTACCTCATCAATCATTGGTTCGTGCTCTACACGCCCACGATTATCAGCCAGACGGAAGTCCGATGCCATATCCGGTTGTCCGATAGCACGCATCAATCGCTGGAATATGGAATCTCCATTTCCCCCAATCACGATGAAACGACCATCGCTACAACGGTAGGTGTTGGTGGGTACGATACCGGTTACTGTTGAACCTGACGGCTCTCTGACCACCCCACCGCCTGCAAATTCAGGTAACACTCCCTCCATCATGTTAAACACCGACTCCATGATCGAGACATCCACACTTTGGCCTGTGCCACCGGGGCGCATACGTGCCACCAGCGCTAACAATACGCCCATGGCAGCGTGCATACCCGCAATGGAATCACCCAGACTCAGATTCATGCGAACCGGTTTCTCGCCAGGGTGGCCATTCAGGTAGCGGAGTCCCGCCACAGCTTCACAAGCAGAAGCAAAACCAGGTTTACTAGCGTATGGACCGTCCTGCCCGTAGCCTGAGACGCGTGTATAGATGAGTTGAGGGTGTGACGTTGCAAACACTTCAGGACCGAGACCCCAGGTCTCCATGCGCCCTGGGCGAAAATTCTCAAGCACCACATCGCTTTGCATGATCAGATCTCTGGCGATATCGCAGCCAGCAGGTTTAGACAGATCCAGTGTCAGCGATTTCTTGTTTCTGGCAATACTGCGCCACCAGTACGAAGTGCCTTCGGCGTCCAGCGCTCGCCAGCTACGCAACGGATCACCTCGCCCCGGAGGCTCTATCTTCACAACATCAGCGCCATAGGCCGCTAACAATTGTCCCGCAAACGGTCCAGCAATAAGTTGCCCCATCTCCAGGACTCGTATCCCGGACAGCGGCAGGTTATTATCAAGCGCATTGTGTTTGTTCATGTCTTCACTAGGGTTATCTACACTGGAAAATGTAGTGTCAGCGACGAGGAGTTTAATCCATGAGTAATTATCACCCTACAGTGCCAACATCGCACCAACCGGGAGACGGTGAGGTGGAGTTACCGGCATCGGTGGCGAATTACACACCGCTGACGCCGTTAAGTTATCTCAAACGCGCTAACGATGTTTACCCACAACGAACGGCTGTTATTCATGGTGATCGGCAATTAAGCTGGCGCCAGGTCTATCAACGTTGTCAGGTAGCGGCTGGTCGGCTGCATGCCATGGGAGTAGAAAAAGGCGATGTGGTATCGGTGATCGCCCCCAATATCCCAGCGTTGTTTGAATTGCATTACAGCGTACCGATGTGTGGCGCTATTCTCAACGCAATAAACACGCGCCTGGAGCCTGCCACCGTCCGCGACATCATCGAACACAGTGGTGCGCGCGTGCTGCTGGTCGATAAAGAATCAACAACAGTAGTGTGCGAAGCGCTTTTAGGGCTTGCCAATCCGCCAAAACTGATCGCCATCGATGATGATGAGGCCGACGGTGAGCTTATCGTATCAGCCGAATACGAATCATTTGTTGATCCAGAATTCAGCAGTACCGAACTGCCTGCTATTGATGCGCAATGGCGATGGGCGATGCCTGCCGATGAGTGGCAATCCATTTCATTAAACTACACGTCTGGCACAACGGGCAAACCAAAAGGTGTGGTTTACCATCATCGCGGCGCCGCCCTAGCGGCCATGTCCAACCTTACCGGATGGAACATGGGTGCCTACCCTGTCTATTTGTGGACGCTACCTATGTTTCACTGTAACGGCTGGTGCTATCCGTGGGCTTTAGCGATTAACGGTGGCACCAGTGTGTGCTTACGAGCCATCAACGCCAAGAGTATCTACGAAAAGATCGATCGGCACGGTGTTACCCATTTTTGCGGTGCGCCTATTATTCTGAACTTTCTGATCAATGCCGATGAGGAGCACATCAGACCTCTAAAGCATACGGTAGAGATCATGACAGCTGCGGCACCACCTCCGCCAAAAGTGCTGTCCAGTATAGAATCACTCGGCTTTCATATCACCCACACCTATGGTCTGACAGAAACCTACGGTCCTGCCGTGATGTGCGTGTGGCAAAGCGAATGGGATGACTTGGCTGAGGATGAACGGGCACGATTGAAGTCTCGCCAGGGAGTGCGCTATCAGATGCTGGACGAGCTTGATGTACTGGATCCAGACACCCTTGAACCTGTAGCACGTGATGGAAAAACGATTGGTGAAGTTATGTTTCGCGGCAATATCGTGATGCGTGGATATTTTCAAAACCCCGAGGCTAATAGTGAAGCTTTTCGCGGAGGCTGGTTTCATAGCGGTGACCTGGCGATCATTGATCCAGACGGCTATTTGCGTATTCTGGACAGATCCAAGGACATCATTATTTCAGGCGGTGAGAATATCTCATCCATCGAAATCGAAGATGCTCTCTACGCTCATCCTGCAGTGTTAGAGGCGGCAGTAGCTGCTCGACCGGATGACAAATGGGGAGAGACGCCGTGCGCCTTTGTTGCACTAAAGAAGGGGCGTAGCGCAACTGAACAAGAACTGATCAGTTGGTGTCGCGAAAAACTGGCGCATTTCAAATGCCCTAAAACTATAGTTTTTCGCGATTTACCCAAAACATCGACGGGCAAGATTCAAAAATTTATATTGCGAGAATGGGCTAATAATTTGTAAAGCGCTAACCGCTAGCACTGACAGCCAACAAAGGCCATCAGCACTAGCGTCTCAAGCACTACTGACCGAAGGTTGCGGTGCCCTGATAAGCTTCGCGTTGGTACACTCGGATGTAGTCCACATCCAACTCCAACGGGTAAATGTCAGGGTTTGAAAGATCCGGAGTCGGAGCCCAGGCACTACCAGCCACAAGGTAGTTCACTATATTCATCGGCTGTCTTGACACCATCGGGCCTGTCAGGCGTTTGACCTCTTTACCGTCGATGTACCAGATAACCAGTTGCGGCTCCCAGAGCACACCAAAGGTATGGTAATCATCGCTGTATAACTCACCATCAGGGTTGGCGAAAGACATGGTGGGAGCAGATCGAGTCAGACCTGAATTCACATCGTCAAAGTGATAGGTCTGGAAAGCATCTTCAGGACCAAAGGGGTTTTCGCCCAGATATTCGACGATATCAATCTCCGGCGCATGCAAATTAACGCCTTCACCTCTGAACCGATGAAAAAGATAGAAGCTAGACAACATGCCGGGGGTGCCGCCCACTTTCATGCGTCCTTCCACATAGCCATAAAGAAAGCCAAAGCGATCATGACTGGACAAGGCACCTGAGAGAAACAGGCAACGCTCGTTACCGGTTGGATCCTCTACATCACACACCGGCGGCAAGTTCTCTTGCAACTCAGCAGGTGTGGGTATGGCACTGATGGTCATCACATCCCCGTCGAACGAGAAGGGATCGTAGCCAAATTCAGGATCGTTCTGGGTACGAACAAAGTACTGCTGCTCGCCATTGATGATGATCGTATCCTGCCACGTGAGCTCTGTCTGCCATTTGGTGGGATCGATGGCCACACCATCGAACTCATCATTGAAAACCATATCGAATTCATCAAGGAAGAATCTGGGTTCAGACAGATCAGAGTTCTGTGCAAAACGATCCTCCGGCATCTTGAAAAAATCATCAAAGATGGGCACCGGTGCATTTTCAAGCAAATGGTAGGTAATGCTTAGGGGTGCTGACTGTGGGGATTCCTGTCCTTGCGCATCAGTTGCAGAGACCTGATAAATGTAGGTTTCACCGGCAGTTGGTTGATTGGCTCGGCAATTGTGTACGCGCGTATCAAAGCGTGTGAAGTTGCAATCGATAAACGATGTGGTGCTCCAGTACTTATCAATTTCTGCCTGAGAACCACCGTTAGGGTCTGTCTGATCAGGTGAGACCGTGTACGTCACGCCATCGCTGCGATAGATCGTGTAAGCAACTACACCTTCGTCATCATTCGCAGGCGCCCAGCTAAACTCGGCCCAATCGTTTGACACAAGATCGATACGCAGATTCTTTGGCGTTGTGGGTGCGCCGCCTTGAACGGGAATCTCGTTGTCAACTTCTAGCAAAGAGCCAAAAGGGTCATTCGGGTCGGGACTGGGGAAACGGTTTGAGGGATCTAGCTCGGGCACCATCTCACCCGGAACGGTAGGCTGGGGCGCAGGATCATCATCGACAGGGCTCTCTGGCTGTGGGCTCGGATCATCATCGACAGGGATCTCTGGCTGTGGGCCCGGATCATCATTAGGAGGAATTTCCGGTTGCGGCGCGGCGTTGTTCAACTCAACCGCGTCAGAGAGTGGGCTGAAGTTACGCGCAACATCAAATGAGGCCACGGCGTAGGTCACAGATTCACCCGAAGCAGGTTCGAGGTCCACAAGGCGGGTATCTTGCACTGTGGTCAAATACTGACCGTCTCGGTAGACATTGTAGCCATCGACGCCCACGTTGTCGGTCGCTGCATTCCAACCTATCAGAACGCGCTCTGACGAAGCTTCGAGCACCACGACACCATCCGGTACTGTCGGGGTAGAACGATCAGCAAGTGGTGGCTCTGGTTCCGGCTCTGGTTCCGGCTCTGGCTCTGGTTCCGGCTGAGGTTCCGGCTCTGGTGTTACCGGCGGCACAGTGGGTGTCGGCGGATCCGGGTTCAATGGAGACTCGCCCGCTACTGTGATAGTCAAGGAGCTCGATGTTGGCGAATAGTTTCTGGCCTCATCAAAAGCCACCACAGAATAAATATTAACGGCGTTTGTTAGTGGGCTACTGTCGGTAAAGTTTGTGGTGAACACCGTAGCCACATAGTCTTCATGTCGGTAAACGTTGTAACCAAGAACACCCACGTTGTCAGTTGAGGGGTTCCAGCTAAAGCTCACTGAACTGCTCGATGCACTTACTAGCGTCAGCCCGTCGGGTATTGACGGCTGAGTGGTATCAACACCAGTGGCCGGATCCGAAGGCTCAGGCGCTGTGACCCTGTCAAAAACAACCTCAGGAGATCTTGCCGAATAGGCACGATCTTGCCCTTCAGTTGGCGCATCAAACGCTGTGACGTAAAAGCTGTTTTCAGTGCTTGTGTCCAGCTCACCCGTATAGCGTGCCTCGAAAACTGTTTTTAGATAGGCACCGTTAAGATAAACGTTATATCCGCTCACCTCGTTGTCATCGACGGAGGGTGCCCAGTCCAGAGTGATTTGCTGGTTAGCGATAGTGCCGCTAGGCGCACCCGGGACTGAGGGTGGTGCTGCTGCGGCAGTTGTGCAATAAACGGCCAAAGCGACGCAAGTTAGCGCCGCTGGCACACGCTGGTGTTTAGAGATCATCGTTGCATCCAGTGCTTTTGAAGAGTTGTTTCGGATAAAAAATGTGTTTGAAGCAACCCACTAGCACGGACTCTGTCGAAGTACAAAAAGTACGACCTTTGTCAGTGTACAAACCGTTGCTCTAGCCCAAGCCATTCGGGAAATCACCTACCCAGTTGAAGGGCGTGCGCTTCCCGTGGATAGCATAGGCTGCCTGACAGTGTAACGAACCTCCTTCACGTTTGTCGAAATTGCTCGTAATTCTCGATGAAACGGGAATTTCACCACACTTTTTACCCTTTAGAATCGCCAAAATCCGATCAATCGACTATTTGCAGGGCTAGCCAATTACCCAATCGAATATCGGCTCTTCACCAAACGATCGAGCCACTTCATCAACACCCCGTCAATAATGCTCTGAGCACCCAGAGAAAATCGATCTTTCAGTGATTTCTTCTCTTTGTAAGTCAATATCAGCACTTCCCGCTCGTCACAGGCATCGATCAGGTATTGATCACTGGTGGATAGTGCATCAGCCAAGTGCAAGTCCAGAGTGTCCTGTCCAGACCAGATCTCGCCGGTAGCCACAGCCTCTATATCGAGTTGTGGGCGACGCTCGCTGACATAGGCCTTGAATTGTGCATGAATGCGTTCGATATCTTCTATGAATTTTTCACGCCCCTCATCGGTGTTTTCCCCGAATACGGTCAAGGTACGTTTGTACTTGCCGGCGGTGAGCATTTCGAAATCAATTTTCAGATCTTTCAGTAATCGATGGACATTGGGAATTTGTGCAACCACACCAATGGAGCCCAATACTGCGAAAGGCGCGGCGATCAGCTTGTCGGCTACACACGCCATCATGTATCCACCACTGGCGGCAACCTTGTCAACGCAAATGGTGAGTGGTATTTTCTTGTCGCGGATTCGATCTAGCTGAGAGGCTGCCAGACCGTATGAAGTAACCATGCCACCTCCACTTTCCAAACGCACAACAATTTCATCCTCGACAGTAGCTGTGGTGAGGACGGCCGTTATTTCGCGGCGCAGCTTCTCCACCTCGCTAGCGCGGATATCACCGTCGAAGTCCATGACATACAATCGCGGTTTGGTTTCAATCGGGACCACTGTTTCGCCGCTACCACGCTGTTTTTTCGCGATTTTTGCGGCAGCCTTTTCGGCTTTTTTGGTGGCTTTATCTTCAGCCTTCTTTTCTTTGTCAGCTTCTTTTTGTTGAGCAGGATCGAGCAGTGAGTACGACAGCGCGTCTTGCAGATCTTCCAGGCGTTCATTGTACTTCTTGATTTCAATATGCCCTTCAGAGCTTGACCCACCAGCTCCACGTGAGCGGGAAGCCGCTGCAACAACAGCCATAAGTATCAACGCTACTGCAACCACGAAGGTCAACGTCTTGAGAAAGAACATACCGTATTCCAGAAAAAATTCAGCCACTACAAAATCCCTCGAAACAGACTCAAAAAGTGATAGATCAGAATTGTTTTTAACATCAATCTTTAAAGATAAACCAGCACTGATGTATACGCTGGTTACGGTGATAATCCCTATCGATTGACCACCGGCTTCGGTCTTCTACGCGAATGCCTCGTTTTGTATCCGCCAACAATGCCTCATCAAGCTTGAAACGCCGGTAATTGTTGGAAAATATCAGCAAACTACCGGGTGCCATCACAGCCAGACACGCATCCACTGCAGCCACGTGATCACGCTGCACATTCCAGTCTTGTTCAATATCGGTTGAATTGGAAAACGTGGGAGGGTCCAGTAGGACAAGGTCGAATCGGTGATCATCGGTAATCCCAGGCGTCGCTCCCTCAAGCCAGGTAAATACGTCTTGACGCACCACCTCATGTACCTGTGCTGCTGCGCCATTATTATCAAGATTGCGCTTGGCCCATTGGCTGTAGCGATTCGAAGAATCAACCGACACACTACTGGCGGCTCCACCGCACACCGCAGCAACCGTTGCAGAAGCGGTGTAGGAAAACAGATTCAGAAACCGTTTGTCTGCAGCGTTTTGCTGGATATAACGCCTGACGGGGCGATGATCAAGAAAAAGTCCTGTATCCAGATAATCCGTCAGGTTGACTTCAAGTTGCGCACCACCCTCTTCCACATCAATCACCGTTGAGCGATTGGCCGCCATCTTTTCGTACTGTTCAGTACCTGATTTTATCTGCCGAACTTTCAGGTTGATGTTCTCTGCAGGTATTGCCAATGCCTCTGGCAACGCATCCATCACGGCCTGCAATCGTGCCTGTGCCATAGCAACGTTTACCGTTGCCGGTGCCTGATATTCCTGCACCACACAGAATAAATTGTCACTATCGTAAAGATCGATAGCTACAGCAAATTCGGGCAAATCTGAATCGTAGACACGATAGGCCTTGATCTGATTTTGCTTCAGCCAGCCTTTCAAGCCTTTGCGGTTCTTCTTTACACGATTTACAAAGGGTGTTGGATCGACCAGACCGTGATTGTCATCGACAGGCACAGTGTCAGCGGCCTGCTTCGCGCGATACAGCGATGCTTGCGGATGCTCATCGTCATCAGTGTATGCATCAATGCTTGAATGCCCGGCGTCTTCGACATGTTCAGAATTACGTTCTATTGCCTTGGCATAAGGATCAAAGCTCTGTGTGGAAGCATCGCTGTCAGTTGCGGCATCAGCTGTTCCCGAAGCATCTGACTGCAAGTGTGGCACGCTTTGCCGCGACACCGACGAGCGCGACGATCTGGGTATCTGCCCTTGCAGCAAAACACAATCAATACCGCCGTTACGGGTTTTAAGGAGCGTGGACAGTGGCAATCGAGCACGCTGATAGGGCGCACTAACAGCCGTAAACAAAGAACAAGACCAGCCTCCGTAAAAGCGGCTCAGCTCGGCGCCCATATCCGCATAAAAGCGGGCATCAGCGGCAAGCCGCTCACCATATGGCGGGTTGGTCACAACGCAACCTGTTTGCAGCTCGCCCAGTTGTCCGGGCGGTGCACTGGCGAAGGGCTGGCAAACGACATCAATTGCCTGCTCAAGACCTGCCGAGGCAATATTCTGACGACAACTATCAATGGCTTCCGGATTCTGATCCGCCCCGCCGATAAGCACAGTGGAGGGGTGAATGCGCTCCTTTGCCTCACTCAGCAGCGTCTGCCAAGCTGCCGCATCGTGATGTTTCCACCCTTGAAACCCAAAGTAGCTTCGCAGAAGACCTGGCGCTGTGCTGGTTGCGATCATGCCCGCCTCTATTAGCAAGGTGCCCGACCCGCAAAGAGGATCGAACAGGGCTTCCCCATTTTCTAGCGCCTCCGGCCAACCACTCGCCAGCAATATAGCCGCTGCCAGATTCTCTTTGAGCGGTGCTAGTCCGCCTGAACCCCGGTATCCACGGCGATGTAGGCTGGTACCCGACAGATCGATAGCCACTCTGGCCTGATTGCGAAACAGATAGACGTTGATGCGCACATCGGGCGTGTCCCGATCAACATCCGGGCGTCTGCCCTGATTAACTCGAAACTGATCAACCACCGCATCTTTGACTTTCAGAGCTCCGTATTGCGAATGAGTAATCTCCGAATTAGCAGTGAAAAAATCCACAGCCAACGAACCATCAACATCCATATGCTCTGACCAGTCGACCTCCTGAATCAGCTCATACAACGCTTCGGGACTCGATGCCGGGCCGCGATGAATGGGCAGCAAAACGCGGTTGGCAAGTCGTGACCAGAGACAGGCTCTGTAACCGTCAACCAGCGTCCCCGTGAAGCGCACACCGGCGCCTGCGCTTTGCACACGAGAAAATCCTAACGTTTTGAATTCGTCAGCCAGTAGAGCATCCAGACCGGTGCCACATGTTGCGTAGAATTCAATGTCTTTATCGAATGAGCGTAGCGGAGCGCCTGAGCCGCCGCGCGCATCAGCTGCGTTTTTTGTGTTCATAAGAGACGCAACAAGTTGCCAACGGGCAATAAGGAGACGCCGCTGACGAACTGGCGAGTGCAAAAATTGGGTGACTTCATGAAATATCCGGGCTGGTATCCGGCATAGTATACGGTGAACACCCCGTAACATCGCTATTCCCGGCCAGCGTTCTGGCGTCTGATAACCTATGGATTGATTTGATGAAACTCACCAGTTTTGGCGCAGCACAAGAAGTGACTGGCTCATGTCACTTGATTGAACTTGATGGAGTCAAGGTGCTTTTTGACTGTGGCCTGATTCAGGGTCGATCCAAGGATGAACTACGCAATCACGACCCCTTCCCGTTTAACCCGGCTGAACTGGATGCAGTGGTACTCAGCCATGCTCATATTGACCACTGTGGACGTCTGCCTATCCTGCTTGATCAAGGATATACCGGCAAGATATACACGCATGCCGCCACCTGCGATCTAGTCAACATCCTGCTAAAGGACTCTGCCTATCTAAACGCTCGTGATGTTGAGTACCGCAACAAAAAACGCCAGCGCGCTGGCAAAAAACTTCTGACGCCTCTTTATGATCAAAGAGACGTTGAAACGACTCTGGACCGGCTGCAAGCTGTGCCCTACGAGGAGTCAGTACGCGTGGCCCCTGGAGTGAGCATCAGATTGTTCGATGCCGGACACATCATAGGATCATCGATGGTGGAGATCACTCTGGTACAGGGCGATCACACGCGCGTGGTGGTCTTCAGCGGTGATTTGGGCCATCGTGGTTCGCCCATTTTACGTGATTTCAGCTACCTGAAAAAAGCCGACCTTGTGCTGATGGAAAGCACCTACGGTAACCGGCTACATCGCGACTGGTCGGAAACGCTAACCGAAGTCCAGGACATTGCCAGCGCACTGAGCAGTGTTCGCGGCAATATCCTTATTCCGGCTTTTTCAGTAGGCCGCAGCCAGATGATTCTCTACACCATGGCACGCTATTTCAAAGAATGGGATCTGGATCGATGGCAAATTTTTCTGGACAGCCCCATGGCTATCCGCGCCAGCGAGGTCTATCTGAACCACATTGCGCTATATGACGAAGAGGCTGCGGCGTTTTATAAAAAGAACGGCCCCTTGCTGTCCATGCCTAATCTGAAATTCTCTCAAACAGCCGATGAATCCCGGGCAATCAATAAAATGGCATCGGGTGCAATCGTGATTGCAGGCAGTGGCATGTGCACAGGAGGCAGAATAATGCATCATTTGAAGCATAATTTGTGGCGTAGCGATGCGCATGTCATCATTTCTGGCTATCAATCTCCCGGAGGATTGGGACGCAAACTGGTCGATGGTAAAAGCTCGGTACGAATCTGGGGCGATCAGATCAAGGTGCGGGCCAAAATTCATACTATTGGCGGATTGTCGGCTCACGCTGACCAGCAAGGCCTGATGGATTGGTACGACCACTTTGAAGGACGTCCTCCTGCATTGCTGGTACACGGCGAAGAGAAGGCCATGAAAGTGCTCTCAGGCAAAATGCACGATGAGTTCGGTGCACGGGTACGGAGCGCTGCGCCGGGCAAATCAACCGATTTGCTGGCGCTCGAAAAATTTGGCCAATAATCAGTCGCCTGAGTACAATAAGAGCTGCCTGATCGAGCGTAACGTACAGGCATCGGCTACTGCGCCGGGCACCGCGTAAAATCTATGACTGAGGCTTTTAGAAACTGAACCGTTGCAGCTAGCACCAATTGTGAAATTACAGGACATCAAGTCATGAGTAGTGAAGAAAGAGAATCGATGGAGTTCGACGTTGTCGTGGTCGGCGCTGGCCCTGCAGGCTTGTCCACGGCCTGCAGGCTCATGCAGATTGCTCAAGAGAATGAACAGGAAATCAGCGTTGTCGTCCTCGAAAAAGGCTCAGAGGTAGGTGCGCACATCCTCTCAGGTGCTGTTATTGAGCCTCGCGCACTGGACGAACTTTTCCCTGACTGGAAAGACAAGGACGCGCCACTCAATACGGCTGTCACCCGCGACGACATTCTGTTTTTTACAAGCCCTGGAACCTCCATCAAAATGCCTGGCTTTCTGTCGCCTAAAACCATGCACAACCACGGCAACTATGTCGCAAGCCTTGGCAATCTGACACGCTGGTTAGGCGAACAGGCTGAAGCACTGGGAGTGGAAATTTTTCCAGGCTTTGCAGCCTCTGAGATTTTGTACCATGACGACGGCAGTATCAAAGGCGTAGCAACCGGTGACATGGGGCTGGACGTCAATGGCGAGCCCAAAGATGGACATGAAAGGGGCATGGAGTTGCACGCCAAGTACACCGTATTTGCCGAAGGCTGCCGTGGTCATCTTGGAAAACGACTTATTAGCCAGTTCAAGCTGGATGAAGGAAAATCGCCGCAACATTACGGCATCGGGTTGAAAGAGCTATGGCAGATCGACCCTGAAAAACACGAGGCAGGTGTTGTCTTGCATGGAGCAGGTTGGCCTTTGTCAGAGACAAATACCACGGGCGGCGGGTTCATGTACCACCTGGAAAATAATCAGGTGGTGGTTGGCCTCATTATCGATCTTAACTACTCCAATCCGCACTTGAGCACGTTTGATGAGTTTCAGCGATTCAAAACTCACCCTGCCATAAAGAGCGTACTCGAAGGTGGCGAAAGAATCAGTTATGGCGCTCGCGCTATCGTCAAAGGCGGACTCAATTCTCTTCCCAAAATGAGCATGCCCGGTGCGTTGTTAATCGGTTGCGATGCAGGAACGCTCAATTTTGCCAAGCTCAAGGGCACTCATATGGCCATGAAATCAGGCATGGTTGCCGCCGAAACCATCGCCCAGGCGTTGGCAGCGGATCTGTCGGGCACAGAGCTCACCGAGTACGACGAGGCTTATATGAACAGTTGGGCTGGTGATGAGCTCAAGACATCCAAAAACTGGGGACCAGTACTTCACAAGTTCGGCATGTACCTAGGTGGAGCCTATAACTTTCTCGATCAAAACTTTTTTGGTGGAAAGCTTCCGTTCAACTTTCGTGATGAAAAACCAGACCATGATTGTCTGATGCCTGCCAGCACCAGCTTCCAGCCCAAGTACCCGAGGCCTGATGGCAAAGTGAGCTTTGACAAGTCATCGTCAGTGTTTCTGTCCAGCACAAACCATGAAGACAACCAGCCAGTTCACCTGCAGCTAGCTGATCCTTCAATACCTATTCAGGTTAACTTACCGCGCTACGCTGAGCCTGCGCAGCGTTATTGCCCGGTGGGTGTTTATGAGGTAGTGATAGAGGACGAGGTACCGCGCTTCCAGATCAATTCGCAAAACTGCATCCATTGCAAAACGTGCGATATCAAAGATCCTAGCCAAAACATCACCTGGGTGGTGCCTGAAGGTGGCGGTGGTCCGAATTATCCGAACATGTAAGGGTAGATAGTCAGGATGGCCCGCTGCAAAGTGTGGCCTCCTTTAACTTGCCCGACGAAAGACCAATCGATGTTACAAAAGGGCTGGCATTTGCCAGCCCTTTTTAATGGGTCATTCTGAATCGGCTGGTGGTTTTGCTTTAGCGACTCGAGGAGCTCGTTTGGCTTTGGGCTTGTCTGCTGCCGCAACGTCGGCTTTTGGAGCAGAATCTGTTTTCACTGCGCTCTTGGTCGCTACTTTCTTAGCCACCTTTT
Source organism: Granulosicoccus sp. (assembly GCA_023301795.1). Classification (GTDB taxonomy): domain Bacteria; phylum Pseudomonadota; class Gammaproteobacteria; order Granulosicoccales; family Granulosicoccaceae; genus Granulosicoccus. Next base: position 36,126 of record JALZVU010000303.1, read on the forward strand.
TTGCGACTGCTGCACGCGGCTTTTTAGCGGGAGCATCAGCAGCACCATCAGTAGAAGGCGGTGCGGCTGCAGAGGCTGGCTTGCGAGCGCGTGTCGCAGGTTTAGCTTGAGCGGGAGCTGCATCGCTTGCCGCTGCGGTTGGTGGCTCGACTCTAGGCTTGCGCGGCGCGCGTGGCTTTTTGATCGGTGCCTCACCCACGTTTGCCGCAGCTGTTTCTGTGTGACCCGTAGCCTCTGCTGCAGCGCGTGGCTTGCGTACAGCCCTTGGTCTTTGCGTAGATGTACTGGGAGTTGCAGTCGAATTTACGGGCGCTGAGGCCACAGATGAGTTCGACGTATCCGGGCTCACTGGTTGATTAGCAACGTTCGAGGCCGTGCGCTCACCGGTAGCAACAGTCGTGGAAGACTGATCGTTGTTACTGCCTTCCGAATTGGGTCTGTTGCGGTTCTGATTACGATTCTGGTTGCGGTTGTTACGATTCTGATTTCGGTTTTGTCCGCGATTTTGGTTCCGATTGTTTCGGTTTTGCGGATTGCCTTCGCCTTGGGCCGCAGCCCCTTGGTTGCTACCTTGAGGGTTACCTTGCGATGGCTGGTTGCGATTGTTGTTATTGTTGCGCGATTGCGGATTAGCATTGCGCGGCTGCCGACCCTGAGCGTTTCGCCCCTGATTGCGACCTCCTGGTTGCGCACTTCGGTTACGCGGATTGCCACGACCTTTGCCACGGTTGCTGTTACCGCGCCCGGCGGCACCCATAACCAGGCTGCCAACCTGATAAGGATCTTCCATACCAATCAGGTTGCTGTCTGAGGGAAAACGGTTGTTGACGTTACAGTGATCTCGATTACCAAAGCTGTCGTCTTCGTTTTCCACCACGGCCGATACTTCGGGCAAGGCCCGGTTACCGATATTGTCCATTTCTTCGGTGATTTCGCGCGGCGGGCGAAGGGCTCTATTGCCTTTCTCAATCCGATTACCCGCGTTGTCATCGTCGCGGGCGCGCCCGCGATTTTGCTGACGGCCTTTGCGCCTATTGTTGTTATTCTTGTTTCGGTTGTTATTGTTCGGGTTGTTGTTATTCGCATTCGGGTTGCCACCGCCTTCGGCACGCTGACCTGCGGGATTTCTGCCCCTGCCACGTCTTTGTCCATTGCGTCGCGCACCTTCGCCACCCGAGTCGCTACGGGCTTGCCCCGAACCACCAGAACCTGAATTGTTCGCAGGGTTGGGTTGTGAATCTTGAATATCGCTGTTCGTCATACGTCTAACGTCACCATGAATTGCTCAACTTACGGCTCATTGCATACCTGATGACCAACATTGCCATCTACGGGCTGCTGCCATACCACCGGCTGTTACACCTCGTTCAACGCGCAAAGTGCCACGTACCCGAGAGATACACACAGTTATTGACCCCTTTCAGGGCAAAAAATAGCAGAATAATGCACGCACATTTTGGTACCGATAATCGGCAATAGCATTGTTCCAGACTGGTCAGTAGAGGTTGATAGTTGCGGTAAAGGCTCTTTTTGGCAAACCCTGCTCAAAAGACCACAATACGGTCAGGCAACAACAACCATGTCGTCCAGATTGTACATGTACGATACTACAACTCGATCGGGGCATAACTCTGACGATGCCACTTCTCACCCGATTCGATTACTATGCACTACGTTACTCATACGACTGGTTCGTTGCAGTAGCTGGATTCGCTCAAAGGTTTCCAGCAGCACCACCAATCTTTCGTTCTATCGTAAGGTTGAAGTATACGCCAGCTGGAGCCCTACAGCACGATTTGTCCCTGACATCCTATGTTGCACAGCATCATGATCAACGCATCGAGCCTGTAATCGGCTCGCTGTGTGCTTGCATCCCATTATCTTTTTCGCCCCACCGCAAATTATATCTGTGAAGACTGACTCATTAGCCAATTGGCAGCTAGAATGGTTTGGCAATATTCGCGCCGACATCCTCGCTGGCCTCGTCGTGGCGCTGGCGCTTATTCCCGAAGCCATCGCTTTCTCGATTATTGCCGGCGTTGATCCGAAAGTAGGCCTTTATGCCTCCTTCTCGATCGCGGTCATTGTGGCCATAACCGGTGGCAGACCGGGGATGATTTCTGCAGCCACTGCAGCTACCGCCGTGTTGATGGTCACATTGGTCAAAGATCACGGACTACAGTACCTTCTGGCCGCCACTGTACTGGCCGGACTGATTCAGATTGTGGCAGGCTTGCTGAAGCTGGGATTTGTCATGAAATTCGTATCACGCTCAGTGATGACAGGCTTCGTTAATGCCCTTGCCATCCTTATATTTCTGGCGCAGCTGCCTGAGCTTATTGATATACCCAACCCGGTACTCACCTACATCATGGTTGCTGCCGGATTAGGCATCATCTATCTGTTTCCTCGGCTCACACGTGCCCTGCCTTCGCCGCTTGTCTGCATCGTAGTGCTCACGGCTCTGTCTCTGCTGTTAGGACTGGATGTTCGGACCGTGGGCGATATGGGCGAACTGCCCGATTCATTGCCGATATTCTTGTTGCCAGACATCCCACTCACACTGGAAACTCTGAAAATTATCTTGCCCTACTCTTTGGCGGTGGCGGCTGTAGGCTTACTTGAATCGCTGATGACGGCGTCCATTGTTGACGAGCTGACAGACACACGAAGTGATAAGAACCGCGAGTGCATTGGCCAGGGAATCGCCAACACAGCTACCGGCTTTATTGGCGGTATGGCAGGTTGCGCCATGATCGGCCAATCAATCATTAATGTTAAATCCGGTGGGCGTGGTCGACTATCCACTTTCTGTGCGGGTATATTTTTACTGATCATGATTGTGTTTCTGGGCGATTGGGTGAAACAAATACCCATGCCAGCGCTGGTGGCCATCATGATCATGGTGTCAATCGGTACTTTCAGCTGGTCTTCACTGGTCAATCTTAAAAGCCACCCGCGCAGCTCCTCGGTGGTTATGCTAGCCACGGTTATTGTCGTATTGGCCACCCACAATCTGGCTATCGGTGTATTGGTTGGGGTGTTGTTCTCAGGCATTTTCTTTGCCTGGAAGATTTCGCAGATATTCCGTGTCACCTCCGTGCTTTCTGATGATGAGCGCAAACGTACCTACAAGATCGAAGGACAACTGTTCTTTGCCTCTGTTGATGAATTTACCGAATCATTCGATTTCAAAGAAGCGCTGGAAGCCGTCGTCATTGACGTCAGCAATGCCCACATCTGGGACATCTCTAGCGTCCAGGCTCTGGACATGGTGATCTTGAAATTTCGGCGTGAAGGCAGTGAAGTCGAGGTCATCGGGCTCAATAAAGCCAGCGAGACCATCGTTGACCAACTAGCTGTACATGATAAACCCGGCGCTCTTGACGATATGATGGGCCATTGAACCTGGAAGGTATTCTGTGTCAAAACTACTAGCAGTAATCGATGGTTCTGCCTACTCCGCCAGTGTGTGTGAGCATGCAGCATGGATCGCTAATCGTGCGGGCAGCGAGGTTGATGTTGTTCATATCCTGGGACGGCGAAATGCATCCGGCGAGTCTGCCAATCTCAGTGGCAGCATCGGATTAGGCGCTCGATCCTCCCTGCTCAGCGAGCTTGCAGAGCTTGATGCGCAGAAGGCAAAACTGGCACAACAGCGTGGCAGAGCCATTCTGGAAGATGCGGAATCACTACTCAAATCCCGTGGTGTGGCAAATACGCATTCACGCTTACGTCACGGTGAAATCGTTGAAACTGTTCTAGAACTGGAGACAGACGCAGACTTACTGGTCCTGGGCAAACGGGGCGAAGGCGCTAATTTTGACTCTGGCCATCTAGGCTCGAACCTTGAGCGGGTGGTTCGCTCCAGCCCGAAACCTGTGTTTGTCGCGTCGCGCAGTTTCAGTCCGATTACTAGAGTGCTCATTGCCTTTGACGGCGGCAAAAGCTCACTCAAAGCTATCGAGTTTTTCTCTCAACGCAAACATTACAGTGACCTGATTTGTCATGTGATGATGGTGGGTACCGATACCGCAGAGCACCGTCGTCAAGTTGAAGGGGCTGTGGCGACGCTGAAAAACGGCGGCTTCGAAGCTACCGGCGACATTCTGGCAGGACAACCCGAAACTGTTATCACCGATCAAGTGGACAATCACGATTTTAATCTAGTGATCATGGGTGCCTACGGCCACTCACGCATCCGCAACATGATAATCGGCTCAACAACAACTGAAATGATACGTTCTTGCAAAGTGCCTGTTTTGTTATTCAGATAATTTGAAAACGGGAGTTTCGTCACTATATAACCGTCACTAAACGACAAACTTATGACGAGAAGAGCGTGAACGATTTCAAACAACAATTGGCTCCAACATGGAGCCCGGTCAATATCGGCATCGTTGTATTGCTGCTTGTATTATCAGTGTGGCCATTTGCGCTGGCCATGGTTGCTTACGTCATCTGGGGTAAGGGACTCGGTCTGAACCTTGGGCAGCCACACACTTTAGGCGTTTTTGCAAAACGGATCAGCACAGCATGGCGAGCTGCAGTAGCAGCCTTCAAAGGCTCTTCTACCCTACCCTAGCGCTGAGGTTCCGTGAGGTCCGGTCTTCGAAGAGACCTATGTCGGGACCGGTCCAGCAGGCCCGTTCCGACAATACCCGTCACCTTGTGAGAAGTTGTGAAACCTACCAACTGTAAAATTGACGAAACACTTGCCGCTATAGCTTATTCAACGGAGCATTCCGTTTATCCAAGAGATAAGCAATGGCGGACACAAGCCTTCACATCACAACGTATTCCGGCCTGACGTCTCCCCGACTGTATGCGCTTTTAAACGCATCTGCAGGCCATTCAGCCGGCCAAGGTCTGGCATACCCGTGGTAAATTTACAGCCACTGTTCGACACAGCAAGTAGTGCAAGACAGGCATTGCTGGGCTCACCAAAAAAGCTGTGTGCAGCCTTTATTCTGCTGTTTGCCATGCCGGCCCTTATATTCACAGTCAATGCTTTCAACATTCATTATCAGGATAATCGCGTAAGGCAGAACGCAGATCTTGTATCTCATAACGTGGGAGAGCGCATCGGTGTCATCAATACGGTACTCGCCTCGATGGCGGGGTTGCATGATGTAGAAGCCGATCTGGACAATGAAAAACTGCTGCGTTTCTCAAGCGATATTCTCAGAAACAACAGTTATATCAGAAATCTGGGGCGCTACGAGCGAATCGAAGCCGGCGGACGAGACGCCTTTGAAGCCGAAATGAGCCACAACGGCTATTCAGGCTTCAGCATTGCTCAGATTGATGATGACGGAAGGTTCCAGGTACGTCCTGCACAAGACCTCTATTACCCTGTATCCATTGCGGGGCCGTTGTACGCCACTGTATCTGGCGTGGTCGGAACAGATCTTGGCTCTTTGGACGGGGTCAGACCTGCTCTGGAAAGCTTGAGCGATGTGAACTCATCAACAGCCATTGCACTTCCAAGCAATTGGCCCCTGAGAGGGGATCTGATTACACTCAGACCAACTTTCAGCGACACAACTTCACACAAGTACCGATCGCCACAGAGTCATTACGCTACCGGTGGATTTTGGCTGACTGTCGATAGTGAACAGCTGCTTGAAGGGCTATCTGAGGTTGTCAAAGAATTTGACGTCAGCATCGAACTTGTCAATTTTGATGAACGTAAATATGTATACGAAACGCAAAGCAATGAACAGTCGTCGCAATTTCTAACCCAGTTTTTCTCAAAACAATCAAACAAAGAAGTCTGGTTCCTGTCACCTTCGTCCCAGCTTGTCATCACACTGGAAAAAGATGTTGGCCTGAGTCTGGTGACTCTGCTCATAGCAGCCATTGCAGCAGGCTTCATTATCCTCATTTCGTGTTTGTATACCGTGCACGTTATTAATAAGCGCCGAACAGAAATCGAGCGCACAGAAGGTTTGCAAACTCTTTTTAAGGAACGCGAGAAAGCCGAAAAAACGCTTAACTCTGTTCAGGATTCCATCATCACACTCGATCCCGAACTCAATGTGGTGCATATCAACCCAGCGGCGATAATGCAGTTCAATACGCGCGCCAGCCTGGTTATTGGTAAGCCCTTAACCCAGTTTGCCCAATTCCATAGAACATCTCACATCAGTCAACTGATGGATATCGGGTTAGAGCTAGCGACGCTGACACATAACGGCAAAAAAGAAATAGATGTGGTACCAGCAGGGCAAAGCGAAGAAGACTTTGTCCTTAGAATGGCACTGTCCAGCTCTCATGATCATGAGGGTCTGGTGACCGGCCATGTGCTAGTGCTTAGAGATATCAGTCACGAATGCAGACTGTCCAAAAAGCTGGCTTATCAGGCAAACTACGATGCGTTAACAGGCTGTACCAATCGGTATTTTTTTGAACAATCACTGGATCGACTTATTAGTGAAATGCCTGCAACAGGGCTGACACATACGCTTTGTTACATGGATCTTGATCAATTCAAGATTGTGAACGATACCTGTGGGCATCGCGCAGGTGATCAATTGCTCATCGAATTAACCAAGAATATGCAAATGATGATCCGCGATCAAGATATTCTCTCGCGTCTTGGAGGTGATGAATTTGGTTTGATTCTGGTAGGTGTGAACCATGAAACAGCAACACAGATTGCACAACGGGTTTACGAATTTTTTCAAAAATTCAATTTCACACATCAAGGGAATACTTTTTCAGTAACAGCAAGTATCGGCGTTGTTCACATCGATTCAACGTGCGCCAACAGCAAAGATATTATGGCCTCAGCGGATATCGCCTGTTACGCTGCAAAGGATAGCGGTCGTAATAGCATGTCTGTGTATTCAAAAAATGATGAAAACATGGCAGAGCGCTCAGAGGAGCTGAACTGGTTGCCACGTCTACAAACTGCGTTGCACAACAACGAGTTCAGACTGCACGCCCAGGCGGTTGCCTCACTGAACCCTGGACCAGACGCGCCACCCATCACCCACTTTGAGTTTCTGCTACGTCTGGCTAACAAAGACGGTACTGAGGTGACGCCTTGGCAGTTTATCCAGGCTGCCGAGCGCTACGACTTGATGCGCGACATTGATCGATGGGTTATCAGCAATGCATTAGAGCATGTTGCGCAAAATGCCACTGGGGCAGCAGGCGAATGCAGTTTCTCAATCAATCTATCAGGCCAATCAGCTGCCGATCCAACACTGAAATCTTTCATTCAGAACCAGATAGCTTTACACAAGGTGGATCCTTGCAGGATATGGTTTGAGCTAACAGAAACAGCTGCGATATCGCATTTCTCGATCGCCGTTGATTTGATCAAAAGCATTAGAAGCACAGGCGCCAAGGTGGCACTAGATGATTTCGGGTCGGGACTTAGCTCGTTCGGTTACCTTAAAAACCTGCCGGTTGATATTATCAAGATAGACGGGCAGTTTATAAAGGAAATTGTGAAAAACCCAATTGACCGGGAAATGGTGAGAGCAATACACCGTGTCGGCGAGTCAATGAACATCGAAACAGTTGCTGAATTTGTCGAAAATCAGGCTATTGTCGATGAGCTAAAACTAATCGGTGTGAACTACGCGCAGGGTTACCACATTGGCAAACCCGTGCCCGTTGCACAAGCTATCGCACTGCTGACCCAAAAACCAAAGGCGGCATAGAAAGGCTTAACTAAACCCTCTCCCCACACGGCACGATGATGTAATTATGAAGGTGGTGCCGCTATCAGAGCTATGAGGGAGCATCACGCATAGTATCAGGCAGCCATGTGGCAAGCTCTGGCACAGCGATAAGCAGGAATGCCATGAGCACCATAATCAAAAACATGGGGATGGCGGCTCTGGCGATATATCCCATGTCATGATTTGTCATGCCCTGAAGTACGAACAAATTGAAACCAATGGGCGGTGTAATCTGCGCCATCTCAACGGCGACTACCACGAAGATTCCGAACCAGATGATATCGATACCCGCCTGGCGGATCATGGGCTCAACAACCGCCATAGTCAGCACCACAGACGATATGCCATCCAGGAAACAACCCAACACAATATAAAACACAAGCAGCGCCATCAGAAGCTCAAATTTCGACAGCTGCAGTGCACCGATAAAATCAGCCAGCGCTCTGGGCAATCCAGTAAACCCCATGGACAGAGACAGGAAGGCTGCACCTGCCAATATCAAGGCAATCATGGCCGACGTGCGTGTGGCGCCCATAAGGCTCTGTGAAAACGAACTCCAATTTAGAGATCCCTGCACAGCCGCCAGGCCCAGTGCACCGATAACACCAAAAGCTGCCGCCTCAGTTGCCGTGGCAATACCAGCGTAAATGGATCCGATAACGAGCACGATGAGAAGAATGACCGGAATCAAGAATCGGCTATTCTTCACCTTGTCCGCAAAACTCATGGCAGGCTCTGGCTCAGGGTCAAATGATTTGGAAAACTTTGACATGATGGCGATATACGCCATGAACATCAGTGCTAGCACAAGCCCTGGCAGTACCCCTGCAAGGAACAACTTGCGGATGCTTTCGTTAACGGTCACCCCGTACACAATCAGTATTAATGAGGGCGGTATCATCAACCCTAATGTGGCTGCACCTGCCAGCGTGCCGATGACCATTTTCTCCGGGTAGCGGCGCCGGCGTAGCTCCGGAATAGACATCTTACCCACTGTTGTCAACGTGGCTGCAGAAGAGCCTGAAACGGCAGCAAAAACAGCACAACCCACAACGTTTGTGTGGACCAGCCCGCCAGGCAAACGTGCCAGCCATGGAGCAAGGCCACGGAACATATCTTCTGACAAACGTGTGCGGTAAAGAACCTCCCCCATCCAGATAAACAGCGGCAAGGCGGTCAATGTCCAGGATGATGACGATGACCAGATGGTGGTAATCATGGCATCACCAGGAGGGCGCGATGTAAACAGCGACATGCCGACGAAGGCAACACCCATTAGTGCAAGCCCAACCCAGACCCCTGAGCCCAGGAGTACAAATAGAACAAACAGAAAAATACCAATAGCAGCAAATTCTTGCATTTTACTTTTTCCTGTCCCAGCTAGTGATTGGCCACAACGTCAGAGACGATGGCATGCTGTTTGAGCACAATGAGCCTGACAAGATTATCAACAAAACAGATGGCGAGCAGCACGGCACCCACGCTCATCCCCAGTTGCGGAATCCACAGCGGACTCGCATCCTGCCCCTGACTGATGTCATTGAACTTGTGCGACCACATGGTCGCCTTTACCGCATACCAGGCAAGGTAGCAGGCAGCAGCCGCACCGATTCCAAAACACCACAACTCCAGCGCATAGCGAAAACGCCCTGCTATGTTCAGTAAAAGACTAACGCGTATGTGTGCACCTCGATTCAGCGCATGGGCAAATGCCAGAAACGATGCAGCGGCCATACAATAGCCGGCATAATCGGGTGCGCCACTAAATACCTGCCCTGTCCAGCGCGCCATCATCTGGATGACAATTAGTACCAGGATAGCTACCAGAAAAAGCGCAGCCAAAACACCTCCAGCGGTATACAGCCTATCGAGAAATCCACACAGTCGGTGGTATGCATTCATGATGGGATGTCTCCGCTGGATGTGTTCGTTTTACTTATTGTTCAATCGCCGGCTACTTGGATGCGCTGTACGCTTCCATGATGGCTTTGCCATCATCACCAGCAGCTTCCAGCCACTCGGCAGACATGGTTGCACCAATGACTTTCAGTTCTTCAACCAGAGCATCGCCAGCTGGCGCTACCGTCATACCACCTTCAATCAGGCCATTTACTGTGAAACCTGTGTACTCTTTAGCACGCCATGTGCCCGCATATTGTGCAATCTGCGCACACCCAGTGATCACACCTTTTTGCTCATCGCTGGTATCGTTCCAAACGTCTTTGTTGACCATCACATAGTTGTACGGAAGCCAGGCGTTAACGTCATAGAAGTGTGTCAAGCTCTCCCACACTTTGCGATCGTAGCCCGTAGCACCTGATGAGACCATAGACTCGGCCACACCAGTTGCAAATGCCTGCGAAATTTCTGCAGCTTCGATAGTCACTGGCAACATGCCTGTCAGCTCGGCAAGGCGCGCAGTGGCGTTATTATAAGAACGAAATTTAATGCCCTTCATATCGGCAACGGCGTTAACTTCTTTCTTGAAGTACAGCCCCTGTGGAGGCCAAGGCACTGCATACAACATGACCAGATTCTGCTCATCCAGAAGCCTCTCCATCGTTGGGCGCGCTGCCTCAAATAATTTGGCACTGTCATCGAAAGAGGTTGCCAGGAACGGGATAGAATCAAAACCGAAAACGGCATTTTCGTTTTGGTGGCCCGACATGAGGCGCTCACCAATTTGCGCTTGACCTGTCTGTATGGCGCGTTTGATATCACCACCTTTGAAAAGCGATCCGCTAGGGTGAGTAACAATTTCGATCTCACCAACGGTGCCACTGGTCACACATTGTGCAAATTGCTCACCAGTTTCCGAGTGGTAGTTAGACGCAGAATACGCCATAGGCATATCCCATTTCTCTGCCTGTGCATTTGCACTGATGCAAACGCTGGTCATAGCCAGACTCACTAACAGGCCTGTTCTTATCGACGAATACTGCATGGGGTGATTTCCTCCAATTAGGCTTAATGGGTCGCGGTAAGTCAACAGACGTCCGCGACGCTGTGTCTATCGTACCTGCGATCTACCGCCAAAGGAACTTACAACTCGATTCACAAATGTCAATTCTTAACTAAACCGGTCTGGCCGGAATGCATGCAGCTCTTCATTGGGCTGCTCATTGCAAATCAGATCTGCCACCAGTCGGCCGGTTTTTGCACCACCAGTAAGCCCTATGTGATGATGCCCAAAGGCGGTGTAGACACCGGTACTACCAATCTGGCCAATAAAAGGCAGGCTATCAGCTGGCGCGGGCCTGTGCCCTAGCCACTCCACGGTATCGGCGTATTGCAGATCAGGAAACGTGCGTTTTACCTGTCGCATCAGCAGCTCAATAGGCTCCCTGGATGGACCCGCTTCCAGACCACCAAGCTCAACGATACCCGCACAGCGCATCCCGTCGTGCATTGGAGTGGCGACAAATTTACCCGAGGCAATCATCGTTGGCACCGACACCATCGCCGACGGGTTCTTGAAAATGACGTGATAACCTCGCTCGGTTTCAAGTGGAATCTTCAGCGCAAAGCGCTCACACAGATGCTTTGACCAGACGCCTGTTGCAATCACAGCGTTATCGCAGTCAATGGGACCCTGATCTGTATCAACAGCCGTTACGCGACCATCCACCAGTTTGAAATCCTCTGCAGTCGCCCGGGTTATCGTCCCACCAAGCCCTTCGAATACACGTCCGAGTGCCTTGACGTACAGACCAGGACTTGAAATGTGACCGTGATTGCCGACAACAGCCAGCACATCAATATCAGCGCCTAATACGGGTTCTTTTTCCCGCACCGCAGCCCCTCTGAGAATCTGCGGGCTGAATCCATGCTGTTCTCTGAGTGACCACACATAGGCATCGGCCTCATAGTCTTCCATGGTGCGATACGCAAACTGGTAATCAGAGGGCTTGAGCCAACTATCGGCCTCTGTATTACCCGCAAGATCCTGATGTTGCTCAACGCAATCGCCTACGATAAAGGCAAGTTTTTCTGATATTCGGCGAGTATCCACATCGTTGGCGAAGCTCATGTATCGCCATAGCCAAGGCGCGAGTCGAGGTAAATAAGACCATCTCAAAAACAGTGGAAAATCTTTATTCAGCAACATCCTGGGCGCCTTGCGCGCCAATCCGGGTCCTGTCACGGGCACCATAGAACAAGCAGCAAGCACACCGGCGTTACCGTGTGAGGTACCCTCACCGGGGGCCTGACGATCGACCAGCGTCACCTTCATGCCAGCACGCGCAAGCCAGATCCCTATGGATACACCAACGATACCTGCACCGATAACAACACAGTGCGATGAAGAATCGATACTCATAGTTGAATGCTCATGCTCAGATCACTTAGATGTGTACAGTGTAACCACGTTTTCTAAAATACAGCTGACCCTATGATCGATGAAAAACGCATACAAATTGCAGTACCAGAGTATGCACATTGCGCTGTGAACACGCATCACTGTAAGCGCTCAACTGCATTATGAACAAGACCAGTGGCTATCCGACAAACCCGGGTACTGTCGGCGTTATTATGCTGGACACACAATTCCCAAGGTTTCGTGGTGATATCGGCAATGGCGATACATGGCCGTTCGGTGTTATCTACAAAATGGTGCCAGGTGCTACTGCCAAAAAAACCGTGGAAGCAACCTCTGAGCAAAACCTGCAACCCTTTATTGATGCTGCGTTAGATCTGCAAGATCAGGGAGCTGTAGGCATTACTACCAGTTGCGGATTTCTATGCCTTGCACAGGCACAGATTGCCTCACAGCTCAGTGTGCCCTTTATCGCCTCCTCTCTTGCCCAAGTGCCTTGGGTGCAGATCATGCTACCCGCAGACAAGATGGTAGGAATACTGACCATAGACGCTAAAGCCCTCACTAAAGAGCACCTGCTTAGCGTAGGCATTGATCTGTCAACACCCGTTAAAGGTTGCGAAAATGGAAGTGAATTTAACCCGGCAATTCTGAGCAACCGGGAATCGATGAGCATTGAACTGTGCGAACGCGACAATGTTACAGCTGCCATGCAATTACTGAATGAAAATCCGGCCGTTGGCGCATTCGTGCTTGAATGCACCAACATGGCCCCTTACGCTCGTGCTATTCATCAAGCTACGGGGCTTCCGGTTTATTCTATCTACACACTAATTCGCTGGTTCCAGTCCGGGTTGTCACCGGTTGGTTTCTCCAATCCTGGCCTGGATCATTCAGGCTAGCTGACAAGAATATTGCCCAATTGCCTAGGTGAATGGCCGCTTGCAGCTTTGAACAATGAGATACCGCCCCCAGTTACCAACAGATTACATCAGCTGAGCACAGGTTAACCGATAACTCTTGAAACGCTTGACGTAATAATACAACTCCGGGGCCACAACAATGAATCAACCGCTTAAGCAACCAGATAATACACCATCAGAACCACAGGCCCAAGCGCTGGTTGATACGATAAATCGTATTCAAGCCGTTATTGAATTTGATATGGATGGTGTGGTACTTGATGCCAACGATAATTTCCTTAAAGCGCTTGGTTATTCACTTAACGAGATTCAGGGCAACCATCATCGGCTATTTTGTGAAGAGTCTTTTCACAGTTCTGAGGAGTATTCGCTCTTCTGGAAGAGTATTGCAAACGGAGAAAGCCAGGCGGGAGAATTCAAACGGATACGCAAAGATGGAAGCGAAATCTGGATTCTCGCATCGTACAATCCCGTATTCAACTCCGACGGTGTTGCATACAAAACCATCAAATTTGCTACAGACATCACAGCATCCAAAATACAATCAGCTGTCACAGACGGCAAGATAGCGGCTATCAACCGCGCCCAAGCTATGATCGAATTTGAACTGGATGGTACTGTGATCAGCGCAAATGACAACTTCCTCACAACGCTAGGTTACGAGGCCAAGGACGTAGTTGGCAAACATCATAGTATCTTTTGCGAAAACAACTACTCTTCGACACCTGAATATACTGAGTTCTGGGAACGCCTCCGCTCAGGCACATTTGACCAAGGCGAATACAAGCGCATTAAAAAAGACGGAAGTGACGTCTGGATCAACGCCTCGTACAACCCTATTCTGGATGCTTCAGGCAAACCTTATCGGGTTGTCAAATTTGCAAGTGATATTACTGATCAGAAACGCACAAGCCTTGAGCATAAGGGCCAGATCGATGCAATCAACCGAGCACAGGCGGTCATCGAATTCACCCTTGATGGAGAAATCATTTCAGCCAACGAACCATTTCTGGCCACGACGGATTACTCACTCAGTGAAATCGTTGGGCAACATCATCGTATTTTTTGCACAAAAGATCACAGTTCTTCTGAGCAATACAAGACTTTCTGGGACAATCTTAGAAATGGCAAATTTGAGTCTGGGCGATATCAACGATTGAGCAAAACCGGGAGAACCATCTGGTTACAGGCGACTTACAACCCTATCTTTGATTTGAACGGGAATGTGATCAAGGTTGTTAAGTTTGCTACCGATATAAGCACGCAGGTAGCGGTAGAGGAGTCAGTCACCCTCATTGCAGAGACATTCGCCGTCAACACAAGACAGATTGCAGACCAAGCTACGGATGTTGCTGGCGGTGCACAATCTCTAGGGGCAACCACCGAGCAAATGAACGCCTCAGTAGAAGAACTTAGCGCATCGATCGACTCTATCGCAGAAAACAGCCGCGAAGCAGACAACGTTGCCAAGCATACTCAACATGAGGCAGATCTTGGTTCAAAGGCTATTGAGAGATCCATTGAGTCTATGGAGTTAATCAACAAGTCATCAGAAGAAATTGCTGAGATTGTAAAGGTCATTAGTGAAATCGCCAGCCAGACAAACCTGCTTGCCTTCAACGCGGCTATAGAAGCGGCGCGAGCCGGCGAGCACGGGCTCGGCTTTTCCGTTGTAGCCGATGAGGTGCGAAAACTGGCTGAGCGTTCCTCCCAGGCAACCAAAGAGATCACCAAGCTGATCAACGAATCTGTCAAACGTGTGGTGCAAGGCGGAGAAATCTCCAAGGAAGCCGCAACAGCATTTGGGAAAATTGTGGACGGTGTATCTAAAACAACCTTCTCAATTTCTGAAATTTCAACAGCCGCACAGGAACAGCAGACTGCGGCACGTGATGTGAGTGATGCCATTCAACAAATAGCCACGGCAACCGAAACATCCGCATTTGCTTCAGACTCTATCGCCACTGCAACCAACACCCTACTGGAAGGGGCAGAAAATCTGAAATCTGAAATAGAAAAATTTGCTGAAAAGGCCGAATAGCTGTGATCCACAATCTACCGCCAGTGATAGATGATCAGTGCTTTACCAAACTGACTGAAATGGTTCATGGCTTAACCGGAATCACCATAAAACCAGAACGCAGAGCCATGCTGGAGGGACGTGTAGCAAGACGATTGCGCGCCCTAGAGATACCTGACTTCGCCTCTTATATCCGTTATGTAAACGCGACTACCAGCGAGCAGGAAGCTCTCGTAAACACCATAACAACTAATGAAACATATTTTTACAGAACACCACGGATTTGGGAATATATCAGCGAGAGTTTTCTATCTAACTGGCATGCACAGAACCAAGGAAACACACTCAACATCTGGTCGGCAGCATCCTCTACAGGTGAAGAAGCGCATACGCTTGGTGTATTGATGCAAGCTTACAAAGACAAGACTGTAGGGTTTGATTATCGAATAACGGGCACTGATATAGACTCATCCGTTATAGAACGTGCAACAACAGGACTCTACACTGGCAGAGCCATCGAACGGTTTAGAAACGAGAAGCCGGTGTTGTTTGCACGCTACATGGCAGGCAACGATGTTAATGGGTATAGGGTTGCGTCAAATATCAAGAAGAATATCCAATTCAAACATCTTAATCTGTTCAAGCCCGGTACGGTCGATATCAAATATTCGCTAGTTCTGCTCCGAAACGTTCTCATCTATTTTACAAAAGAAGATAAAGAGCGCGTTATGCAAACAGTGCATCAGCGCCTAGTCAGCTCTGGGGTTGTCATTATCGGTGAGTCTGAATCACTCAATAATCTGTCCTCTAACTTTACTACCATCACGCCCACTATTTACCAACGCTGTGATGCAGCTAAAGGAGCGAAAGCTGCGTGAGTCTGAAACTGATAAACGTTCATATCGGAGAGGTAAAAACTGGAAAAGGTCAACAAAAGTTGCATACCATTCTGGGGTCTTGCATTGGTATAGCCCTACTGTGGCCTAAGCATGAAATCTACGGCCTTGCTCATTGCCTATTACCAAAAGCGCCAGACGGGCTTCTTGACGAAATGACTGAGGGCGGCCGGTATGTCGATCAAGCCATCGAGTCACTCACACAAATGATGAGGATTACTCATTACAAGGATATCCGGGCGGTGGTTGCCGGCGGTGCCAATATGACTCAGCCCGACACACCCTCACCCGAGAAACTTGTGGGACATCAAAATGCCTGCAGTGCACTCGAGGGTTTGCGTTTGAGAAAGATCATTGTTGTTCATCAAGACACTGGGGGACATGCTGGGCGCAAGATGTCCATTGCCTGCGAGTCGGGTACCTTTGATATTAATACTATTCCACGCATCGCGGCGTAGCCAGAGACAATGAATATGCAACCTTCGATCAGCGCTGCACAGACGCATACATTCAGTGAAATAGAGGACGCATCCGCACAGTCACCAAAACCTGTCGCAACCAGTTCGCAGGTAATCTCCATAGAGCCCGCGGCTACCGGTGTTGCCGCTAATTGCGCCTCAGCAGGCGCGCCTACCAAACTTTCGATCTACGGTTCTTTTTCTCTGGGAGGCTCCGAATTTGCCTTACCTGTAGGCGTTGTTCAAGAAGTGGTCAATGAACCTGCTGGATACACCACAGTACCGTTATCGCCAGACTATCTTTTAGGGCTGTTTAACCTTCGTGGCAATATCATCCCGGTGGTCGATCTCAGTCGGATTTTTAACCTTGACGTCTCAACCTTGAATGAGCCGGGCGCCACTGAGGAATTTGAAACTCGCAAAGTTGCCATTCTTGAATTTGACAACCTGTGCCTTGGCTTGTTGTTCGACGCCACTGGTGAGGTTTTCAATAGCAATGATGTCGAAACCTGTTTGTTCGAGGACTCTGGTGCATCGGTACAAGATCAAGTGATAGCTGGCGTATTTAAAATGCATGACGGGCTGCGCATTGTCCAATTGCTGGATGTTCACGGCATGCTCCAACTGGACCGCATACCGCAAAGCCCTCATAACGGAGGTGCATCAGCCTCAGCCCGTCGACGTGGAAAACGCCGTCAGTGCATATCCTTTGAAGTCGGTGACTCGTGTTGCGCGCTGGATATCGGTGCTATCAAAGAGATCGTTAACATCGGAACCATCGAGAACACAGTACTAGCAGGATTTCTATGCCTAGGCGCTATTGATCTGCGTGGTACCACGGTGCCTGTTGTGGATTTCAGCATGTTGTTAGGATATGCCGATATCCCTATTCACGAACTGCACGAGTCAGATTCTCACCGAGTGATCATCATGAAGGTGGGCGACCATCTATTCGGCCTGCTGGTCAGTCAGATAAACAGCATAGTGTCATATTTCGACGACGAACTAACGCCTTTTCCGATTCTAGGCAATCAGAAGACAGCCATGTTTAAAGGCTATATAGCCGGTGCAAGTTCTGATACAGGCACCATTGTTTTAGAGCAAAGCGAAATTTTCTCTAGTGATGAGATTCATACCATTACAAAGGGTCATAGCGCACTGTTCAAAGGCACAGAGGATCCATCGTTTACAGAAAAACAAGGTTCACTGGATCGTAAAACGCTCATTACCTTTTCACTGGGCAACGCTTACGGTCTAGAAATTAGTGAGGTAGCGGAGGTTATCGATTATCCGTCTGAACTGATAAAGACGCCAACGATGGGAAAGCATATTCGTGGCATGGTTAATCTGCGAGGAGAACTTATTGCCATCATTGACACTCGTCATCTGTATGGATTCGACGAATTTGTCGACCATGAGAGCACCAAAGTTCTTGTCTTCGAGATAGATGATATCAAGTACGGACTGATGGTGGATACCGTGAACTCCATTGTCGCATTCCGTGAATCTGACACTATCAAAATTCCTCGCACAGCATTCACTAAAGATGATGATGGTATGAACGAGGATGTCAAACAGGCCGTGATGATTTTGTCAGGGGATGCGCAACAGACAGTTTGCGTGCTAAACCTTGAATCGGTAGTAGCACG
>JALZVU010000304.1 GCA_023301795.1 Granulosicoccus sp.
AACAGTTTATTCATAAATCGACCGGGTCCATGACCAATAGCGAATGATATGTAGTGGCTTCGTCACGGCCGTTCTCCTAATGATAGCGGCTTCGCAGTGACAACATTCAGTGAGTTTCTCCGATCTTAAGTCCGCCTTAAGGCTTGTTGCCAAATCACCGAGGGCCGCTGTCCCTTGTCAACCGGTGAATTCCACCACACACCTTAGTGGCCTTCATGGCTGGGGCTCATTATTCCAGCTCGACAGCGCTTTGGCCTACATGATCAGCGACATAGGCGTCACGTTCGCCCAGTGGCATGGTTTCACCCGCGGTTGTATCGTGTGAGGTCTGGTGCTCCAGCTCTGCATTGAGCGTTGCACCGAGAACCGCTGAGAAGCTCGTGACATAAAACCACATGAGTAGAACCATGATGGCGCTTAGAGCACCATACGTCTGGTTGTAGGAACCAAATTGGCTGACGTATATCGAGAATGATGTAGAGCCCACTATCCACAAACAGGTTCCCACGAGTGCCCCAGGTGATAACCAGCGCCAGCTTGCTGGACTTCGAGGCGATGCGAAACGGTAAAGTACTGCCAGACTAATTACGGACATCGAGAAAAATAATAACCAACCGGTCAGACCAGCTGTGGCCATTATCCAGTCAGGTAGTGGAAGTAGCGACAACACAGCTGGAATGCCAACCATCATTGCAAGTGTCAACAAGACCAAAAAGACTGCACCGAGAGTCAATACATAGGTGAGCGCCGCTAACTGAAAAAAGTTTCGTGTCTCTTTTTCTCGGTACGCGACTGTCACCGCTTTCACAAGCGCGTCCACTCCTCGGTGTGCACTCCAGATTGCCACGAGAACGCTACTGATTAGGCTGAATCCGAGCGACTGCTGCTCTCGCGATGCGAGCGTTGTCAATTGTGCAACAAAAATATCGGTGACATCGGCTGGCACAAAGTCAGAGATAGCCAGCAGATGAGCCTGTATGTCGGAAGGGTTAGCCAGCAATGCATAGAGCGATACGACAGCAGCAAGCGCTGGAAAAATGGCCAACATGGCGTAGAACGCCACTCCTGCCGACAGCATGGACAGATTGGAATCACCGAGTCGATAAAACACGCGACGCGCGATATCCAGCCAACCTTGCCAGGGAATCGCACTTGGTTTGCGAGCGGTTCGTCCCCTCATTGGCATCTCGTGAGTTTTGTTCATTGACGATAAGTTGTTGCTAGTGAGTCTTATGATCGTGTTGTTTTCTCGGTCCTCGTGCATCTGAGAGACCCTGTGATTTATCGCACTTCAAGCGAGTTGGTCACGGGGTAGCCACTGGCATTCTGCCGAGCGAGTTCCTCTGCGGTATCCGACTCTTCCTGCGAGCCTACAAAGCCGCTGAGCACAATGGTCTCGTCGCTCAATAACACCTGAATACTGGCAGCATCGACGCTCTGGTCATCGATCAGCGCAGCTTTTACAGTGATCTCAGCGGAGGCTTCGCGCACACTTGTTTGTTCAATTTCGCGCGTAACTGAGCCACACCCGAGCACCATTACACTAGAAAGGCAAAGCACAATAACTGAGCGGCGAGATAGGTGTTGAGAGGGGCGTGATGACATCAGTATATTCTCGATAAACCAAAAACGAATAATCCGGAGTGCCTGAGCGTTAACCACGGGCATCATCCAGGGCGCTGATCAACCCATCACAATACGCGCTATCGTCTCCGGTACCGGCTTCAGTGAACGGTATCAATGCTGCTGCGGGTGTCGCAAGCGCAGCCAGAACCGCAGCCGCCGCCACACGGGCATAGAGCGTCTGGCCAGGAAGTACAGAAAGATCAGTGAACGTGCCGCTAATGCGCGCCGCCGTCTGCGCAGCAAGGATGCTGATATCTTTCGGATGTGGTTCGATGGTGAGATCAAGAGATTCATCGTTGAGATCAATAACACCGTCAGCCAGTAAAACCGCGTCATCGGTGTCGAGCACCAGTGTCGCAATGTCACTGACACCGCTGTCTGATTGTAGGTCCAGGTAGGCACAGTTAATTGCTGTTCGATTTTGTGCTGGATCAATAAGCAATGCCACGCTCTCAAACAGATCCACTCCAGCAAGTTCAACCAGCAGCGCATCAAGCTGTCCATCTGTCATCAGCATAAACATCCCGCCATCTGCGCTGGCCGCCAATTCGGCAACAGAGTCGCCTGCCACCCAGTATTTAATCTGGCCACCGAGAATGCCAAGGCCTTCATTATCGATTTCGAGAGCATTCAAAAGGCGTCTGATGCTCACGCGTTGAATACGCACATCCAGCTCGCTCTCCACCGGCGCCGCAGCGGTATCCATGAGCAAAGACCCGGAAATTTCGCCACCGGCGACACCGATGTTCAGCGGGTTAATGGTGACATCAGTCCCTTTAATTTCTGTCCTGACATCTAACGACTGTAACGGCCAGGCTGAAAATTGAATAGCCTCTGCTCGGTACTCGATAGCACCATTGAAGAAACTGGCAATGGTAGCTAGTCCTAACGGGTCAGTTGAAAGCAATGGAGAGTCTTTTGAACTTTCATCTGCTGGCTCAGCGTCCTGCTGGCCGCTGGCTGTCTGCGTTGAGTCTGACGTTCCTACGACAATCCCTTCCAGCTCATCCAGATCGAGCTTCTTCGAAATCACATTGGCGTATAGCGTCAGCGGAGTTGTCGATGGATTGACGCGAACATCGCCTTGGAAGTCACTGTCTCCCACTTGCGCGTTAAATCCTAGCGTGACTGCCTCGATTTCCTCCGACAGGCTTGAGAGCAGGTTAGTAGTAATACCCAGCTCAATGGGTAATGAGTTGACCGACCCGTTTACGTCCATCGTAGTGGGTGTTGGCTCAAGGGTTGAGCCTGTCATGGTAAAAAGAAGATCTGTATCGAGTGAACGTTGTTCATCGATAAATTCAACCTGAAAATCGTTGAGTAAAAGTTGCTCTATGCTCGGTAGTGAGGTAGCAGCCTCAGCATCTTCGTCAGAAGAGGGTGCAGTAGACGTGTCTTGTGGTAGCAGATATTGCCAATTACCATTGCCGTGCACATCGATTGCCGCCGACAAGGTGCCATCACTAACAGCAACCTCGTTGACATAGAGCTCACCGCTGAACAGTTCGAGTAAGCGGATGGATCCAACGAGTGATGCAATCTGGGCTCGTGCGTGTGTCTGAGGTGATTCGTGGTCGCTTACCGACAGGTTGGTGATGCGTATTGAAGGATTTGCACCGATGACATGAAGGTCTATCTCTTCGACAGATATATCCGCATTTAGTCGCTCGTTCAATACCCTCTGAACCTGCTTGGCGGTCCACCGTGGGGGCGCATACTCAATTGTAAGCACGATCACTATCGACAGCAAAAGTAGCGTTACCAGAACTCTGGTGGTCCACCGTATCATGGCTTTTTATTCCTCATTAATTCAGTAATGCTCAGTGAGCGATTTGCTAGATGCATTGGCGAAATGCGGTTGTTCAGCCAACCCATCCCTAGCCGCGTATGTACGTGCCAAAATACGATCCAGTGCAGTCTAAGATTAGAGCCTGTCCAGTTGGCTTACAGCAAAACCTGAGGCGCTGATAGACAACACAGACAGAAGTGCCGCAAGCAACATCAGTCGTCCGTCGTGTACCAGCATGGCAGACCCGACAAGCGCCACCGCCAGCATCGGAGCCGTCGATGCGAAGGGAAAAAGCTCAAGAGGCGGTACACTCATAGCTAACAAAATACACAGGAGGGCTGCGACGTACGTAAACGGCCGTTGCGTAAGCATCGGCAGTTGCCCGCCAGAAAACCAGCGATCCATACGTTTCATCAGGGGTTCCACCTTGGTCAGGGCAGGTAAAACGCGGTCGTTGTTGAGTTTGTACCGAGCAATAAACCGTGGCAACCAGAGCTGATCGCGACCTACAAGCAATTGAAAAGCCACCAGACTGACGAAAAAAGCTAAGACCGTCGGTATTCCAGGTATCGAGCCGAATGGACTTATCTCCACAATGGCGGGCAGTATGAGGAAGGGGCCGAAAGCGCGCGATCCAAACTCATCAACCAGCTCGCTCACTTGAGTGCGCTTGCCAGCCGTCATGCCATCGCGCAGCGACTCTGTGATCTGAACCAGACGCATCAGGTATGTCCTATAAGAAGAGCGATGAGAGTAATGGCTCATCTTCGGAATGCACGGCTTTGTAAAATCTACTCACCTTACAAGTGATTCGTGAAGGGCGTATAACGGCAGCTCTCCAACATGTCATCCACAGAGTGCAGGATGCGCACAGGAGGTTAGACCTATGTTAGGTAATGTTTACAAACAAGACGGCATCATCAACAGACTCATGGAAGATCGCAGCCTATACATGTTCAGTCCCGATCAATTATTGCGTTGAATTAAAGAGAGCAAGATGTCGATAGAAGTATCTGGTATTTTAGGTTTTATCTGGCTTATTGTCAGTGTGTGGGCAATTCTGCGTACTGCTCAGAGTGGAGCCGGGGCGGGTAAAAAGACATTGTGGATCGTCTTTATTCTGGTGCTACCCGTCATCGGTGTTGTTGTCTGGTTTTTTCTTGGGCCTAAGCGCTGATGGAAACCCCGTGTTGGGCAACATGGCGTATTGTTTTTTCTCAACTGCAGATCATCAGTTTCCTCGATGGATAGTTCAGCGAACGCTAGCAATGGTGATCACTCATAATGTGTTCAGCCCAACTTTAGTCCGATGTATGCACAGCTGATCAAAAGACTGGACGATCTTCGAGCCAGTTATTGGTTCATTCCACTGTGCATGCTCTTTTCAGCTGTTGTACTGGCATTTTTTACCAGCTGGCTTGATATGCATTCGGCCGTCGATCGTTTTCCTTACGCCTCAATTATTGTTACGTCCGGCGCTACGGATGCAAGATCAATTTTGAGTGTTATTGCGACCGCGGTGATGGGCGTAGCCGGGGTGACGTTTTCCATCACTATTGTGGCGGTCTCTTTTGCCAGCTCAAACTTTGGGCCACGCCTTATTGGTAACTTCATGCGTGATCGCGGTAACCAGTTTACGCTGGGCACCTTCGTGGGAACATTTGCGTATTGCCTGGTCATTCTGGTTACCGTGCACGATACATCGTTGACCAAGTCAGGAGCGGCGCTGAATGCATTTGTGCCCTATGTAGGTGTCATCACTGCAGTAGCACTAGCATTAGGATGTATTGCGGTCTTGATTTACTACATCCATCATATTGCTGAGACGATTAACATCGAGAATATCATCGCTGATATTGGTCGACGTCTGCAGAGCCGTATTGTTGAGTTTTATCCCGACTCAGAGACAGACAACGCGCTAGTGGATGCGGTCAGTTTTGAAGCTGCCATTTACGATTTAACTGAGTCGCATGTGAGTTGTGATTCTGTAGGTTATGTTCAGGCAATCAATCACGACAGATTGGTGGAACTGACACAATCGAACGAATTACTGGCTCGAATACATTATCGACCGGGCGATTTTGTAACTCCGTATGATAGCTTGCTGAGGGTGTGGAGCCACGATCCGGATGATGTTCCAGCTGATGAGTTAAAACGATGTTTTGCGATGGGTCCACAGCGCACTGAGCATCAGAATGTTCTGTTTCTTGTGGAGCAGTTGGCCGAGGTCATTGGCAGGGCGCTTTCTCCGGGCGTCAATGACCCATTCACGGCCATGAGCTGTTTGAATTGGTACCGAATGGCCATCCTTGAGTACGTGAAATCGAACCCTCACGTTGTAAAACACAATAATCAGGGTGCTCAGAGGGTGCAGGTGTCACCGGTCTCCTTCCAACGACTATCGTCGGTGATGTTCGACTCTGTTCGTCAATATATAGTGATGGATCTGAATACCCTTTTGCATTGTATGGCGTTGTTCGTTGTGTGCGCCTGGCATGCTGGCCCTGGCATCTATCGACAGGCTCTGGTGCAACATCTCAAGGACTTTCATGATGCCGGTCTGCAGGCCAATGAAGGTGTCGTGGATGCAGCGGCCATTTCAACGCGCTATAAACAGGGTATGCAGATTCTTGAAAAGGACGAATCGTATCCTGATGAGCGACACGAGTTCTCATGGTTTGGTGGCAGTGCATAAGCCTTAGCGGTGTTTTTCCTGAGCTAACATGCATGCATGCCAACGTACACCCTAGCGCTATATCCGCTATTGTGATGCCCTCGATATTGTGTTAGCAGACAATCCTTGGTAGAGGAGTCCTGTTCCACATCCTCTGTGATCTCTTTATAGAGCGTCCCAATCTGCTGTCGGATCTGTCAGACTTTACCTTCCGGTGTTGGTTGGTTGCTTTGTGCCTGCCGCGTCCAGCCCAGAAGAGATCAATTAATGGAACAGAGTCTTTTTAAGTTCATTTGGAAATACTCGAAGAGAGAACAGATCATCCAGCTGCTGATCACTCTGTTGACCTTTCCGGTGCTGTTTGCATCACTTGAACTACCCAAGCGCATCATCAACGATGCGATTGGTGGAACTGGCGAAAATATCCTGCTTCTGGGATTTGACCTGACGCAAGTTCAGTTTCTGATGGTTCTGTGTGCCGGATTCTTTTTGGCTGTGGTGACAAACCTGGTGTTCAAGATGCAGCTGAACACCATGAAAGGAGTGCTGGCTGAACGGTTATTACGTCGATTTCGCTATCAATTACTAACACGTATCCTGCAATTCCCCAGATCGTATTTTCGCAATACCAGTCAGGGCGAATTGGTGTCGATGGTGACATCAGAAGCTGAGCCGATGGGTGGGCTCATGGGCGATATTTTATCTCTGCCAGTTCTTCTGACCGGCCAGATGCTCACTATTCTACTCTTTTTGTTTGCTCAGAGTTTCTGGTTTGGGTTGGCAGCTGTCGCATTAATTCCATTGCAAGCCTGGATCATTCCCAAGCTGCAGCGCAAAATCAATCAACTCAACAAGACACGGACGCAACAAGTTCGCAAACTTGCAGCCAACATTGGGGAAACTGCTGCAGCGGCAAGCGATATCCGAATCAATGGCGGTATCCGGTACAGAATGTCGATGTTTTCCAGCCGGCTGGGCAATCTCTACGACATCCGCTTTGAAATTTATCAAAGAACCTTCTTTATGAAGTTTCTGAACAATCTCATTAATCAGTTAACGCCATTTTTTTTCTACGCGGTGGGTGGCTATCTAGCCATTACCGGGCACATCTCTGTTGGCGCTCTGGTAGCGGCTCTTGCAGCCTATAAAGACATGTCATCACCATGGAAAGAGCTGCTGGCTTTCTACAATCAAACCCAGGATATGGCTCTACGATGGGAGGTGGTCACTGAACGTTTTGCTCCAAAATCACTAGTGGAGGAACATCTGTTTGAGGGCACACCGTCCAAGGTTGAAAGCTTAAAAGGTGACATCGAAATCCGTGATGTCACTATTCGTGATGAAGAAGGTATCTCAGTGTTGGAGAATATAAATCTAACGATACCGCAAGGCGCGCGTGTAGCTGTCAAAGCCGACAATGAATCTGCAGCTCAGGCATTTGCTGACCTGCTTACGCGTGAAGTCATCCCATATCGCGGATCAGTACAGATCGCGGGTCATGAACTGAACGCCCTACATCAGGTAACCCTTGCCAACCGCATAGGATATGCCGACTCCAACCCCCAGATCCTGCAAGGCACATTGGGTGAAAATCTTCTCATGCCGTTTAAAAATCAGCCTATTAAGGGTATGGATAGTGGCGCTGAGGATGACGAATTTCGGCTAAAAGCCGAGCAATCAGGTAATAGTCTTGATCCGTTTGATGCACAATGGGTCGATCCATCAATAGCAGGGCTGGACTCTTCTGAGGATATCCGGGACTGGTGGTTTCAATTGGTTCAAGCGATGGGTATCGATGATTTCATGGTGCGTCGTGCCTTGCGTTCACGTTTTGATGCGGGCGAGCAGCAGGAGCTAGCCGACGCAATTGTTCGACTGAGGCCTGAGATCGCGAAGCGCCTTGCCGAGGCTGATCTTAACGATATTGTTCACGGTTTTCATCCTGAAAAATTCAACCCGGTATCACTTCTGGGCAGCAATCTTCTGTACGCACTTCCCACCAGTAAGCTGTCACAGCAGTCTTTGTCAAAAGACGATAATTTTGCCCGGATATTACATGAGCAAGGCATTGCAGATGAGCTGATGCAAATGTCCTCTACCTTGATTGAAAGTCTGACTGCAACCTTTGGGAACGATGGGACAAGCCACCCATTATTCAGGCGTTTGAATCTGGATGAAGGGCTCTACCAACGCCTTGGTGCTATCGCCAAAGAGCGGCGTATTGTTGGAGATTCTGGACTACCTGCTGAAGACTATTCTTTAATGCTAACGGTGCCTTTTGCATTTTCGGCCGAGCAGATCGGACCGGCATTTGATGACATGTTCAAGGAGCGACTACTGGAGATTCGCAAGAAGAGTGCTGCGAAAATGGTAGATGCTCTAGACGAGTTATTTGAGACCATTGACCCGAAAAAATACTACCCCGTGATGAACGTCATGGGTAACGCCATATTTGGGCAAATCTCGCGTGTTGCCGGTGCGCGTGAGGCGTTAATCGAAAATATTATTGTTGACGTGCTTAGCAAGCACGGTCTACGACGACTGGCTGCACAAACTATTTATGATCTGGATACAGCTCTGGGTGGTGCCAATCTTCCAGCCGTGTTCAGAGAGCGCATAGCGTTTAGTCGGGCAGGCATTAAAAAGCCTGATATTTTGATTCTTGGAAACTCTCTTGCCAGCCATGATGCGGAAGCACGTGACTTGATGGGCAAGCGTATTAGCAATCTGATGCCCGACACTACTAAAATTTTCATTGAACGCAAGATCGAAAGTCCCGAAAATTACGACCTGTTTATTGAAATAATTGACGGCCGGATTGATGGTGGTGCTCGGCAAGAGGAGCCACAGGATCTGGATGCTCGTCAGGATCTCAATCGAAAAATCGAGGCTATCGCAAAGACCGAACTGTTTGGCGAGCTTGATCGAAAACAACAGCGATTGCTGGCATTTGGTGCACAGTGGTTCGAGGCAGAAGCAGGGCAAAAGATCTTTGCAGCGACTGAAAAAGCCGACGCGGCGTATCTGTGTGTTACGGGCGTAGCCGGATTGTATTGGCCAGAGGCCAATGGCGAGACACGGTTAGTGTCTGAAATTGTGCCCGGACGATTGATAGGTGACCTCTCAGTCATTCTTAAAGAGCGACGCTCTCTCGATCTTGTCACTACAGAAGAGTGTTTGTTTCTGCGGATTGGCGCCCCTGAATTGATGGCTGTTATTGAAAACGACGGGATGGCGGCAGCCAC
>JALZVU010000305.1 GCA_023301795.1 Granulosicoccus sp.
TAGACTCTCTGTTAGCGCATATCAATGGCACACTTCGCGACACTCCTCAACTTGCGTTAGGTCCAATTGAATGTCGTTAAAACAAGCTGCTTTTCGCGATCATAGAAAACGACCAATCCGCAGCCTAAAGCTGACCGTGCTGCTCCTTCGCCTAACCACGCAAGCGGCTCCGTAAGTTCCCCCCGCACTTTCTTACTGGGCTCACCGTTTCTTCTGAATTCACCATAATAAGAATGCAGACAACCGTGTTCTTTGAAGTAGGCTTTTGCCTTGTTGTAGCCTGCTTGGGTGGCCTCGTAGTACTCCTCATGCGTCTGCCTGTCGAACAACCGCCAATCCCCAGCGTACTCCACTTTCCCTTCAAGTAAATGGTACCCAATCCAGTTGTCCCGACACAGATAGTTATGATGTTGAGGTACGTCTTCACCAACCACGCCACTCACTGCGGGCTCCATAGGCGTAACGATAGGGATTAGACCATTCCAGTCAGGATTGATATGCGAAAGATCAATTGTTGCCAGCGGTAGAAAATGCGCTTCATGCTTGGCAAAGTCCCCAGAAAATACATCTATGGCTTCAGGGAAGGGATGAAAAAAAGGCGTCTCACCATCGTACTGAATTTTTTCCTTAGACATTTTTCACTAAGATCTCTTAAGGTTTTTGTAAGCCACGAAATTCCAGGCAATAACATCACTCAACTAAGCATACTATAGTGAATGCCGATTCAAAAAAAGTTAAGTACGATTGATCGGGAACGCTGTTTTTTTGCTGGCAACTCTTCAGCAAGCAAAACCAGATAGAGTCATTAGTTGTATTCAATGGCCATCCACAAGTTCTATAGGTCAGCAACCAAGCAGACTAAATTTGTACAAAAATGCAGGAACATGTGATCGACTCGCTAAGCAGTAGCACCAAAGACAGCCACATTACTATCCAATGGCTGACTGGTTATTGCGAACATCATTGCCTTTTGCATCTACAACTTGACATCGATAGTACATTGATGATTTTGAGCAATATCGCCGATGATGGAGGACTGGTAGTTCAAACAGGTAGTGCCGTATCTAGAGTGAATCGGATTTTCAGCAAGATACGCATTTGCATTCACCATAAGGCGTTGAAGGTTGTTAACCTAGCGTCATGGGAAATTCAATTAGCCATTTCACTCAAAAATTGACTGAGTTATTACAGCCAATAGAGCAGCAAAGGGCGCACAAATTAAACTTGATAGTGCATGCCGGCACGCCGAAAACGGGCACAACCAGCCTGCAGACTTATCTGAATAAAAAACAAAGAAGGCTCAGACGAAAGGGCTTTCTGTATCCGCACAATACGCAGAAGATAACCAATCCATTTGCTCCAAAGCATCAATGGTTTGAAAAGAATTTGGTTGCGGCGCATACAATGCATTTTCTCGAAAATTTCAAAAACATCTTGTCTCAAGTCGACATTGATACGCATACCATCATTCTGTCTTCTGAAGGTATTTACAATTACTGGTGGGATTTCCCAGACGAGTCTAAAGCCATGTTAACTGAACTAAGTACTCTCTTTGATACAGAAATATGGGTGTGGTTTCGTGATCCGCTTGAATTCATTGAAAGCTACTACAAACAGTGTATTCGCAATCCTAAAGTTGAAGGTAATCTGTGTTACGGAAGTAATTTAACCTTCTCCGAAATGCTTGATATTCGCTGGTTCTCGCAACATTTAGATTATCAAGGCTTCGTCACCGACTGCCAATCATTGTTTGGCCAGAGTAGCGTTTCGGCACTAGAGTACAAAGACGATGTGGTGCAGGCCGTTATTAAAACACTAGGTATATCAACGCCACACGACAATCCGACCCCCAGACAAAACAACAGCTTAAATAGCGCATCGATAGCATTGCTAAGAACGATCAATCAATTTGATATAAAAAACAAAGATAAAGATCTACTAATGCCTCATTTAAAAGAAATGAATCTAATTCTTCATAACTATGGACAGCACACCTTGATTGATGAAGAATCCAGACAGAGGGTACTGAAGTTGGCTAGGCCGGTAGAATTTCAACAGTCTATTGACACTGCTTGAGTACTACAGCTTGTAGTTGAAAGCTGCGGCTCAAACACTGTACCGATTCAGCACCGAGAGCTAACTGTGACCGTCAGCTTGGCGAGCAACGTCTACTGTGGTCAGTGCTCCCACTTCAATTTCATCACCAAACTGCCACAGCAACAGACCAACATCCGTGGCAGTTCATTCGTGATGGTCTACACACGAATACCGCTATCGTTCCAACTTACCGATCGCGCTCGGTAGCATTACCACAATAATACAACCGACGACAGTTATATTAGTTGTTGGCAGCTGTAGATAATTATCAACGCCTGCCAACGCCTGAGATCCACGCATTGTTCTTTAATATTGGAGCCTAGCTTTGACCCAGTGTAAACAGACTACCTCCTCGCTCAAAAGCGCCTCATGCTTACCATCAGCTCGCGTTTTCCTGAGTAGCGTGCCGCTTTCCAACGATGTCACCGTTATCAAAACCTCTGAAGAAAGCAATGGAATCGCTAGCAAGGTCGATGCTGGCCTATCTCGACAATCAGATCATGACGATATTCGCCAATTCCTAATTCACCGATGATCAGCTAGCAGTATGTGCAAGAACCTTGTGCACACTTTCCCGCTCTCACATGCGAGCACTGTGATCAGTACAGTATTCGAAACCTGTTAAATCGAAATCGTCCACCACAGCACGCTCATAATCCGACCTTTCATTTTTAGGGTCAGAAATTGCATTTACAAACGAATTTATCAGCGTAGGATGGAATTTAAAACACGGTGTAGTGGTCACGTGGATAATACGGCATGAAGCCACGGGGACGCCCAGTCCAAATCCATCCGGAAGGCCGGCCCCCGCATCCCCTTTTTCTGTAGCGAATCCTGCTCAGTTGCAAATACCCCTACTGTCTCGTACAGATCAAAGGTAGACTCAGCAACGTTGTACGCAGCCCATGCTGACTTGACAGTCCATGCAGCTCTCGCGGCCGCCATACTGCCATTGGCACACATTCAACGGTTGGATCAGCATACGACAATGGATTCTGGTATGCATAACCATAGGTATTGACTCCACCAGCTGACCCGATAGGATCAGACTGCGTATACCGCCCAGAACTCGGAACATACGTCCGGTAATAGTTGTAATGCTATTCACTCTCACGGTCCAGATACTGCCCCGCAAATCGCACGTTCTGCTCAACCGCTACAACTGTCTCAGCCACCTTGCCAAACGGATCGTAATCCCCTTGCCAGACCACGGCCTGATTATCATCGGTGAGCACCTGTGGTGTTCTAGATGATCGTTATGAAAGTAGAACCTTGCCGCCTGCGCAATGGGTGTGACAAGACGGCCTCAATCCGGTTCCGCGTGAGACTAACCGGTAGCGCTTCTATGCGCCAAAACTCACAACCTGAGCCATCTTCTAATTCTTACAACATGCCCAGAATTACAAGACATCCAGCCTTTAAAGCTTGTCATAAAACTATCCGGAACTTAAACAGCAATCGCCATCCAACCCCCTTGCGTCTGGCAACAACATGCGCTGATGACTAATAGCAAACACATAAACCACTATCCGAATAAGACTCCACCACACTCAATTGTCTGCAACACCTGAACTAAACAATCTGTAATGCCCCCAAAGTTTCAAGCAGCATTAACCTCCACGCCAAGTTCAACGAATCGTGCTCATGTGAAAGGTTATTCAAAGACAAGTGGTCTATCACTGAAATTCGTCTCCCAACATTCGTGACAGTATTTTTTCCAAGCGTGCGCATCGCACGCAAATTACAATTTAAAGGGTTCGATCAGCAATGCGTTTTAAAACTAGTTACCTATTAACTCTAACTTTACTCACAGCTTCAGCTGCTTATGCCGCAGAGCCTCCCATCGATCTGCGAGCAATTCATATCGGCGATTCCTCAATCAGATGGGAATGGCAGGCTGTAGACGATGCTGCCCGCTATGAAGTCTTTGTGGATGGCAACTCAGTGGGCGAAACCAGTGACCTCCATTTTGTCAGTGACGCGCTTTGGATCGGGGAGCACTCTTTAATGGTCAAAAGCGTTGGCTTCGATGGCAGCTATTCCGGCTTTTCCAACACACTGAAACAGGATGTGCAATTCACAGAAAATCATGAAGCGGTTTCCGGCATCTCATCGAGATCACTTGCACCCGTCGCGGCGAGCAATGATGATGGATTGATTGATCCAATATCATTGACACTGGCTGACGCCATGGACAAACCCGGCTACGATCTGGTGTTCAGCGATGAATTCAATGGCAACAGCCTCAACCCTGCACGCTGGAATGCGCAATTGCGTTGGGATGGTGAGTTCAACGGTGAGCGTTATGAATATCGTGTAATCAATGGCGAAAATCAGTTTTATGTCAACACGCTTAGTGAAGACGAAGAACATCGGAACACCATTGCGACCGAATATGATCCTTTCCAGTTCGACGGATCCAGACTTGCCATTCGAGCCATTCGCAACCCGCTCAAAACCAGCGATCAGAAACTCAGGTACGGCCCTCTGACCGATATCGTTAAGCAGCAAGAATTTCTCTCAGGCGCGCTGACTACCTATGACAAGTTTTCACGTCGTTACGG
>JALZVU010000306.1 GCA_023301795.1 Granulosicoccus sp.
TCATCTGCATCATCTGCATCATCTGCATCATCTGCATCATCTGCATCATCTGCATCATCTGCATCATCTGCATCATCTGCATCATCTGCATCTGCATCTGCATCTGCGTCTGCATCGGACGAATCACCAGACATCTCTTCAGTGCCTTCAGTATTATCACCTGCAGATGCAGCGTCGACAGAGCCATCAGTGGCTGACACTTCGCCATCTTCCAACTCTTCTTCGTCGCTAACGTCCGATTCGTCGATCCGGGTGAGTTCGACCATCGATTCACCTTCACTCAGACGAATCAATCGTACGCCCTGCGTGTTACGACCTACCGTAGTCACACCCGAAACAGCTGTTCTTACCAGCGTACCGGCATCAGTGATCATCATGATTTCGTCTTCATCACGAACCTGTACGGCACCGATAACGGGCCCGTTACGATCGGTAGTCTTTATATCGATGACACCCATTCCACCACGACCTTTGGTGGGATAGGCCTCAGGCTCAGAACGTTTTCCGTATCCATTCTTGGTTGCGCTAAGAATAGTGCCTTCCTCACCCACAACAATCAAACCGATAACCGTGTCTTCTTCTGGCATACGGATGCCGCGAACTCCAGCAGCAGTACGTCCCATCTGGCGTACTGCAGATTCGTTAAAACGCATGGCTCTGCCGCCACTTGAAAACAACATGATGTCGCTATCACCAGTGGTCAGACCTACATCGATCAGGAAGTCATCAATGCGAAGGTCGATAGCAATAATGCCGTTGGTGCGAGGTCTGGAAAAATCAGACAATGCGGTTTTCTTGACCACGCCTTTACTGGTGGCAAACATGATGTATTGCGTGTCTGTATATTCACGTACCGTGAGCACAGCATTGACGCGTTCATTCTCTTCCATCGGTAGCAAATTGATAATCGGCCTGCCACGAGAACCACGACTGGCAACCGGCAATTCGTACACTCGTTTCCAGTAAACCTTGCCCACGCTGGTGAAGAACAGAACGGTGTCGTGCATGCTGGCAACAAACAGCTTGTCGACAAAGTCTTCATCCTTCATGGCGGTGGCAGACTTGCCTCGACCGCCCCTTCGCTGAGCACGATAGTCAGACAAAGGCTGTGCCTTGCAATAACCACTGTGCGACAAAGTGACAACAACCGACTCGTCCGCGATGAGATCTTCAACCGTCATCTCGGAATGATCAACCTGAATAACCGTACGTCGCTGATCGCCATATTGCTCAATGATGGCAACAAGCTCTGTACGGATGACAAGCAGTAGACGCTCAGGGTCCGTCAGAATATCGAGGTAATCTTCGATCTTCTCTAAGATCTCCTTGTATTCTGCGATTATTTTGTCTTGCTCTAGCCCGGTGAGCCTGTGCAGCCGTAAATCGAGAATAGCTTGAGCCTGTACTTCAGTCAGCTGATACATACCTTCATGCAAGCCATACATTTCAGCCAGATTCTCAGGCTTGGAAGCAGCTGCACCAGCACGCTCCAGCATGCCGTTGACGATGCCTGGCTCCCAGGTTGTTGCTACTAACTTTCCTTTAGCCTCAGCGGAGCTTTGAGATTCTTTGATGAGCTGAATAATGGGGTCGATATTGGCGAGCGCTACGGCCAGACCTTCAAGGACATGCGCCCTGTCGCGAGCTTTACGCAATAAAAATACGGTACGACGAGTAACTACCTCACGTCGGTGCCGGATAAAGGCTTTGAGCACATCGGTCAGATTGAGCAGTTTTGGCTGACCATCATCAAGCGCAACCATGTTGATGCCAAAAACAACTTGCAGTTGAGTCTGCTTATAAAGCTGATTGAGCATGACCTCGCCGGAGTCGCCGCGTCGCATCTCGATAACCACACGCATGCCGTCTTTGTCAGATTCATCACGCAGCTCAGTGATACCTTCAATCTTTTTATCCTTGACTAGCTCAGCAATTTTCTCAAGCAAACGGGCTTTGTTAACCTGATAGGGCAGCTCATGAACAATAATGGTGTCTTTATTGGTTTTCTCGCTATAGATGACTTCAGCCTTGGCACGGATATATACCTTGCCGCGACCTGTGCGATAAGCCTCTTTAATGCCACGAGCGCCGTTGATGATGCCGCGCGTCGGGAAATCAGGCCCCGGCAGATGCTCCATGAGCTGCTCAACCGTAATATCAGGCTGATCGAGCATGGCGATGGTGGCGTTAATGACCTCAGAAATATTGTGTGGTGGAATGTTGGTTGCCATTCCCACTGCAATGCCGGTACCTCCATTGACGAGCAGGTTCGGGATTCGTGAGGGTAGAACGGCAGGCTCTCGTTCTGATCCATCGTAGTTTGGTACGAAATCGACCGTTTCCTGGTCAATGTCTGCCAAGAGCTCTTGTGTAATCTTGGCCATGCGCACTTCGGTATAACGCATGGCGGCTGCCGGATCTCCATCCACCGAGCCAAAGTTACCCTGCCCGTCAATGAGCATATACCGCATGCTAAAGGGCTGCGCCATGCGCACCATGGAGTCATAGATGGCGGAATCACCATGTGGGTGATATTTACCCATGACCTCACCGACAACACGCGCTGACTTCTTGTAAGCACGGTTCCAGTCGTAGTTTTGCTCGTGCATGGCGTACAAAATGCGCCGATGAACGGGTTTGAGACCATCTCGGACATCGGGTAGCGCCCGCGAAACGATAACGCTCATCGCATAATCGAGGAACGATTGCCGCATCTCGTCTTCGAGACTTATATTCAGTATTTCTTTGGCAAAATCAGACATGGAATTTAGCGCCGGACCAAGGTTGCGATCAGGTCAGATCATCCCTTTAATTTTAGCACATGGGCAGATATAAATGCTTAATTTGCAAGCACTTGCGACTCATTTGAGGGCGTTGAGTGAGCGTGACAAAAACCGATTGTCCAATTCAGAGGTGTCGACCGATAGCACCACTACTGCAACCATGTGAACCGCACGCCTTTTGTACCAGACAACGAGATCGAAGAAACAGGCAAATGGGCAATTCATTGATCGATTAGCGGCACCAAAAACTGGAGCATCAAAGGTGTAACACAAGGTTAGGCCCCACCTTTTGTAAGCACGCTTCAGCCTGCATGGCGTGTATCATCGAGCGCTGTACAAAGGCAGCAGACCAAACCGATCGACGACCCACTACCGTGCGTACAAAGCGCAACTGCTGCCATCGCCAGTGCGATAGCTATCAAAACCACGAAGAATTCATGACATGAGTAGCACGAGCAAAAACGTTGATCCTGCAGAACTTGCTAAATTTCAAGATCTTGCCAGCCGCTGGTGGGATCCAGACAGCGAGTTCAAGCCTCTGCACCAGATTAATCCTTTACGTCTGCACTGGATTCGCGAGCGCGTTAACCTGCAAAACAGCCGAGTGATAGATGTCGGTTGCGGAGGCGGTATTCTCTCCGAGTCGATGGCCATAGCAGGCGCAAACGTAACAGGAATCGACTTGGCCGAGGCCCCCCTTTCTGTTGCCAGACTGCATGCGATGGAGACCGGCACCCAAGTGGAATATCGCGATATCTCAACCGAAGAATGTAGCGAGGAGATGCCGGAGCAATTTGACTGCGTCACGTGTCTGGAAATGCTAGAGCACGTACCAGATCCGGCCTCAACCGTTGCGGCTTGCGCAAAGCTTGCAAAACCTGGCGGCAGATTGTTTTTCTCGACACTTAATCGCAATCCCAAGTCATGGCTTTTTGCCATCGTCGGTGCCGAGTATGTGCTGCGACTACTACCTCGAGGCACCCACGACTGGCAGAAATTCATTAAACCTTCCGAACTTGACGGCTACTGCCGTAGTGCAGGGTTGGTGGTCGATGAAACCATCGGACTCACCTACAACCCGCTCACACGACACTACAAGCTTGAGGACGATATCGACGTCAACTACATGATAGTTGCCACCAAGAAAGATCCAGAAGCGGCCTAGTGAGCAACGCCACTACCTCCATTCGCGACGGATCAAGCCTCTACTACAGCCTGCTCTGGACAGATCCTCTAGCCAAAGAGCGTTTTGCCCAACGCCTAACACTGCTTAAAGCGCTATCCACGACACTGGACGACGTGCAAGAACCTCAGGTGGCTGAAAAGAAGATCCACTGGTGGCATGAAGAGCTACAACGGTTGACTGAAGGCAGCGCGCGTCATCCGGCCACACAACAAAATCAGGAACATCTTCGTGGCTCAGAACTGGCTCAGAGTGCATGTCTGGATATTGTGAGTGTCGCTGGAACGCAACGATTCACGCCTGCAACAACAACCGCCGAGAGCGACACCCATCTGATCAGGAGTTATCAAGCACGACTGGCACTGCTGGCACACGCATTGAGCAATGACGAGAACGACCTTGCTTGCGACACCCATACCGACACCGCAGCGTTGGGGTTTGGGCAGTACGAGCAACTAGCCCGACTGCCAAATCTAATACACCGTGGCTTACCGGTCTTCAGCGACGAGCTTTATCAACAATTTGATATCCGACCAATTGATTTGGCAGAGCTTATCCGGATAGATGCCTCCGCTGGCGGCAATGAGCAGCCCGAGGCTGAAAGCCAACCTTCTGTTGCCACAAGCCTGAAAAACATTCCGATAAGCGTTGAAAAGCCTGGCCGTCAACAGCTGCTATCGCACGTTATAGCAAGTAATAGAGCTTCCTTGGGCAAGGCCGTGGCAGACCAGAAAACGTTACATCGTTATCGCACACCACCACTACTCCCCATTTGGAGACTGCTGGTGTTACGCAAGCACCAGCTTGAACTATGGAACAAACAGCAGCCCAACCTGCTTCGCGAGCGCACTACCCTGACGCCGCTGACAAAATTATTTCGAGCCTGGCAAAACCGGCGCTAAACGCAAAACACCCCTCCCCTTCTGCAAATGCCTGAACTACACTACGCGCATGCAAAATCCCAACTATCAAGTTAGCACGCCCGAGCAAAAATCATTTTCGTTAGAGCCCGGTAGCCTGACCTCACAGCTTGTGCTGATCAGTGGCGCAACAGGCGGCTTGGGCACCTGCCTTAGTATTGCCTGTGCAAAAGCTGGGGCAACGCTTGTACTGGCCTCTAGAAATCAGAAAAAACTGGAAAAACTGTACGACTTATTGGTCGAGGCAGGATATCCAACGCCTGCTATCGTGCCTCTACAACAAGACAAGGCCGGCCCTGCCGAGTACGAACAGATAGCTGAATTCTTACAAACCGAATTTGGCCGCCTGGATGCGCTGATCCACTGCAGCGCAGAGTTAGGAACACCGACACCACAAATTGACATCAGCCACGCTGAATGGGTACGCGTCATGAACGTGAATCTTACCGCGCCTCGCCTGCTATCACTGCATTGCATGCCGCTGCTTCTTCAGTCTGCATTGGGTAGCATGGTATTTACGCTCGACAAAAAAACCACCGCTTACTGGGGCAGCTACGGGGTCTCCAAGCAAGCTCTGCAGAGCCTGATGCACATGCTGGCTGATGAAACTGACAACATGTCGGGGGACGATCAACACCCACAACTTGCCATTAACGGATATGACCCTGGCCCTATCCGCACGCAGATGCGCAGGCGTGCCTTTCCGGGAGAGTTGGAAACGGAAACCGAGCTGCCGCACACACGCCTTGGTCCATTGTTATCAATGATTACGCGAACAGATCGGGCGATGACAGGTGTGGCCTTAACCTACTAGGTAAATTACCGCATCTATCGTGTATTTTATGAGCTGCTACGATTAATTAACCAGTGACACAAGACCTGAACCCAGCGCTCTTGTTCTGGCAAGCCCGCATTCATCATTCGTCATAACGGTGTTATCGCCGGTGGTTCGCGCCAACATCAGACTACCTTTAGCCGTACTGTGCTCACCAGAGTTCAGCAGCACATGAAACATCTCATGTGCCAGAGCAATAGGCCTGTCCTCCAAGGCAAGTGTTAGCCAGACAGAGTCGGTCAGCCACGGCCTGAACCGAGTATTTCCACGTCCGAAAGCCTCCGCGTCGAACTGAATACTCATGCGCGTATCACTGGCGAAAACAACGGTTAACTTACGCTCAGGTCCCGACGACCTGACTGCCTCCATTAATGTTCTTGCCGACCCAACTTCAAGATCGCGAACGTAATCCGGCCCATGAATGAGCTCTATTTGTGTACCGGCGAGAGTAATTCGACACTGTTCCAGGATGCCGCCCACCTCTTTGAGCAACAGTGTGATGCCAGCTTGCGACCAGCGTTCATCAAGAACTAGCAGTTGCAGGGGCAAACTTAATTCTGGTTGATTAGCGTCAGCTGCGGCAGTGGTGCTGGCTTCGGGCTCAGTGCTAGCGTCAGCATCAGTGCTAGTATCGGTATCGGTATCGGTTAACGACAGAGACGTGGTCTCGAATGGCCCAATCGATACGGACGACTCAACAGATATTGTCTGACGCGGACCGACAAGAGGGTCGTACAGAAAACCCTGCGCAAGCTGCCTGGGGGCAACACCATTGGCAAATTGCGAGCGCAAAATCGATAACAACTCCGGCACTGTTAATTGCGGATCATCCTGAAAATACCGTGCAGCCAACGCTACCACTCGTGGCACCGCATAACTGCTGCCCGATACGCGTATCGGATTGCCATCAAAGCCTAATGCCAAACGTTGCTCTGCAGGGACCATATAATCAACAGAAACGCGCCCCCAATTCACGCCCTGTGCAACTCGTCCAAAATCATCTGCAGAACTGACTACCAGCATGTTGTCGAGTGTTAACGACGCTGGATAGACAGGCTGCCGATCGATGTCTCGGCCATTGTTACCCGCTGAAGCTACAAACAGGATGTTCGGGTGAGCTTTGGCAGCTGATTCAAAGGCTAGCCATTGATCACGCTTGTTTCCACCGAGTGGCAATCCAATAACACGCACGTTGTTCCGATCAGCATGGGCAACCAGATCAGTCATTCTCTGCATATCGGGGCGAGGATAACGGTAAGCAACCAACTGTGCGAAAGGCGCTTCTCTAATCAGAATTGAAGCCGTACGAGTTCCGTGTCTTTGTATGGAGCGGCCTTGCGTGGGCCGGTCTTGCGTGCGGCCTCCCGCTGAGCGTTCTTCTCTATACTCACCGCTTGAAGATCGGTTATTACTCGGCACACCCACAGGGTGACTGTCAAACGGCCGATCATCCAAGTCCCAGAAGTCATAGCCAACAAGAGCACCGTTCTCATCACGGGCCAATGATGCCGCAATTTCAGGCAACAGATAGTTAACGCCTGAATCAACCAAAGCCACTCTAACGCTATTGGCATCTGGCCTGCTAGAAGTGGGCAGGCTGGGCACAGTGGGGTTATCAAGTTCGTCAGCAGCGAGATACGACGGCGCAAGTATCACAGCAAGCAGTGCGACCCATGCGACCTGACGTGTCCGCTCAACAAACCTCATAGCCTCACCTCACCTTAGTTGCATCGCATCGAACTGATCATGCTATCTGCTACACATGTTCGCGCTTGAACACGCCTTCACCCTGCTCGTCGATAATTTGCTGCGCCTTCGATTCAGAGTGAGTGACAGCCGACCCTTGATCCGAATGATTATCAGCACGAATGAACTGAACCGATTTCAACTCGCCATCAATTTCTTTTGAAATAGACCCGGCTGTTTTGAACTGACTACCATCTTTAAGAGGTGCAGCAATAATTGTAAATCCGTTGTACTCCACGGCCGGAGCAGGCTCAGGCCCACCAGCATCACCAGAACCCGAAAACAGCTTGCCAAACAATGCACCTAATCCCATCCGAATCTCCTCAGTAGCTAGGGTTTACTCCGTGCCCATGCAGATTTAGGACACAGAGATGTTAAAGCAACAATATCTAAACCGCATGATACCTGCTCTACCGACGGGGTATCATGGCGTCTTACGTAAATTGCCGGACAACCCGTGTACACCACTGAGTATCACTCGCCAATTGGCTTACTGACCCTTGCAGCTGACGAATACGGCCTTCGTCATATTGTGTTTCCGCAGGGAAGCCGCAGTTTTGAGCCACCTCCGGACTGGCACCGTGCAGACTCGTCATTTCGCGACACGATCGGGCAATTAGACGAGTATTTTGCCGGTGAACGCAAAACGTTCACAGTTCAGTTATCACCACAGGGTACCGACTTTCAACGCAGCGTCTGGCTTGCCCTTCTACAGGTGGGCTACGGGCGCACGGTAAGTTACGGCGAGATTGCAAAACTCATCGGCAAGCCAAAAGCGAGTCGAGCGGTGGGTGCTGCCAACGGCGCGAACCCACTACCTATCATCATTCCCTGCCATCGTATTGTTGGGTCAAGTGGCAATCTTACGGGCTTTGGCGGTGGTCTACCCACGAAACAGTGGCTATTGGCGCATGAACGTGGAGACGGGCAATTGTTCGCTTTCACCAACCCATAAGTCTGCGAAAAAATCCGGGCTGTAACGATTTTTTGCACTTGTTGTATTGATCACTGTACCGCTGTGTGCGTATCTGCACGTTCTCGGCAGCTCTGATTAACCAGGCTTTTTTCTGATAGGTTTTGCGCCTGAAGCCACCCGTGCCTTCGTGGTAGTTCAGATACAGATTGTAGGCATCTGATGGCGACACCTTGTTCACCCTGGTAGCTTCTTTCATGTACCAGTGGATGAAATCAGTGGCGTCATTGAAGTCGTGCCGCACACGCCAATACTCACCAGTGTCTTGCTGATACTGTCGCCATGTTCCATTAATCGCCTGAGCATAGCCGTAGGCCGAACTGGCTCGGCGCCAAGGAATAAAACCCAGCAACTTGGAACGCGGCGGGCGAGCCTTGGCCCTGAACGTACTCTCCTGGTACATGAACGCCATGGGAATGAGCATGGACGTGCCCCACTTCTTTTCAGCTGACACGGCCGCCTTGTGCCATCCTCTTTGCTCTGAAAAAATTGAGCAGACATCATTGGGCCGCGATGGCTGCGAGGCACAAGCCTGCAGCAAAAGCACAAAAATCAGTACAAGTAGCCTATTCATTTTCCACAAGAACACCAGATCGTCGCAGCCAAGTCTAGATACTCATACTGAACAGCGCATGAATACCTCACAAACCAATCATAACAATTACAAAGGACTCAAGAGATGACAGTTGAACGAGTGATGCCTGAGAACGCTCCGCAACCTGGTACCTACCAGCATTACAAAGGCCCGATGTATCAAGTATTCGGTATGGCCCGACATTCTGAAACCGATGAATGGATGGTGGTGTACCAAGCCTTATATGGAGATTACGGATTCTGGCTAAGGCCACTGACGGTGTGGCTCGAGCCCCTTGCCAAGCAGCATGAAGCAAAAAAACGATTCACTCTGGTAGAACTTTCAGACGATACTCTGAACCAGTTAACAAAAAACAATTCAGCTGCTGACGAGTAACCGATACTAGTTGGCCTCAGGCGTGGTTCTTGCGAAAAACCGTACGAGCACCTTTACAAGGACACGCTATGCGCCTGATTTCTGCAATCGCCCTACTGGGCACCGTTCTACTGACCTCCGCTTGTGCAACAACGCAGAGCACACAAGCGACGGACCTAAACACAAACACAGCAGCTGAAGCACCGCCGCTACCAGAGCCTGCACTGCTTAAGGCACTACCTGAAACCGTAGAATCCTTCGAGCTCGAAGGGTTCAAACACTTCGAAGACGGATCAGGAGGGTACTCTATTCGATACGCCAATGATCGCAAGCGACGCATTGCCGACTTGTACGTCTACCCAGTGGCTGAAGAAAATACCAATCTAGCGCACAACCAGCTGGTTCTTGGCTCTACCCGAGCCACGCTGATGGCCATTGGAGAAGCGACTCGCCAAGGTCACTATTCCAATTTCAATGTCATCAACGCAGCCACTCGTGCACAAGGTGTGCGCACAATTGCTCGTGTGCAGGCTACATACTTAAGACAAAATCTGGCGTCATACACCTTGGTTTATCAAACTGAACATGAAGGAACACTGCTCAAAATCCGATTAACTATGCCTGACAATGAGTCCAACAGGAGCAGCAAGGAGTGGGATACATTTGCTGATTCGATGTTCGAAAAAGCCGTCTCAAACCTGAAAAAAACCAAGCAAACTGACGAAATTGAGGACGTACAACCCATCTAGCTCCATCGAGTTAGCCTTGCTAGGACTATACCCGTTCAATGATCATGGCAATACCCTGCCCCACGCCAACGCACATGGTACACAGCGCATAGCGTTTCTGATTACGTGTCAGTTGAGTGGTGGCAGTGGCGACTAATCGCGCGCCACTCATACCCAACGGATGGCCGATTGCAATAGCACCACCTTGCGGGTTAACAAAGCTGGCATCATCCGGCACACCCAATTCTCGCAGTACAGCCAGCCCTTGTGCGGCGAACGCCTCATTAAGCTCAATCAGATCTATATCTTTTAATGCAAGTCCAGCACGCTCTAGAACACGCCGACTGGCAGGTGCTGGCCCCATACCCATGACACGAGGTGCCAGACCCGCACTAGCCATTGACACCACCCGTGCTTTAGGCGTCAAGTTATAGCGCTTAACCGCACTAGCCGATGCAATCAGTAAAGCGCAGGCTCCGTCATTAACACCTGAAGCATTTCCTGCCGTGACGCTGTAGTCAGCACCGTTGATACCACGCAGTTTAGCCAAACTTTCAAGTGTAGTGCCAGGCCGTGCATGCTCATCAATACTGACAATAGTGGGCTCACCCTTTCGCTTGGGTATCGTCACGGGGACTATTTCATCCTCAAAATGCCCCTGCTCTTGCGCCTGAGCCCAGCGAGACTGACTACGCACAGCAAAGCTATCCTGGTCCTCGCGGCTTATGCCAAAGTCAGCTGCCACGTTATCGGCCGTCTGCGGCATGGAATGTGTGCCGTACTGTTTCTCAAACGCCGGGTTAATAAATCTCCAGCCAATCGTTGTGTCAAATAACTGTGCATCACGACCGAAGGCTGTGGCGTTCTTGCCCATGACGAACGGTGCTCTTGACATACTTTCCACACCACCGGCAATCATCAAGTCGGCGTCCCCCGCCTTGATACTGCGCGCCGCCAGACCCACCGCTTCCATGCCAGAGGCACACAAACGATTGACGGTGACACCGGGAACCGCTTCGGGTAATCCCGCCAACAGCCCTGCCATGCGCGCCACGTTGCGGTTGTCCTCGCCTGCCTGATTCGCGCAGCCATAAATCAGATCATCGACAGCTTCCCAATCCACGCTCGGATTACGCGCCATAAGTTCTGCGATGGGGATAGCGCCCAGGTCATCAGTACGAATGGAGGACAAAGCGCCAGCATAACGGCCGATGGGGGTACGTATTGCGTCGCAGATGAATGCTTCGTTCATGATATTGGATTCCTCGATCGTCTTGCCGCAGTCATAAAAGCTGGCTAAAGTGGTTCGGTAATTATGACCTACCCAACGTTGCGGCGTCGAATAACTCATTTTTTGCCCAAGAAACCATTGATCGCTGTGGCCAATGTCAAGACTTCGAAGGGTACACTGGGTTTACATCGCTGAAACAAGCGTGCCTTCAACCAGTTGTTGTGAAGTATACAATCGCCCTGCATCACGACCGATTCGATAGACCCAGACAAGCAAGCAAAATGACAAAACCAGCCATACTTACGTTCGAAACCTACGACGACTGGGATAGCGCCCCCATGAGTGAACTATTCGACGTCCACGCCATGCCTGCCAGCGGGAATCCTGCCGATCTGCCGCAGGAAACAAGAGAGCAGATTCGTGCATTTGCCTTCAAAGGTCACAACGGTATGAATGCAGCGCTGATGGACCCATTCCCAAACCTTGGTCTGATTGCAAACTACGGTGTGGGCTATGACTCTATTGATGTGGCCTATGCAACAAGCAAAGGCATCAAGGTCACCAATACACCCGATGTGCTCACCAACGATGTCGCAGATTTAGCCGTTGGGATGTTGATTGGTTTGTCTCGCGATATTGTTGGAGCATCTGACTGGGTGCGTTCAGGCAAGTGGGGCACATCCGGGGCTTATCCCATACAGAGAACACTCTCAGGCGCCTCAATAGGTATCGTTGGCATGGGCCGCATCGGGCGCGCCATTGCCGATAGGTTACAAAGCTTTGATACCAAACTTCACTATTTTTCACGAACTGAAAAAGATACTCCAGACTGGCAATATCACAATGATGTCGTATCACTT
Source organism: Granulosicoccus sp. (assembly GCA_023301795.1). Classification (GTDB taxonomy): domain Bacteria; phylum Pseudomonadota; class Gammaproteobacteria; order Granulosicoccales; family Granulosicoccaceae; genus Granulosicoccus. The sequence continues at coordinate 12,209 of JALZVU010000306.1, forward strand.
GCATCAGCTGTCGACATTCTTATGATTGCCGTATCGGGTGGCCCTGACACCGTGAATATAATATCCCGAGACGTTCTCGAAGCACTCGGTACTGACGGCGTAATTGTTAACAGTGCACGTGGAACAACAGTGGACGAACAGGCGCTTATCGAGCTGCTACAAAACGGCAAGCTGCGCGGTGCTGCACTGGATGTGTTTGAAAACGAGCCCCACATCGATGAGCGATTTCTTAGCCTCGACAACGTATTGCTACAGCCTCACCAGTCTTCTGGCACTGTAGAGACACGTCAGGCAATGGGCATTCTGCAAAGGAACAACCTTATTGCATTCTTTGCAGGCGATGCGTTGGTCACGCCAGTAAACTAAAAGCTACATTATCGATGTCGGTAACGCATCATTAACAAACTGCGTTGCCGACATCTCTGGAGTGTGTAGTTCAATGCCGACACATCAGCATCCAACGCCGGTATGTCCCTGACCTTAAGATTTGCCACTCACTGCAGCTTTACTAGTGTTTACCCTAGGGTTTAGATAGTGAAATATCTTCGTCAGCACAGCGTTTCAACAACCCACTCACCTTCCAGGCCACAGGATCCTCCCCACATAGTTGCTGCAGCTGCGCAACAATAGTCTTTGCACCCAGCGTATCAGCGTAATGCATCAATCCACCGCGCCAGCGAGGAAATCCGTAACCAGACACCGTCACCAGATCGATATCACGAGTATCTTTGGCGATGCCTTCCTGCAGTATATCTGCGGCCTCGTTGATCATCGCAAGCAACAGCCGCTGACGAATTTCATCAGCTGAATAGTCGACGCGTTTGATGCCGGCAAAGTGAGCTTCCTCCAGAGCAAGATCCGCCACGATAGGATCATCTACTCGACCACCGCCTCCAGGATATCGGTACCAGCCTGCACCGGTCTTTCTACCTAGTTTACCGAGCTCAATCATACGATCAGCTATGAGGATGTAGCGTCTTGCGGGGTCACGAGTGGCGTCTTGTCGTCGTCGACTGGCATGAGCGATATCTAGCCCAGACAGATCCTGCGAAGAATACGGCCCCATAGCGAAACCAAACTCCACCATCGCCTCATCGATCTCCCACGGGGTCGAACCATCCATCATCACGGTATCGGCAGCTTCCTGATAACGTTCCAGAATACGATTACCCACAAGTTCATCGCACACGCCTTCAGCAACCGGTGCCTTTGCTGCACGCTCTGCAAAAAAAACATGACGTAGTGCTCTGGCTTGATTAGAGTTGCGTAGCTCGAGAAACGTCTGACGTTCAATCGCCAAGCCTTCAAGAAACGGCAAACCAAGCCCGGCCTCAATAACATCAATGGCTTGCAAAGGCGCTATCTGTCCAGGCGCGTTAGTACTTACCCGTTCACGTGCATCAGCTATCAGACTGGCATGGGACTCAGGCGCATGAAGATCTTGCGCAGGCACCACGCAGCCGAGCTCTTCACTGTTGATCATAAACGCCGCTTCGGCAGGCTCATCGTCTATCGCATGTATCAGCCCGGCTGTTAGCGCTGCGTCTGCACTCAGCGGTTTAGCAGTCGTTATCATGTCGATTGCTGTGGAAAGTCCAACCAGTCGGGGCAGTCGCTGGGTGCCACCGGCACCAGGAATTACACCCAGAGTAACTTCCGGGAATCCGATTCGCGCACTCGTTGCCATGATCCGCATTCTGCATGCCATCGCAATCTCTGCACCACCGCCCAGGGCCACGCCTTCTATCGCTGCCACCCACGGTACAAAACTCCCCGCAATGGCATTCAACACATCTGGCAGATGAGGTTCCAACGGTGCACTGTTAAACTCTCGTGTATCAGCACCCGCTGCGAATAAACCGCCGCAACCACTAATGATGACGCGATCAAGGCGCTGTTTCTCGGCCCAGCTGACCGCGGTAAGAAGCCCTTGGCGTACCGACAGACCAATCGCATTCACCGGGGGAGAGTCGATCTCGACGTGCCCGACATTGTCTTCGCGACGGGTAGTGACGCTCATTATTGCTCTCTGGTTGTGGTGGCACTACGTTCAGTGTGGCGATCGAATATGTGGTTCGATAACATTAACTCCCTTAAATCACTCAACGATTCATCCACCAATTTGCCGCTGGTGTCCAAATGGTACTCAGCCTGACGATAACGCGACTCTCGTGCTAGTAGAATCTCTCGCAATTGCGCCATGGCACGCGGGTTACCAGCCATCGGTCTAAGATCACCTTGCGCACGCACTCGTGCCATATGTTCGGTAGGTTCAGCCCTTAGCCAAACGGTATGGCATCGCTCCAGCACTTCGGCAAAGGTAGCTGGCTGCTCAACAAGCCCACCCGCAACCGCTAAAACCAGACGCTCATGAGAAGCAACAACTGTTTTTAGAGTATCAGCCTCAAGCGTACGATAACCTTCCTCTCCATACAGCGCGATGATTTCGCTCAACGGGATACCGGCACTTCGTTCAATCTCGGCGGTGAGTTCAATGAACGGTATGTTAACCGTTTGCGACAGGCGCGCACCAAGGGTGGACTTACCTGCGCCGCGCAAGCCGATGAGACATACGCGCTCAGCTTTTCCAACACTCAGTGCCTCTGGATCAAGAAGACGCATCACCTGATCACGCACTGAATCATCAGCAGCCTGATACAGCGTTGCCACACGCGCCGACTCATCAGTGGGGTTCTCGTCACAGCGTACGAGTTCATCGATGGGCAACTCCAGCGCTATGGCTAGACGTTGCAACAAGCCAATGGATATATTCCCGTCGCCGCCTTCAAGCTGTACAAGGTAGCGCGTGGAAACCCCGGAGCGCTCTGATAACTCACGTCTGGAATATCGCTTGGATTTACGCGCATCAAACACGCGACGCCCTACTTGAAGAATTAGCGCAGACGCAGACGCAGACGCAGACGCAGACGCAGACGCAGACGCAGACGCAGACGCAGACGCAGACGCAGACAACGTGTCTGACTCCAAAGTTGTTGTGTCGACTTTGTTGCCCATCTGTCTGTTATTTAATACGTTTCAACGTGATATCGGCCAGCCTCACGCATTTCATCGCGCAATGCCTTCCACGGTAGCCCGATGGATTCAGCAATGCTAGTAAACGCCTCTTCAACACCTTGTTCCATCGACTTCAATCCGCAGATGTAAACATAGGTTTGAGGATCTTTCAACATCTGCGCCACGATATCTACCTCCGCGAGCATCCTGTCCTGCACGTACTCTTTTGGCTGATCTGGCAGCCGGCTAAAGACAAGATGCTTTTGCAACAGCTTGTCGGGCATCTTCCCCAATGGACCAAAATACGGAAGAGCCTCTGGAGTCCTGGCCCCAAAGAACATTACCATGCCACCTTCACGCGCACCCACAGTACGCTGGCGAGCCATGGAAAACGAGCGCATGGGAGCAGAACCTGTGCCGGTGCAAATCATCAACAAACGCGCTTCCGGATCGGCAGGTAGGAGAAATGTAGCCCCGAAAGGCCCAGTCACTGACACGGTATCACCTTTGCTTAAACCGCAGATGTGCTCTGAACACACACCCCCCTCCTCACGCTTAACTGTGAGAGATACATTGTGATACCCGGGGCGCTCACCATCACGCGGGCTGGATACAGAATACAAGCGTGGTAGATGAGGCTTGCCCTCTGCATCAACACCTGGAGCGATAATACCCAGTGACTGCCCCTCAAGTACGGGGAAAGGCTTACCATTAAAATCAAGGATGATATGGCGAACATCAGTGTCCGCACCTTCGTCAGTCAAACGGTAATTACCTTGAACCACGGCTTCAACGGCGTGGCTCAAGTTATACAAGTTGATGGTTGGCTTGGCAGCAGAGTCTGGGGCGCGCGATTTGCCGCCAGCACCTTTATGAGCTTCGGCCAACAACGCAGCCACTGGATCAACATCACTCTCATCCAGACTTGCACCGTCTAATGGTGTATCGCTCATCGTAAGCTCGCCCTGTTCTGGCAGCTCTTCCCACTCATACTGTTCCTCAAGCGAGTACGGGGTTTCAACAACACGCCATTCATCGATAGAACCCGTTGGGCAGACCGGAATACAATCCATGCAGAAGTTGCACTTTGTCGCGTCCACGATAACGTTGTCATCGTTGTGCTCGATTGCCTGAATCGGGCACGTGTTTTCGCACGTGTAACAACGAATACAGATTTCCGGATCTATAAGATGCTGCTTAAGCGGGTGATTCATAGGCTATGGTGTTGCTCCCCAACTAACTCGCTAAACGAATAACTGAATATTGTACGGCTGACTCAAAAAGCTCGGCAACATGAAGACACATCGCCAAGCATTTAAATTTACGCCATATGCAACTTTACGTACTCAAAATCGCCAGGCTTATTATCGATACCCACCTTAGGCGGTGCAATCCAAGTGGCGTACTCACCGGCCGCAAAGCATGGTTTCATCAACGACTGAACGAACTGTCCATCGTCTCTGGTAGGAAGCCATTCGCTACAGTTACTCTCCCACTCAGCTTCAGTAATGATATTGCCTTCTGGATCCGCTTTTATCGCAGAGAAAACACCAATCTGGCGATGAAATGCTTCGTGAGGCACAGTGAGCTGGAAGTCCACACCCGCTTTTTTGATCGCCTTGTTCCAGCGCCCAACACCACCCGCTGCATCCCGCACATAATCGTCACGCAAACGCATATTGATAGCCGTAAGCGCCGGCGCTTCCTGCTCCACAATCTTCCCATCAACAATACTACTGACTTTATAAGTTTCGTTTTGAAGGCGATGGTCATCGTCAATTCTATGTTCCATGTAGCGACCCTTTATGCCTGCGTTAAACGCATTGGCTGCATTGGTGGAAACTTCCTGACCAAACAGATCCAGTGACAACGTGTAGTGAAGATTGAGTTTTTTCTGAATAGTAGGCAAATCAATAACACCCAGATCTCGAATATTACCAATGTCATAAGGGTCGGTAATTCCAGCCTTGTTCATCGCTTCAACGGTGGCCTGAATAGTACGTCCAACACCTGTTTCACCGACGAACATATGGTGAGCTTCTTCAGTGAGCATGAAGCGGCAGGTTCGGCTTAGCGGATCAAAGCCTGATTGCGCCAGTGATTCCAGCTGCATTTTCCCATCACGATCGGTGAAGTAGGTAAACATGAAAAACGACAACCAGTCTGGTGTCTCTTCATTAAACGCTCCTAGCATACGCGGCGCTTCCTCGGAACCGGATGAACGGCGTAACAGATCATCAGCCTCTTCACGACCATCTTTGCCAAAGTACTTTTGCAACAGATACACCATTGCCCAAAGATGACGACCTTCCTCAACGTTTACCTGAAACAGATTCCGCAGGTCATAAAGCGAGGGGGCGGTAAGGCCAAGAAAGCGCTGCTGTTCGACAGAACCCGGCTCGGTGTCGCCTTGAATAACAATGAGACGCTTAACCATGTTGCGATATTCCCCTGGCACTTCTTGCCATGCAGGTTTACCTTGGTGCTCGCCACAAGGAATCAATCGGTCTTGTACTTGTGGTGCTAGCAGTACACCCCAACGGTACTCAGGCATTTTGACGTAATCAAATTTGGCCCAACCCTTCGGATCAACGCTTACGGCTGTACGCAGGTAGACCATGGATTCCTGGAAATTCTGCGGAATCAACTTGTTCCACCAATCGATATATCCGGGGTGCCACTTCTCTAACGCTTTTAGAACCTTGCGATCCTGGCCCAAGCCAACGTTGTTGGGAATACGTGTGTCATAACTGACGTCGAGGGTATCGACCATGGATATCTCCGTAGCGGTTTAGTATTTGTTTGTCGTCGTAAGGGTCTTTGAAGGCTTCAACCTAGCCCTACCTTCTTCACGAAGCAGTAGCTCAGCTGCATCCATTTCTCTCATTGGAAACATAAACCTAAATAGGGGTATTTCAGCCTACACACGGTCTAAATCGAATTCACCGCGAACGCCCGTGCCGTAACGCTGGAGAGCACCATTTTCCCCTACCGCATTAGGCCGAATAAAAATCCAGTTCTGCCACGCTGTCAGACGTCCAAATATACGTGTCTCCATAGTCTCCGGGCCAGCAAAGCGAAGGTTCGCTTCCATACCGGTCATGGCATCAGGACTAAACGATGCGCGTTCCTCAACAAAGATTCGCACCTCGTCATCCCAGTCAATGTCATCGAGAATCACCGTGGCAAGCCCGATCTTGTCCGCAGCTTGTGCATCAAGAGCATTACCCATCGCAGCCTTTGCCGCATCGACCTGTTCCGGTTCGCCCAGAAAGCGGGTTTGTAATCGCGTGAGCCCATTACCCATCGGGTAAGGACCAAAATTAGCTTCAGTCAATTTGATGGTTGCAAGCGCTCGATCATCATCCTCGAATTCACCATCCATCATGTAGCTTCGGTCAACGGAGAAGAGAATTTCAGCAAGCACGCCCACAAAGCATGAGCCATGCTCAATAAACGCCACAAGTGAACGCGATGTGACATCAAGCCGCTTCAACGTACGCTTCCAGTACTGCCGCACTTCATTAGCCAGCCAGTGGTCCGCATTATCCGCAAGTAGTGCTTCGTGGCCCGTGAACAACTCAGGATCGCCCTCCGTTCGAATCACCCAGAGGCCAATCTCCATTTCGTTTAAGCGCATGTGCAGAATGGCATCTTCCAATTCACGACACAATCTCACCATATAAGCTTGATCACCTAGTGACTGGAATTCAGCCATGGTGGCAGACGCGGCCTCATCCGGGCCTTTAATAGTGAAAACAGCCTTACGACCAGCTCGATCTATCTCTACGCTAACCACGGACCACGAAACACTGTCTTCAGTGTGAGTCCGCGCCAGCGGTTCAAAAGTGATTCCGGCATCAGTATCAGCCTTGGATGAATTCTTGGCGAATTCAAGCGCACGCGCCGATACGGTATCGTTAAATTTGGAATTCACAATCACCTCGTCCACCAACCGCCAGTCTTTCGCTCGTTGACCTTTCACGCCCTCCTCTATAGAGCAAAAAATATCAGCAATGTCCCGGCGAACCTTACGTTTGTCAGTGATTCGAGTCAGACCACCAGTGCCTGGCAACACAGCCAGTAATGGCACCTCGGGTAAGCCAACAGCGGAGGTACTGTCGTCGGTCAGCATTATATGATTACATGCCAGCGCCAGTTCATATCCACCACCAGCACATGCGCCCTTTACCGCTGCAATGTACTGTTGCCCGCTATCTTGCTCAGCAGCTTCGAAAGCATTGCGCGTCTCGTTGGTGAACTTACAGAAATTGACCTTATGACTATGCGCCGCTCCGCCAAGCATCCGAATGTTGGCCCCTGCGCAAAACACGTTTTCTTTACCCGAACGCAATACGACAACTTTCACTTCCGGGTGTTCGAAGCGCATGCGCTGAACAACGTCATTGAGCTCGATGTCGACACCCAAGTCATAGGAATTAAGCTTGAGCTCATAGCCTTCGAAGAGTCCGCCCTGCTCGTCGACATCCATACTCAGCGTGGCAACAGGCCCAGCGTATTCAACCTGCCAATGGCGGTAGTTGGCTGGGTCGACGCGGAAGTCGATTACTTGGGGCATGCACGCTCACTCCGTTTACTCCGAGCAAACACGATACGCCGAGATGATAAAACTGTAAACAGAAAAGCGCACGATAAAGCAAATGTTAGAGTGTCAATCAACTCTAAAAGAAAAATACGGGTTAAATGTTTACTTTTTTAGCATTATAACGCTAAATATATATCTTCCTCTAGATTATTTATCCATTCGTGCACATCAGAGACGTTCAGCGTCATGATAACGATCAATGAACCCGGAGGCGGCGCGGCCACCAAACCACGAGCCTGGCCTACAAGGCGTAGTGCCGCTTTTGGACGCCCCATCAGGAGCTTCAGGCGGCCATTGGCAAGCTGAATTAGTCCTTGTACAAATCGCCGCTCAATACTGCCTTCTGGCAAGATCAACCAGACCGGCTCAAGCACCTCGTGCGCCTCCCAATAATAGCCTTCGTGAAAATAGTGCAGCCCTGACTTAAAAGCCTCGCAGCTTGCCAACTGGGCACAATCGTAACCCACGACAGCACTCGCCCTGATGTCCTCAAAGGCGTCTTCCAAGTGCCGCTCATTTTGGCCGGGCACGTAGGCATGATCGGGCAAACGGATAGCTGCCATCGTTAGCAATGTTTATCTGCAACTGCCAAACCAGAGCGCAGCTGTTGCTGACAGAATGCAGCAATGGCAGCAACCACCTCCGGGCCTTTTTCAAGGTGCGGTGCATGATGGCATTCGTTCAGAATTAACGTAGATACTGGAGCACGGCGCACACGGTGCACTACAGACTCAATCTGAGCAAGCGTGCCATAAGGATCATCACGCCCCTGAATGACAAACGCCGGCACGCTTATCTCATCCAGAACTACCGCAACATTCCAGGCTTCGAATTCTGGATCCAGCCATGCATTATTCCAACCATAAAACGCGTTGTCTGGGTCGCGGTGGTACTTGCCCAAGCGCTCGCGCAGACCTTCAGTTTCATACGCAACGCAGGCCTTGGCAATTTCTGCAAGACCTGTTTTTTCAGTGAAAAAATGTGGCGCTATCAGCACCACTCCAGCCAAGGAAGAGTCATCCATTGCACCAGCATAGATGGCTGTGATCGTGGCACCATCGCTATGACCGATCAACACCGCACGCTCTATATCAAGGGCATCCAACACCTCAGGCAACACAACAGAGGCCTCGGTAGTCATATAATTGAGCTGACGCGGTAACGTCACGGGGTCAGACTGACCGTAACCTGCGCGCGAAAATGCCAACACGCCACACCCAGTTGCCTGACTAAGCGCTGCTGGAAAATCGCGCCACAACCGCACGCACCCGAGCCCCTCGTGCAACAGTACAAGCGTTGGCGACTGGCTGGGTGGAGGGCCAAAGCATGCGTATTCCAGCGTTTTGCCGTCAGCCGTGAGAGAGCCAGCCGCAACCCACGGTGCGCTCATAAGATGTAGGTTGTCATTGTGAGTTACTGTTTTGACCAGCGGAGGAACGTCGTTTTGACACCTTCTTTTTTGAGCGTCGCTTAAACTTCTTTTTGCCGCCTGCTGATTTTGCCACAACGCCACGCAATGAATCTACCGAGCCTGAGCTGCTATTGGCGATGAGCGCGTGCAATTGTGACTGAAGCGGATTCATGAAATCAGAATACGCTGTTTCACGCTGACTAATTGCGTTGAGTGTGGCTTCCCAGTGTGCGGTCATATCAGGAAGCGTGGCCTCTTCTGGTAACGCCTTGATCAACCCTCGCCCGGCATCAGTAGCAAGAATCTGTTTGCCTTGCCGAACCAGAAACCCGCGCCGGAATAACAATTCGATAATACCGGCACGGGTAGCTTCTGTTCCTAGGCCATCGGTCTCCTTGAGGATTTTCCTGATATCTGCTGACGATACATAGCGAGATATACCTGTCATGGCAGCAAGCAGTGTGGCATCGGTAAAGTATGGCGGTGGCGTGGTGTTTTTCTCTAGTAACTTTCCTCGGTCGCAGTGAAGTGGTTGCCCTGCTTCCAACAATGGCAATGTCTTTGTTGTTTCGCGTGCATTATCACTACGGAACAGCACTTGCCAGCCTTCCTTTAAAACGGTTTTAGCACTGGCAACAAACAACCCGCCCTCAATGACAACTTCAACGCGGGTATCAGCGTATTCGTGAACAGGGTAGAACTGCGCCAGATACTGTCTGGCAATCAGGCCATAGACTTGCTGCTCAGCTCGGGATAAAGATGACGTGTTCATTTTCCGTTGTGTTGGAATGATGGCATGGTGTGCTGTAACATTCGCATCGTTCCATGCTGCCGACTTGATTCTGACATCCGCTTTATCAATTTTTTCCGATAGTTTTGGTTCAACACTTTTTATCGCATCAAGAATAGAAGCTGCCTCGCTATGGTGCTCCTTTGGAAGGAAGCGACAATCAGAACGCGGATAGGTAATCAACTTGTGTCGTTCATACAGCGCCTGGCAAGTTGTAAGAACAGTTTGCGCACTCAACCCGAACTGACGTGCAGCGTCTATTTGGAGAATACTTAGACTGAATGGCAGTGGCTGAGCCTGCTTTTTGTTTTTCTTTTCGTACTTGGTTATTTTCGCAGGCTTATCAGTGATGCTCGCAACAACTTTCTCAGCAAGCTTTTTCAACAGCACTCGCCCCATATCATCCATATAGGGTTTACAGGCTTCACTGGGCCTCCAGTTGGCCGTGAAGCGTTCGTCTTTTTCAGTCACAAGATGTGCTACCACCTCATAAAATGGCTTGGAAATGAACGTCTCTATCTCTATACAACGGCGAACCACAAGCCCTAACACCGGTGTTTGCACTCTACCTACAGAGAGCACACCGTCATAGCCCACATTGCGCCCGTGTATGGTGTAAGCGCGGGTCATGTTGATACCGTATAACCAATCGGCACGCGAACGTGCAAGCGCAGAGGCGGATAACGGTGCAAAATTCTTATTCAGCTCAAGTTGTTTAAGGGCACGCTGTACTGCAGAAAGATTGAGGTCACTCACCAGCAAACGCTGAATGGTACTTCGTTTTTTAGCACTCACCTTGAGATAATTGAAAAGTTGATCGACCAACAACTGGCCTTCGCGATCAGGGTCGCCAGCGTGCACTAGCTCATCAGCCTCTTTCACCAGTTTTCTGAGAATCGATAACTGGCTTTTGGTCTCTTTTTTGGGTTGCAGTTTCCATTCATCAGGCACGATGGGAAGATGCTCCATGCGCCACGATTTGAACTCAGGATTATAAACGTGCGGCTCTGCCTGTTCCAGCAGATGGCCGATGCACCAGCTGACGCAGTCCCCATTTGATATTTTGATAAAACCGTCGCCACGCTGTTCGCGACCACCCACACTACTTGCCAGTGCACTGGCGATGGCACGGCCAAGGCTAGGTTTTTCTGCGATGTACAGTTTCATGTTACGCACGCAGTTTCATTCATGGAATTCTGCAAAGCAGAATTTTCTGTATATCGTACAATGGGTGCGCCACATTCTTGTTTCAGGATATTTTTGGATTGCCTCAGCAAACCCTAGATTGGTATTCTGGTAAATCGACACGTCAACAATTCCCTTGCCTTAGCCATTTATCGCACGATGTCAGGCTGTGTAATTCTGAATAAGCAGTCTATCACGCACCCATAAAGAACAAGCCATCTCGCAAGCAAAGAACTGTCTATACATATAGTATCTTTCTACCCACCCTGCCCCCAAATGCACTTTGTGCAGATGCGGTTCATGGTTTGAGTCACACACCGCTCACCATACACACCAGCTGGCGGTGATATAGTTCAGTACGCTGGACTTATACTAGGACTGACAAGCGTTTATGCCATACCCTACGAAACCGCTGAAAATCCGTAAGACAATTATCCGCCACAAAGCCGGAGCTTGTTCATTACGCAGTGTCAAAGCGATGAGTACAGGTTTGTTGGGGACCATGTTGTTGCTTCTGTTTTCCACTCATCAGGCAATCAGTTCAACATCCGCAGCCTCTGTTATACCCAGTGCAATGGTAGCCGTGGGCAAACAGCGACCCCTCTCCCCCCAGATAGCCGACTCACTTAGCGTTCATCTCGCACCGGGGGTTACATCTCAATCGCTGTTGGTACAGCTGGTGAACCGGGGAGACATAACGCTATATGTATTACGCGACGGCACGCCCTTCGATGATGCTCCAGGAGGCGACGTACTGCAAATACTCCCTGCCGGCAAACACGGTATCCACCAGCCTTCAGCGCCTTACACTGGCCCCGTCTATCAGCGACTGCCTGCGGATAGCTCCAGGTTTATGCCTATTGGTCCAGATCAAAGCGTCAGTGCAGAGTTTAATATCGGCGCCAACTATGCTGTCTCTGTAGAAGGTGCCTACAGAATACAGTACACAGGAAAGTTCGAAGTCGCTCCTGATGTAGCACAACGCTCCAACGTCAACCTGCCCGATCTGGCCAGTACCTGGGCACTCAATATCGACGCTATCGAATTAAACCTATCCACCTCGCCTCCATTGATCGAACCGCGAGCGCAACCACCTCAATTCACCAGCTGCAGTGCAACACAGCAAAGCTCAATAGTGACAGCCACAGTGTCCGGTGAAGCACTTGCAAATGAATCACTACAAAGTCTCAATGCAACTCCAGTGGCTGATCGTTCAACCTCACCTCGCTACACAAGCTGGTTCGGAAGCTATTCAGAACAAAACTACAGCGCGGTTACGTCGGTGTTTAACACAATGGCGTCAGTGCTGACTAATGATGTTATTGCCTACCAGTGTGAGCCTGAATACTGCGACGCAAACAACAATATTATTGCCTTCGTTCGACCATTTCGAAACAACGTAGTCAATCTGTGCGGGCTGTTTTTTAACGAAGCACGACTTGATGACGAAGACAGAGCAGCCACCGTCGTACATGAGTTATCGCATCTTTTGCCGATTGGCGCGACCAGCGACTTGTCATACGGTCCAAGCGGCACTGCCGCTGTGGCGCAAAATTCCGCAGAAGATGCGCTGAACAATGCAGAAAGCTACACATTGTTTGCGTCGAACAATCAGCCATTCTTACCGATGATTAACGACAACACCACCGTCGGTGATCAACTCGCAGATGTACCCGATGTGTTTAGTACCAACTCGAGCATCGAAGCATTGGCGGGAGGATCAACGGCGGTCAATGCTCTGGCGTCCAACGCTATCGATGTTTTTCGAATCAGCAATGCAACAGCACTGGAGCTAACGTCGTTGTTTGGTGATGCAGATCTTTACGTTTTCAATAATGCAAGTTTGGATAGAGAGGCATTAATCTGCTCATCTTTTGAAGACAGTACGCAGATGCCACTGGACTCCTGCCAGATCGCGGGCGACAGTGACGTGTTTGCTGTAGTTTACGGATTTACTGAAGTAAGTTACGAGCTTACAGCAGTTGTTCGAGCTGACGATTCGAGCACTGTTGAAGCAGAAGCTATTCCGCTGGCACTGGGGGACACTGATACCGGCCTGCTCGACCAAAACGCAACAGTGGTATATACCGCTGTTATGCCGGCTCGAGTTTCATTGACATCTCTATCAGGTGACGCCGACCTGTACGTGTTCAGGAATTCATCGTTGACCACAGACGCACTGATATGCAGCTCTCAAGCAGTATCAACGCAAGATTTTTGCGAAATCACACGTAGCGGTCGTGTACTCATCGGCGTACTTGGATTTAATACAGAGAACAGTTATGAAATTGCAATTAACAGTTTAGATGAAGCAGCAGTCGTTCCACCAACATTACCGCCGGTGCAAGCCCCCGAACAATCGCCAGAACAATCGCCAGAACAATCGCCAGAACAATCGCCAAGCAATGATCAGCCCACGAATGATGATCCGACTTCGTTTGGATCAAACACTCGTTCTGGCGGAGGTGCTCTAAGTTTTGCCGCCCTATTGGTGTTACTTGGACTTTCCATACGTACGCTGGGTAAAGCGTTCGTCAGTGGTCATAGAACTCGAATGCGGGGTCACTAAAAGGTGAATCCGGCAATACAAACGGTAACGCGCTACCTCACCAACCACTATGTCAGATCAACGATATTCTGCCTTGGGGTATCGATATCAGCATGTAGCTTATCGGATCATGAATACACGGCTACTAATGCATTAGACAATCAGAGCGACAGCGGACTGCGCATCAGCATGTCCACAGAGGTAGCCGATGTTACATTGGGTGAGGCAATACCTGTGAAACTCAGTATGATAAATACAGGGAATGCCCCAGCACCGTTTCTCCCAATCAACACGGCGTTCGAAGTAGCTCTGAGCGCCAATGTGTTCAGCGTCACTTATAACGGACAACGACAACCTTATCTTGGGATCGTCGCACGTAGACTGCCACCTACTTCTGACGATGTATTGATGATTGGTCCCAGCGAGAAATTAGAGAAAATTGTGGATATCGCTCAATATTATCGATTCCAGTATAAAGGTGAATACACCATTCAATACACCGCTGAGCAGCTTACCGTAGATGACGCTATCGACGTTGAATTTACACCTATTGTGATAGAGGATGATCCAATAGAAATAACTGTTCGTTGATAGCCTTCATCGAAAACTATCGGTCTAAGCCAATAGACCCACGGCCCTCACAGGCTGATCACACTCACCGCGAACACGCCAGTACATCACAATCCTGGAATCACCCAATCATTTATAGTGAACGGATCACGCGTAGCAGACCGAGAATATCCACCAGCAGACCAAGCAAGAATATAGATTAAAAAGGTATCGGTTTGATCGCTATGACCATACGATCTTTGAGCATACTGCGCTCTTTATCGCGTATCCCTTCACTTTTCAATTTTTTTGCCACTGTGGTGAGTGGTTGATAATCCTGTTTTTTATTCAACATGCATTGATGACACAGCAGGCCTTCCAGATTTCCATCGATATGGGCATTGCGCAATTTCTTGGCATGGGCATTATTCCAACCCTGCTCCAAAGATTCATCATTGAGATTCGAATATACAAGATCCAGCTCATAATCCACGCAGCATGCAGCCAGGTATCCTTCAGCCGTCAAGTGATATCGGTTCCAGACCATCGAACATGGTTTGATAGACTCAAGTGTATTTTCTTGGTTTATGTTGCCAAAAACACCGTGCGGCGATACAGCCAGCTCATCAATAAGCTCAAATGCCTGCCCCGCTTGACTACCTGCTTCGACGTAGACAATGTCGTCAAAATATCTAGAAAACAACGCACTATGCTCTTGTTGGATATCCCCTACTGACGGAATAATCACACATGAGCACAGTAGCTGCAGGTCGATTTTATTGGCATCCCTCCATTCATGAATCGAGTGCAGGTTCTGCATAACTTTTTCGAAATCGTCAAACCCATGCACCAAGTTGTAGTCTTGTTGATTGGATGCATTGATCGAAAACTTCATACTGTCCAGTCCAGCATCAACACAGGCTTGCACACGCTCCAGAGTAGCCAATGCACCATTGGTTGTCAGATATACGCGACGCACACCAGCCTGTTTTGCAATACGAATGTAGTCGTGAAGATTCTTCGTCATGAAGGGCTCACCAGTGGCGTATAGCCCTATCTCTTCCAAACCTAGCGATACTGCTTGCTCGACAAAACTACGGTACGTATCCAGCGGCAAAAATGCAGCCTTTCTCCCTTGATTTGAATTTTTGCAAAAGATACACGCGTGATTGCATCCGTTGGTAAGTTCGATCAGAGCGTTTTTAGGATGCCGGGCATGTGCTCGCAGTGAGGTCGGTAGCTTGGCTACCTGGCGACTTCGTTGCTCAAAGTACCCCTCTTCGTCCGTATTCGTCTCGAGTGCGTGATTCATACTGGTCTCTGTATCTGGTCACGCGGCCGTCTGCGCGCAGGTATTGCTCAACAGGTCGCATAGACCGTGCCGCTAACTGAACAAATTCGGGTTACGTAACGCTAGGCTGCAATGGCACTGGCCACGGCCATTGTCGTGGCAGAGTACCCGTCAACTTCGCTGCCCCGAATAGTCTCGTTGACTACAGCAGCACAATACTCATAGTACTTTGGCGTTCCAAGAAACCCGTCGCTGGTAATAATGTCATTAAGCCCCACCGAGTCCTTGATGAGATTCTGCAAAGCCAAGTCGCACGGGTTTAGATATTCGATACCAAGGTTCTGGGCCACCTTACGCATATGATTGCAGTACTGGTGAAAATTCTTGTCTCTTACAAGCTGAGAATTATCCTTGTTTCCAATAAATGCATGAAAGTCAGGATCTTCGACCATCCATACCTTTCCATACTGCGTGAGCTCACGAAGAATCTGCACTTGATAGGGATAAAATTGCTTGAAGTAGTCCGCTACATTTGTCTCAGTCAGCACATACACACCAAAATGGTTACAAATAGTATTAATGGTTCGGTGAGTATGAAAACCAATATTCGTAATGATATGGCAGCATCCGTCCTTCGACACCATCTTGTCGTACAGGTCTATCCATATTTTTAGTTCTTCTTCACTATCTGTTGGTTGGAATATTCTTTCTTCAGACATATCAAACTTGTAGTCAGTGAAGGAGCTACCGTGCATAACAATACCGCCAACAACGTCTACGTTTGCAGTTCTGAACCCAGTGGCAAGCTTCTCCATATGGCAATCTCCAACCAACACAATATCCGTATTAACCGGTGCAGATTCTGCCAATCTCGAATAACTTTCCAGCAGCTCTTCCTCACAAACAGCTTCGATATTTCGGTCACGCGGTTGAGTGTCAGCAGCATTGGCGCCTGAGTCAAACTGCTCCTGGGACTCGCCAAATGCGTGTCCCATGACATAACGAACGCCTGCTTCACTGATTGAACGCAAGTTGTTTTCAAAACGCCAGTCTCCATCACTATGATGGCCTATTAGCTCATAAGACGGAAAGTACGATGCGTTTTGCGACTGAGCACAATATTCGCCAACAGCTGCACGAATGACAGATTTAGAATAGGTCGTTGCCAGTAACACATGATCATCTGATGCTGTAGCCGTCAACGGAACTGGAGATACTGTGTATACCAGACGTATTTCAGGATTTATTTGCACAAGCATATTTTCTACAGCAACAAAATCAGCATAGATTTCGCTAAAGGTACAATTGTGAAAAAAATGCTTTGACTCATCAAACTCGCCAATCAGTGTACCGGGGCAAGTCGGCAGAATATCGCCTTTTGTATTCCTCCACGTCTCTGTAAGACCCACTGTGAATATCAGCACATTTGCGCTTTCCAGATGCGCTACCATTTCGTCTTTCACTGCAAAACGATGCTCTTCCAAAGCGCTCCTCGACGTCAGTGCATCACGATGAGGTAACAGTAAATCGTACCATTGCTTGGCATCTTCAAAAACACAGTCGTCAGCCCACTCACGTTGACCTGTACAGAATTCAAGCCATTGCTTCAGTTGGGCAATCGTGTAGATATTGCCAAGGCCAAAACTTTCGACCCGTTCGCCTGATAGTTTAGATGCTAGATAGTTAAAGCCTCTTGCACTCAGTTCCTTGCCTATATACTGGGCAAAGCAGGATCCACCAGAGATGATAGTGTCACTCATTTTCAGTGAATCAACTATCGGCTCAACAGCTAGTGAATGGCGTGCACCTACGGGTAACTTGACACCGCTGGACCAGAATTGTGTATCCGGTAGGTTCGAATAGGGGTGATAAGGCATCAGATGTTAACCAATGTTTAGTCTCCGTAGAGACGTTACAAGGACTGAAAAGACAGCCTGTAACGTGATGCATAAAACACTATTTCAACACCACGCGCTGATATTGAATAAGTACGAAGCAATCAATATGCCTCGCTCAATATTGCTCAACGCAAAGCAGGTTATTTGATCAGGCGTGATATTTAGCCAAAATCGCAACCTGCCGTTTCAAGCCAAAACAGTGCACCACGGCGTGCTACATAGGGACTGCAATACTGTTTTATCAGCTCGTTTCACGTAACTTGAATCGCTGTATCTTTCCCGTGGATGTCTTTGGCAGTTCAGTTACAACATCAATCCATCGCGGGTACTTCCACTTACCAATTTTTTGCTTAACAAACTCTATTAGCTCGACATCTACATCAGTACTACGCGCCTCCTTCAACACAACAAATGCCTGAGGCTTTTCCAGACCGTTCTCGTCACGCCTTGCAACAACAGCTGCCTCCAGTACATCTTTGTGCGTCATTAAAGCTTGTTCAACCTCAAACGGACTTACCCAGATACCGGATACTTTGAACATATCATCGGTTCGACCACAATAGATCATTCTTCCACTGTCGCTCATCTCATACTTATCGCCTGTATGGGTCCATACCCCTTCAAAGGTATTACGCGATTTTCCGCGCTGATTCCAATAGTCAGCCGCTGCTGAATCACCGCGCACCAGAAGCTCACCGATCATTCCCTGCTCGATATCACCGCCGTTATCATCAACCAAACGAACCTCGTAGCCAGGCACAGCTAAACCGGAAGTGCCATATTCAATGTTGGCCGGGGTATTGGACAGAAAAATATGCAGCATCTCTGTAGAGCCCACACCGTCCATAATATCGACATTCCAAATTGCCTTCCATTTCAAGCCAATCTGGGCCGGCAAGGCCTCACCTGCAGATATACAAATACGCAAAGGCGCATCGGGTGTTGAACCCTGAACTTCCCAATGATGAACAAGCGCTGCGTATAGCGTCGGCACACCACAAAAGATCGACGGACGAAACTGCTCCAGAATGACAGACACCGACTCAGGTGTTGGACGAGCGTTATACAACAGCGACGTAGCCCCCACTGATAGTGGAAAAGACATGCCGTTACCTAACCCATACGCGAAAAACAGCTTAGCAGCAGAATAAATTCTGTCGTTTTCACGAATGCCTAGCACTTGGCTACCGTAGGTATCACACGTGACTCGCAGTGCATCGTGCACGTGGCGTACACCCTTTGGTGCTCCTGTTGAACCCGAGGAATAAAGCCAAAATGCGATTTCATCGCCCGAACACTCTATGGCAGGTTGTGGAGTTGCACCGTACATAAACTCCGACCAAGCTATCGTACCAGCAGGTGCCTCCCCTCCAATAACAACCACTTGCCGCACATGGAGCGAGTCTTTAACAGCTGGCAGAACAACATCGAGTAATTCAACAGATACGAAAGCGATAGATGCACGACTGTCATTCAGAATAGTTCGATAAACATCCGTTGAGAGAAGTGTGTTCAACGGCACTGGTAAAACACCGGCTTTCAGGGCGCCCCAAAAAACACATGGAAATTCAATCTGATCGAGTACGAACATGGCCGCGCGTTCTTCACGGTGAATCCCTGCATGACCCAACGCTCCAGCGACTTCCCCGCTACGTTTGGCCAATGCGCCGAAGCTAAGCTCGCGCCCATCAGCCCAAGTTTCACGAAACGCAGCTTTCTCAGACCGACCTTCCTCCATATGGCGATCAACGAACCAGTTTGCGGCATTTCCGTTCATAGATTTTCCCTGTCGTTTTGATCGCAGTATTGTTCGAGCAGCCTATCGTGGTGGAAGTCTAACGGCACCATCAAGACGAATGACGGTACCGTTGAGATACGAGTTACGAACAATGTCTGCTGTTAAATGTGCATATTCGGACGGTTTGCCGAGCCGATGCGGAAACGGTATGTTCTCGGTTATCTTCGCCACTGTCTCATCGGGCAAACTTTCCATCATCGGTGTCTCGAACAAGCCCGGAGCGATACCCATAACGCGGATACCATGCTGCGCAAATTCCCGGGCAGCAGGCAGACACATGGAGGCGATTGCACCTTTTGATGCAGCGTATGCGGCCTGCCCCACTTGCCCATCCTCATAGGCAGCGGATGCCGTATTGATAATCACTCCGCGTTCACCGTTGTCCAGAGCGGGTAAGTCTGTCATTGCCTGGGCGGCATAGCTCATCAGGTTATAGGTGCCAAACAGATTCACCTCGATGACTTTTTGAAACAGAACAATGGAAACCTTCCCTTCGCGTCCAACAATTCTTGCGGCAAGCGCGATACCCGCACAACTAACAACAATCCGTGGTGCCTGACCAAAGCGTGCCATTGCAGAGGTGACACCGCAGGCCACACTCTCGGCATCAGTAACATCACACTGCTGCGCATACCCGCCAATGTCACTAGCAACCTGAGCAGCACGCTCCCCATCGATATCAAGAATGGCCACATCCGCACCCAGCTCAGCCAGATGTCGTGCAGTAGCCTCCCCCAATCCGCTACCTCCACCACTGATCAGAGCAACTTGCCCATCGATATTCATACCTGTATTCCTCTCAATGAAAAACTGAATCAGTGCCCCTACAACGGCAACAGTAATAACGTGATCACCGGAAAGGCGACAAGAATAGCGACACGCACAAGATCTGTGAGAACAAAATAAATCACAGCCTTGTAGGTTTCCACCATCGGTGTCTTTTTATCCATCGAATTGATGACAAACAAGTTCATTCCTACTGGTGGCGTTATCAATCCAACCTCGACTACGATCAACACAAGGATGCCGAACCAAATAGCCGTCTGTTCAATATTGACCCTGTTCAGTGAACCCTGAGTAACACCACGCAGCCCCAGCTCACGCGACATGTCACGAGTCAACTCTTGTCCGCTTGCTAATATCGTTTGTGCCTGATCCAACAAAGCCATGGGAAGTTCAGCACCACTGGAAATCAATACATCAAGACGGGCACTTTGCAGCTGTACCATCGACACCAGATTGAAATCCAGCTCTTGCATAATCGGCCAGAAAATAGGGATGGTGAGTAGAATCATTGACAGGCTATCCATCAGACAACCCAGCAAGAGATAAAACACGAGAATGATAATCAGCACCACTACTGGGCTGTAGCCACTGGCCGAAACCCACATAGCTGCTTCTTGCGGTAGTTGCGTTAAAGCAAGAAAACCGTTATAGAAAGCTGCACCCAACACGATGAAGAAAATCATGGCGGAGGAGCGCGCCGTAACAAAAAAACTCTCAGTCAATGAAGACCAATTTAGTCCACCTACTGCCCACGCAATTAGCCCCGTGCCCAATGCACCCACGGCAGCACCTTCAGTGGGCGTAAACCATCCGAGATAAATCCCACCAACCACCGACAGAAAGACCAGCAGTACCGGCCATACAGCAAACACCGCTCTGAAACGTTCGACATAAGACACGCGCGGACGAGTTCCAGCAGATTCAGGATTTATCCGCACGTAGATGGCAATGGCAACCATGTAGCCGACGGCTGCAAGAACGCCTGGAATAAACGCGGCCAGAAACAGTTTGGCTATATTCTGCTCGGTGAGAATGGCGTAGATAACCAACACAACGGAAGGTGGGATAAGAATACCCAGTGTGCCACCCGCTGCCAGCGTGGCAGTGGCAAAACCACCGGCATAACCGTAGCGACGAAGCTCGGGAAGTGCAACACGCCCCATCGTGGCCGCAGTGGCTAACGACGAACCGCAGATAGCGCCAAAACCAGCACAGGAACCTACTGCTGCCATGGCCACACCGCCTTTGCGATGGCCAAGCCAACCTTCAGCGGCCTTGAAGAGCGCCTGACTCATGCCACCCAGCGTTGCAAAATGGCCCATCAGGAGAAACATGGGCACGATGGATAACGAATAGTTCGAAAATGTTGTAAAGGTTTCGGACTTTAAACGTGCGAACGGCAGACTGGTATCGCCGGTAACCAGTACGAGGCCGCCAAGGCCTGCCAAAAACATGGCTAGCCCGATAGGCACACGCAAGAAGATCAGTATCAAGAGCACCGGAAAAGACAACACGCCGATTACCAGATCACTCAATGGTCGGACTCCATCTCCGCTGGCAGGACTATGCGCCCTGTCGTAACCTCGATACATCGTGAGAGTGCAATATGAACCGCCACAAGTGCTGCCATCACGGCGCCCGGCACGCTAAAAGCGTACCCCCACCAGACGGGATATTGTATTAGCAGAGTGGTCTGCCCTGATGCTCTTTTACTTTCCATGCCTGAGAACAGCTGGACTGCAATGAGAATTAAAACGACAGCAAAAATAACTTCTACCACCAGGCGCAAAGCGCGATTAATTCTAAGAGGTAATCGATCAGTGAAGATGTCCACTGAGGCATGCGCACCATGGAGTTGACACAAGGGCAAAAAAGCAAAGATGACGAACGCCATACCCGCCTCAACGAGCTCGAAGTCACCGTTTATGGGGCCAACGCCTGCGGCGATTAGCCAATTCGCCACACCCGGCACAAGCGCTTGAATGGCGTCGGCGTGCAACACCGAATTCAAAGACCGGCCTACAATAGATAAGCAGGTAAGCACAATTAACGTGCTTAACACCAAACCTCCGACGATGGCAAAGATCCGAGCTAGCTTGGTCACTAAAGCGTGCATCAAGAATTTACTAGAAGCTAATCATGCCGCGACCAAAACCTAGTCGCGGCAAGTGTGATCACATTTGCGCTGTGACACCTGCGCATTCACCAGTCATCAGCGCGTTGGCCTCGTCAATCAGCATTTGACCGTCAAGACCATTCTCTGCAAGCTCGGCAACCCACGTATCGTAGATTGGGAGAACCAGTTTTTGCCACTCGCTTGTATCTGAGACTGTAATGATTTCGTTACCGTTCTCAACAGCAAATTCACGAGCAGGACCATCAGCATCAGATTGAGTGCCGCCAGCAAAAATCGAGAAGTTCAGCCCTGAGTTCTCATCCATCACAGCTTTGAGATCGTCTGGAAGAGCTGTGTATGCGTCTTTATTCATGGCCAGCACGAAGGTCAGATTGTACAACGCCGGCCCTTCGAATTCTGTATGAAATTCGACAAGCTCAGGAATCTTCAGTGCAGTGGTGACTTCCCACGGGATAGTGGTGCCATCGATTACACCCTTCGACAATGCTTCTGGGATGGCAGGAACAGGCATGCCAACAGGTGTGGCACCCGACAGTGCCAGCAGCTCATTGACAAGCCGTGAGCCACCACGAATTTTCATACCTTGCAGATCCGCAGGTGTGTTGACTGGCTCACTCGTGTGGAACATGCCAGGCCCATGAACCCAGGTACCAAGAATTTTCAGCGCTGCGAATTCGTCGTCGACCATATGATCTTCGAACAGATTCCAGTACGCGCAGGATGCCGCACGAGCGTCTGAAGTAAAGAATGGTAGTTCGAACACTTCCGTGGACGGGAAACGTCCAGGCGTATAGCCGACGACAGTCATGACGATATCAGCGATGCCATCGATAGCTTGATCCATCAGCTCCGGTGGCGCACCGCCGAGTTGCATGGATGGGAATCGGTCGATCTTGATGCGCCCTTCCGAGGCTTCTTCGATCTTATCTGCCCAGACATAGAGAATTTTTGCCGGGATGTTGGCTTGAGCAGGCAAAAACTGATGCATCTTGAGCGTCACTTCTTGAGCAAAAGCGCCACTTGACGCCATCGTTGCTATTACAGCTACCGCCAGTGGACGGAGTACTGACTTGATTCCAGACATAATTCTTCCTCTTGTTCGCTCGTAATTTGGGCTAGTAAACTACCCGGCTGTCAAGGCTTAAGGGCATCCGTAAAAGACGCCAAACAGCCTGCGCCCATCCCCTCATTGTAGGCACAACAGTGTTGCGTTGTCCACGCGACAAAAGCGACCTTGAGCCGAACACTTCACAGTGTCATAAGACACCATGCTTAGGGGCGGTTCTGGCCGGAAAGCTCTGTAGCTGTCATAGCGCTTAAAGTTCTGTCGATTTCACCAATAGTGTCTTCAGTACTTTTTTATCCATATCAGCGGCAGACTTGATATTGATATGCCGACGCAATTTCCCAGACCCTTCTAACTTTATGCCGGTGGCCTGTTCCAGCAGTACTCCTTGGCTGAAGGACAATTGCACATGTGACGCGTACTGGAAAATGCCGCAAAACTGGCCTTCTTTTTCCTCTGGTTTGAGGGTGAACAACACACCGCCGTACTTTGAAAGTTGCTGAGCATTTGGCACTGCATCGGTAACGATAACGGCGAGCTCTTCATAAACAGTGGTCAATTCGTCTGTCATCATAGGTTCGAAACACCTGTGGATAGCAGTTGACAATCTCAGGGCCAGAATCAGCCTGAGTCAGGAATGCACAAACGTACGACTGATAGAAACAATAACTCTTGAGCGCCTGGATCGTACGCATAACGCAGATCCAAGTCGCTCAATTGTTCAAAGAAAAATTATCGAAGTATTTGTTGCTTACAGAGAATGCAACCTAAACAATCTTCGCCTGCGTAGCGGCCCGTAGTTCATCCTCAGTAACACCGTCGGCACATTCAACAATTTTCAAACCACCTTCAACAACATCCAGAACACCCAGATTGGTGATAATGCGATCGACCACAGATTTGCCCGTGAGCGGCAATGTACAGTCTTTCAGCACCTTGCTGTCGCCATGCTTATTGGTGTGATCCATGACAACAACAACCCGGCCCACACCTGCAACCAGATCCATTGCACCGCCCATGCCCTTAACGAGCTTGCCAGGAATCATCCAGTTGGCAAGATCACCGTTTTCAGCCACTTCCATAGCCCCTAGAATGGCCATCGCGATTTTACCACCGCGGATCATGCCAAAGCTTTGCGCACTGTCGAAGTAGGCAGTTTGAGGCAGTTCGGTAATAGTCTGCTTACCGGCGTTTATCAAGTCAGCATCAATCGCATCTTCGGTCGGGAAAGGCCCCATACCTAACATGCCGTTTTCCGATTGCAGCGTAACTTCAATGCCTTCGGGTATGTAATTTGACACCAGTGTGGGAATACCGATACCAAGATTTACGTACCAGCCGTTTTGCAGTTCCTGTGCGGCACGCGCGGCCATCTGATTGCGATCCCAAGCCATTATGCGGTCCTCACTGTACGTTGTTCGATGCGTTTCTCATGCTCTCCCTGAACAATCCGGTTTACGTAGATGCCCGGCAGATGAATGCTGTCAGGATCGAGCGAACCTGTCGGCACGATTTCTTCCACTTCTACCACACAAATCTTGCCGCACATGGCAGCAGGCGGGTTGAAGTTACGAGCTGTTTTTCGAAACACCAGATTGCCAGTAGCGTCGGCCTTCCATGCCTTGATGATGGCAAGGTCAGCAAAGATACCTTCCTCCAGAATGTAGGTTTCACCGTTAAAGTCTTTGTGCTCTTTTCCTTCAGCGATAACAGTGCCCACACCGGTTTTCGTGTAGAAGCCGGGTATGCCGCAACCGGCAGAACGCATACGCTCAGCAAGTGTGCCCTGTGGGGTAAATTCCAGTTCAAGCTCGCCTGAGAGATATTGGCGCATGAACTCGGCGTTTTCGCCTACATAAGAAGAAATCATTTTTTTCACCTGGCGGGTTTGCAGCAGGATTCCGATACCAAAATCATCGACACCTGCATTGTTAGAGGCAAACGTCAGGTCTTTGCTACCAGCGTCCTTGATTGCATTGAGAAGCAACTCCGGGATTCCACACAATCCGAAACCACCCGCTGCGATGAGCATGCCATCTCGCATAATCCCGTCAAGCGCCTCTGTGGCACTGCCATAAACTTTGTTCATACTACAACCTGTCTCAGTTCAAGGATGTTTCGAGCCTCGCGCCATGTGGCTACGGGGCGTTCATACTTATTACAAATGTCTACTGTCCGTTTCACCAGAACGGCGTTCGAGGCCGCCAACGTGTTCCGATCAAGCCGAACGTTGTCCTCCAGACCCGTGCGTGCATGGCCGCCGTTCGAAATGGCCCATTCATTCAAGATGATCTGATTGGCTCCAATGCCCGCTGCGCACCAGGGCGCCTCAGCACCCAACAACCGACGCACGGTCTGTACATAATAACTGAAGACCTCACGATCTGCGGGCATGGCGTTCTTTACACCCATCACGAATTGGACATAGGGCAGCTTTTTTATTTGCCCTTTAGCGTACATATCCGCAGCTTTCAGAATGTGGCTGAGATCAAAGGCCTCGATTTCGGGTTTGACATCGTGTTCTACCATCTCGGCGGCCAGCCAATCCACTAGCTCTGGTGGATTTTCGTACACACGGGTCGGAAAATTGTTCGACCCCACCGATAGCGAGGCCATATCGGGAGACAGGGGTAACATGCCGCCACGATCCTTACCTGCACCTGACCTACCCCCGGTAGATAACTGCACGATCATGCCTGGGCAGTACTCTTCCAGCCCCGCTTTAAGCGCTGCAAAACGCTCAGGATCGCTTGAGGGCGTCTGATCGTCGTTGCGCACATGACAGTGCGCAATACTGGCACCTGCTTCAAAGGCTTCTTGCGTGCTGTCAATCTGCTCCTTCACAGTGATCGGCACTGCCGGATTATCTTCTTTGGTTGGCACGCTACCAGTGATGGCAACACATATAATACAAGGGCTGGTCATGTCAGTCTCAAGTTGTTCAGCTGGTGGACTCGGGCAATCAGGCACTGATGTAAAATCATCGACGAAACTAACACAATATTACGAGCAGATAACTAGTCAAACACACGCGTGAGTTCGAGTAGACATCAACGCCAACATCGCATCATGAAGTTTTTCAGGCCGCACAGGCTTGGTCAAATAGAGCAAGCCCGAAGCATTGATGTCCAGAAGATCATCTGGTGATGTTGCGCCACTGACCAATATGCCCGGTAACCCCTCATCGAATTCTGTTCTAAGTGTTTGAATTGCGTCTAGGCCACTGCGAGATCCAGATAACTGATAGTCACCGATAATAAAATCTGGCTGGATCTGTAAATCAGCCAATTGTGCCAAGGCCTCATCCGCATCAGCCGCACAAATCGCACGGCAGCGCCACTGGTTTAACAAAGCGTGCATACCGTGACGGATAGCTTCATCATCGTCAATAAATACGACGATCAGTCCGCTCAGTTCGCAGGGTCCTGTCGACCAAAAGGGCACCCCCTCAGCTATCGACTCCTGCTCTTCAACCAACTCAGCACATGATATCGTCAAAGAGGCTCTGGTACCCCCAGTGGAGGTAGGCACCAACTGTACTTGCAGGCCAAGCAGTGCACTAAGCCGTTTGACTATTGACAATCCAAGGCCTACCCCTCGTACCAATTGGCGTTGATCAAGATCAAGCTGATAGAACTCTGTAAACACTTGCTCGTGCTCACCATCCGGAATACCCACACCCGTGTCACTGACCACCACCACCAGATGCTCTTCACTGAGTGTGGCCTCCAAGCTGACTCCACCTTGATGAGTAAACTTCAAGGCGTTACTGATCAGGTTTCGTAAAATACGAATGAACAGGGTCTGGTCTGTGTAAAAGCTGACGTCAACGCCAGATATGTTCAGATACAAGCCTTTTTGTGCCGCTATTGGTTGAAATTCCTGCTGCAGCAAAACGAACACACGTTGAATACTTAGTGGCTCATATTCTGGCTCCACCACATTGGCATCGAGCTTGGAGACATCAAGCAGGCTGTCGAACATGGCGTTCAATGCCAACGTTGAAGTGTCAATGGCATCAAACAAGCGCTTGTTGGATTCATTTTCAGATTTATGCCGCAATGCATGATGAAAGAGGGTCATCGCATGCAACGGCTGTCTTAGATCATGACTAGCCGCTGCAATAAATCGGCTCTTGTCGATAACAGCCTGCTCTGCCAGACATTTCTGATCGTCGGCCATCTGCTGTTGAGCAGATAGCTTAGTAACCAGCACTTTATTTCGTTCGTTCAACGCTGACACCTGCGCATATCGATTTTGCGAAAGAAAGCTAAAATAAACTGCGCCAACGCAACCAATGACCATGACCACACTCAACAGCCAGAACAAAGGTTTACCACTGAGTAAGAGCGCGATGATGGTAGGTGCTACCAAGATCAGGGTAATCCAGCGAGCAACTGGCTGGAAAAAAGCTGTTGTCGTGGCCACAGAACTGACAAGGGCACTAACAATTACGCAGTAAACACCAATCAACAGCAGGCGATTTTCATCCGGCATGGGCGCAAACATAGCCAACCCTGCCAAGCCATAAACCAGCGCCGAGTAGGTAGTGCCCGCATAATAGATCAATCGCCAGATGGGACGTTTCTGTCCTTTGTCTGGCAAGCGCATGAATCGCTGCCTGAAGGTTAGTTTAAGGCTTGCCTCAACTGCGAAAGCCGCCAGAAACAAACCGATCCACCATCCAGAGACATAGCCCCACGCGGCATAGAGCCCGATGCCAAATAACACAACAAGCGTAATTGCAAACCCTTTGCTGGCCGCCATCAAATCACAAATCAGAGAATGCTCAACCGCACTTAACGTGGCTGTTCGATACCAGACATAACGTTCTCGCCATTGAGCTAGCAGTGGCATGGGCGGGTTCCGCTGAATAAGGGTATTCCTTGATAAAACTATAACTAGACTCGATACAAGGTGCAAGCGCGGGTGCAAGCGCGGGTGCAAGCGCGGTGGCCACTTTAGTGTCCTGAGACCAGGCAAACGCCACCGGCTCGTTGATTCGGTATACTGGCGCGAACACAGGGGCACAGTCAGAAATGCGTCCCGCCAGTAAAATACAATTGTCGAGAGCCGAACACCCTCTCTTGGCGTAGTTATTGACAGCGGACCACCACGATGCCCTTTTGAAAGCCATCAACTCATTGCAAAACCCTTATGACAACTTTTCGATTCGCCTTTATCAAAGCAAACTGGCACTCAGACATAGTCGACCAGGCGCTGGTTGGATTTCTTCAGGTTATACCCGAGGCACAAGTTGACGTGTTTACGGTACCGGGGGCATTAGAGATGCCTCTAGTGGCACGTGATCTGGCTCTGACGGGCAAATATGCGGCTGTTGCTGCGGCTGCTCTGGTTGTGGACGGAGGCATCTATCGACATGATTTCGTAGCTCAAGCTGTCCTCAATGGTTTGATGCAAACCGGGCTTGAAACGAGCGTGCCGATCCTATCAGTATCACTCACCCCGCATCACTTCCAAGAGACCGAGCATCACAAAAACATTTATCGCGATCACTTTGTACTCAAAGGCAAAGAAGCCGGCAAAGCGGCGCTTGAGATTTCCAAGCTAAGGGCTAGTATCGCGAAATAATCAGTGGTTGGACTGAACCCGCCTTTGGTTCAGTTGGCACGCGATCAAATACACGTTTGGTCAATAACAAATCTATGATTGTTGTTGTGCCTTATTCAAATGAACTTCACTCCTACTGACTTTCGATTAGGCTCACTGATCTATGTGACATTTCTCACATCTGAGATGTAGACCACGCACTTACATTGAGTCACAAGTATCAAGGGCCTAAGGGCTCTTGATCTATGTGCCTCTATAAGCTTCAAGGAGCTAGCGTGAATACTCTCTCAATCAAGCCTGTACACGACCACACTCCTTATCGCACGGCTGTTGCGTTTTCAGCTTTCTTACTCGCAATTACAGGATGCTGGCCAAGTGCAGCTGCGCAAACCATTGCGCAGCCATCAGTAGACACGGCTGAACCTGCCGTTTCACTAACCAATAGACATGCTCAGGAAAATTCTTTCCCACCCGGGGCAAATGATCTCGAGCGCGCTCCAAAATATATTGAATTGCCACCGAATGCGGATCACTTTGATCTTTTGTTTGCTGATGGTAATGACAAAGAACGCACACCGTTTTTTCCATCACGCGCAACAACTGACGGCAAGAACCTTACGCTTGATATGTTTGAAAAAGCAGAAGTTTGCGCGGGATGCCACGGCACAATCTATAACGAGTGGAAAGACTCCGTTATGGCAAATTCATGGGAGGATCCTATTTACCGCGCTTTACTCTCAAAGGCCAGTACAGCGACTGATGGTAAGGTGGACAAACTTTGCATAGGTTGTCATACACCAATGGGGCTAACCACGAACAGCGTAAGTGCCAAGGGAAATGATCAGGTACATATTTCTGGGATCGGGTGCGATGACTGCCACAGCATCTCTGCGTCAACCGGTGTTGGCAATGGATCTTATGTGTTAACCCCAAAAAAGTTTGGTCGTCCACTGAAGTTTGGTCCTAGAAATGATGCAACGTCGCCTTATCACGATACTGCATATTCAGAACTACACACCAAGTCAGAATTCTGTAGTACCTGCCATAACGTGACACACCCATTTAACCGTATGCCTGTTGAACGCACGTATGACGAATGGCGTGATAGCCCTTACGCCAGCGCCGGCATCGAATGTCAGGACTGTCACATGACACCTGACCCTGGTGTTACAAAAAACCCTGGAAAAGCTGCTGTTATGGGGCCTGAAAGAGAGCATGTCTACTCACATCGATTCACCGGTGCAAACATGACGCTGCATGAGCACTTTGGGCAGAAGGACATGGCTAATCGTGCGCTTAAACTATTGCAATCGGCTGCGAAAATCGAGTTCTTGACAATACCGACCAACCTTCAAGCTGGATCTAATACCAGAGTGGCTGTAAGAGTCAGTAATATAGGGGCTGGCCATAAACTGCCAACAGGGTTTCCAGAGGGACGAGAGGTGTGGATTGATTTTAAGGTCACGGACAAATCGGGTGACGAGGTGTATCGGCTAGGCGCAATAGAAGACGGCCATACAGAACCAGGCACACATAATTTCAAAGCTACTTTGGGAGACTCTGACGGTAACGTCGTAGAATTTGCAGTGTGGGAAGCTGACAGAGTCTTATCAGATACAAGGATACTGCCCATGGGATACTCAGATGAAACATACGAGTTCAGAATACCTTCCAATGTCGAAGGCCCACTAACCATAACGGCCGAACTCAACTATTGGGGGTTTTCTCAAAGCACGCTAGACAAAATAGTAGGCGAGAATAAAATTAAGAGTCAAATTGCTAAGATGGCTACGATATCAGAAGTTGTTCCCGTGTCTACACAGATACCGCGCCTTGGGCCTTTGTTCAAAATAACTCAGTAAACACAGTATTTTTTCGTATTACCATCACGCTCGGCGCTGATCATCTTCACTTTTCTGGTGCTTGAGAAACGATGTCACATCCTGCGAGGGCAACGCGCGACTAATGAGGTAACCCTGCACCATGTCACAACCAAATCCTGCCAACATTTCTAGCTCATCGTTTGTCTCCACCCCCTCGGCCACTACACGGAACCCCAACGTATGCGCCATTGTCACCATTGACTGAACAATCAACCTGTCTTGATCACCTTCTTGCATCTTGACAATAAATGCACGATCGATCTTTATGATGTCAATGGGCAATTTTGAAAGCAGACTCAGTGAAGTATATCCTGTCCCAAAATCATCTATTGAGATGGTCACACCCTCTGCACGAAGTGTATTTAGCGCAATGATTGCCTTGTCTGGGTTGTCCAATACTGAAGTCTCAGTCAATTCTATTTCCAGATGTCGACCTTCAACTCCTGTGCGCTTCAACGCCGCCAGGGTGCTCTCAACCAACGACTCAGCGCGTAACTGCATGGGCGATATGTTTACTGATACCACCAGATTATTGATTCCCATCGCCTGCCAAGCCAGAATCTGTTTCAACGTAGTCTCGACCACAAAGTCCGAAAGTTGCTCTATCAAGCCATTTGCCTCTGCCACAGCAACAAACACGTCCGGTGGCACAAAGCCTCGGCTCTTGTGCTGCCAGCGTATCAGCGCCTCCATTCCCGATATTTTTCGCTCTGCCAGATCAAATTTCGGTTGGTAATACACCTCTAGTTGTCCTGTTGCCAGGGCATCATGCAAATCCGATTCAAGCGCAATGTAATCATGGGACTGATCATTTAGCGTTGTCGTAGAGAACGCGTGTGACACTTTGTCAGGCTTTACCGATGCCTGAACACGCGCATCACTAGCCTGCCTGAACAGATCTGCCGCTGAGTCATTCTCCGGTGATGACAAAGAGATACCGATGTTCACCCCCACGTAGACTTTTTGCTCACCCGATAAAAACGGCTGAGACATCAACCGCTTGAGCCGGGTGACAACAATCATCGCTCCTGCGGTATCTTTGATCGCGGACAGCAATATCCCAAATTCGTTAGACGTGATGCGAGACAAACTGTGCTTGGCACAGATATTTGTAACCAGATCTGTTGTGCGTAAACCTCGTTGGAGTCGATCAACAACCAATACCAAAAGCTCATCTGAAGCAGTATGTCCAAAGCGTGAAATCAACTGATCAATATTACGCAGCTCGAATGACAACACCCCCACATGATGTGTCGAACGTGTTGCCCTCACTAGCTCTGTTTCCAACCTATGTAGAAACAGCGTTCTCATTGGCACGCCCGTCAGAAGATCATACTCGCGCAAGGTTTCTATTTCCCGATCACGTCGCTTGAGTAAGCTTTCCAGCTCCTCCAGACGCACCTCATGAGAATCAATCCGCGCAAGCTCAGCTTTTTCCGTTGCATCATCAGGACGCAGCAACACCAGACTTTCATCGTAGATGCAGACCCGATTACGCCCACCCTGCTTAGCGATATACAACGCCTGATCAGCCAGATTGATCAAAGAAACAGCGTCTACGATATCACTGGACATCTCAGCTACACCAAAGCTTGAAGACAATTTGGACACCGCTAACCTATCACCGGCTGCCAGCAATACAATCGCTGCACGCATCCTCTCGCCAATCTCTATTGCTTGCTCAGCATTAACGCCAGGAAGAATCACAACAAATTCTTCCCCACCGTAGCGACCTACGATCTGGCGTTCACTACAAGCTGCCGCTAGTGTCGTAGCCACTGCACGGATCACCTCGTCTCCAACACCGTGACCGTAGGTATCATTGACTTTCTTGAAATGATCGATATCGGTCATGATGCACGATAGTTGTGTCTGTTCTGTTTTCGCTCGCTCAACTTCCTCCTCTAAGGTCTCGATCAAAACCCGGCGGTTGCTGATGCCGGTCAACGCATCCGTGGTTGCCAATCGCTCCAATTCCTTGTTTTTTGAAAGTGTCTCTGCTTGTGAGGCTCGAAGTTCTTTCAGCGTTGTGCCCAGTTCATGATTCTTTCGCTCAATCGATGACACATCATCCAGTGTCACCATGACACCCCGTGCCCCTTGTTCCTCATCACCCACCGACGCACAACTCACCATGATCGATCGAGTGGTACCATCCGACAGGACGAGCCTGGCCGGTTGATCGGATATGGTCAGCCCCGAATGCAAGGTTGTTACCCAAGGTTCTTGCCAGTCAGCTTCAGCTTTCCATGGCCAATCTGTCAACGAGGTTCCCAATATGGATTCTTTGCGGCATGACCCCATGTCACACGCTGACTGATTGGCCATGATCACACGCAACTGATCATCCAAAATAATCACCCCTGAGGCAAACAGATTAAAGGCTGTGTCTACTCGCCCGGGTACTGCTCGATTGGGGTCCAGTTGGATAAACGCCTTGCTCAGCAACAAAGTGAACGCCATAAGGGAGCTGGACATAAAAAACAGCGTACCCAACAACGTTCGTAAGGCGCTGTGGCTTGGCGCAAACACCAGCTGAAGATCCCCCCAAGGTTTCCGGTCTTCTAGAATGGGCACTGAAATGTGGGGCAAGGTTGCCGCAGGTGCAACACTCTGTAAAAGGCTCTCATTGCCGTACTGTGCCAGCACCACGCCGTTGGATCGGATCAATGTAGCGGCCTGTATGTCGGCACTGCGCGATACCAGCGCCGCGACTACGTAATCGATCGCCCCCTCGTCTTGAATATTGGCTAGCGTGGACAGCTGCATCGCTGTTGATTCAGCTAGCATTTTTCTAGATTCGCTGACACTGGAGCGACCGTCATCACGAAAACCCAGCAGATCCGTTAAAAACAGCGAACATACACTCAATAAAACAAGACAGGCACCAATGTGCAACGGACGGACAAAAAACTTCAGTTTTTGCAATCCGGACGTTTGCATGTTATTGATCTCCAGATGCACGTGGGGCACGTTCATCAAGATCACTTTTGCGCTTTTTATCTAGCGGTGCGTCAAATGTGCCATCGTTGTCCTCGTCAATGCCAGCAGCCAGAATAGGCATCGGATCCATCGTGCGCAATAAAGGTGTGGTGGAAATGGCGGAAGCCAGCAGTAAGCCTGACTGTATTAGCCACGTAGCAAAGCCAACACTTATTGTCGCTGTGACCAAAGTACCCACGGTGGTGACCATGTCCTGCCTCAGCGCGCCTTCTGTTTCGAGAGTTTCGACATCAGATCGGACCAGATCAAGCTGATTAATCAAATCAATGGAAAATGAGAGCGGCATCAGTGAACCGTTGAAAATTGAAAGCAGCGAGCCAGTTAGATTTTGCTGATCACTGGTGAGATTGTCGATCAACAATTCTATAACTATCTGCGAGTTCGTCAAAAATGACGTCGATGACTCGCTGAGCTCATTCTCAACAAGGCCATCAGCCAGAGCAAAAGCAAGAGAGACCGGTATGGTAAAACTCATTGCCGAGCTCTCAGTAGTATTGTCGTCTGAGGATTGGGTGCCATCGACTTGAAGTACCGAATCGCTGTCCTTCAAAAGACTGACTCTAACAGCGGAATTCACCACAGAAGTTGACGATGTGATGAACCGTTCAGGTTTCGAAATAGCTTCGTCACTCTCGAGGGGCTCTGAATCTGGTGATTCAACCTCAGGAAAATTTGTTCCTGGGTTAGCTGCGGCTAAAGCGGCAGTCTTGACGCGCAGAGACAGACTTGCGTCTGCCTCCAACCCTGCTGAGTCGATAACTTTGATTTGAAACCGGTAGGTACCTGCATCAGGGCCTCTGACACTCAAGACACCCGTATCGCTTAATTCTATCGAGTCTAACGACGAATCTTGACCTTGCCTCACAAGCTGAAACACCAATTGGTCGCCTGTATCGGGATCTGTCGCTTCAAGCTGCCCTATGACACCTTGAAAACCAGCCGTAACCTCGTACTCGGAATCAACGATAACCGGCGCCTCATTTATATCATCCACACTCACTGACAACACTTGGACATCCGTCAACCCATCAATGTCAGTGACCGTGATTTGTACCTCGTATAGGTCTTTCTCCTCATGATCAGGGGCAACATTGAAAGTCAATTCGCCGCTTGACGGGTTTATGAAGAACGATGCTTCATCTACGCCGCCACTGATGCTATAGGTTAGCGCTCCACCGTCTACATCAAGACTGATCACGGTGGATACAAATGTCTGGTTTTCGGCTGCGCTCACCGAGGATTGCGAGGTGATTACTGGATTTTCATTCACATTAAGAACGTTGATTACCAGCGCCTGGTCATGTGTCAGACCACCAGAGTCAGTGACTCTGACCACTACTGAGTAGCGCGATTGGGATTCAAAATCTATCACGCCACTCGTTAAGATCAACTCATCGGAATTCTCTCCTCCGATACTGAATACTGCTACATCTGGGCCACCGACAACACTGTAAGAAAACGTATCGGTCGCGTCCACATCAGTGCTACTCAGTGTACCGATGCTGAATCCAGCTTCCGTATCAGTGTTTTCAGACACAGTGCTACTACTAATAGACAGCAGCGTCGGAGCGTCATTGTCCGCCAGCACATCCAGCGTCATCGTATAGCTTGTAGCCGAGTCGCTTGTACCATCATTAACCGTAAAGCCAAAGCTGTCGTAGCTGATGCCTGTCTGATTTAAAGCTGGTATGAACTTAAGATTTCCAGCATCAATATCAGTTGCACCGACAAACTGATTCAAGACGACATCAGCTCCATTCAATTGGAGAGCGCCATTGCTTTCCAGAGTGGTAATTCGCACGCTGTCCAGATCGCCACCTTCAATGTCATTGAAGTTAAAGTCTGCGCCAGTGAAGGTATAAGCTGTATCTTCAGACGTCATCACTGTGTTGTTAGCTGCCGTCGGCAGATCGTTAACTGTAGCAATATCAATATTGATAATACCAAGGCTGATATCCAGTCCACCACCACTGCCGGTATTGCCACCATCGTTGACAACCACTTCTATGGTGTCTGCATTGTCGCCGTTGGTATTAGTTGTGCCGTGAAGGTATTGGATGTTGGTGCTGGTATCGAAGTAGCTGTTCAAGTCGGCAAGCGTACCTGTAAGGGTCCTCGCGTCCGCCGTGCCGCCCAATGTAATGCCTATGCCTGCAACCGTTGTGAGTTCACCTCCAGTCGATGTAGAGAGTGTCACCGTCAATTCGCCACTGGCAGAATCCACATCACTGAGCTCTATGCCCGACAGGTCAATGTTGCTCGACACATCT
>JALZVU010000307.1 GCA_023301795.1 Granulosicoccus sp.
GACCAGTTTGTTGCTCATGGCAAAGCGGATGCAAACGTTTTTAAAAAACTGGAACAGGCTGCTAGTCAGTTACCGATCGGTTCTGAGGGTTTGCTTGTGCAGCCGTATTTTTCTGGTGTCATGGATCCACACTGGGACACTGCAGCTCGTGGTGTCATTCTTGGCTTGAGCGCTAGCCATAATGAGACGCACATCTATCGCGCAATCATAGAGGCTATGACGCTTGATCAGATCATGAGCACGGAAGATATGGAAGCTGTATTGGATCATAAAATAGAGCATTACCTGGCCATCGGTGGTGGTGCCAATAGCTCACTCTGGTGCCAAATGCTTGCCGATGCTGCAGGTAAGCCAGTATTAGTGAGTGCCACGGTAGAAGCATCTGCCTTGGGTGCGGGTATGATTGCAGCCTTTGGCGCAGGTTGGTTTTCCAGCATTAGTGAAGCAGCAAAGAGCATGTCGGGCAGTACTACAACTGTGAAACCCAATTCAGCGCTTTTCGATCGTTACCGCGAGTTACTAAGCATCTATCGAAAACTTTACCACGCGACAGCACAGATTAACCATGATCTTGTAGCTTTTGCTGAGAAGGCTTCTTAGAGAGTGGACACAATATAAACCTATGGGTGATTACAGCGGCATTCTCAGTGATCTTGTAGATGGTAGTTGGGTAGAACCTGATACTGGCAAACAATACGATATTGGAATCAAGGATATTGTAATCCGCGATAGTCTTGACGGCGCGGAATCCAAGCTGATCGACAGGCAGCATCATGGGCAAGCGATAAGCATTGTGTCAGATCCTCATACACACGATGCACTTGGTCATAGGGTATACAAAGCGCTTAAGGCTGATGGACAAAATGTAAAAGAATACATCTGGGAGACTCCGCAGTGCTCGGACAAGGGGGTGGCGCATATACGAGATGCGACGCGTAACTGCGATGTCCGTATTGCTGTTGGCTCAGGCACCGTAAGCGACACAGTTAAATATGCATGTTTCCTGGATAATCGAGATTACTCAGTATTCGCAACATCGCCAATGAACGCGTTCACAACCGGGACTGCCTCTGTATTATTCGATGGCTTTAAAAAATCAATTTCGTGTCGCGGCGCGCAGGGGGTTTTTTTTGATCTCTCGGTCATCGCAAATTGCCCCAAAAGGCTAATCTCTGCAGCATTTGCAGACGTTATCTGCCGAACAACCTCTCAAGTTGACTGGCTCATGTCGCATCTGCTGTTTGATACAACCTATACAGAAACTCCCTATACATTGTTAGCCTATGACGAACCTGGAATGATTGCAGGAGCCGCAGACATGCTTGACGGGAATGTCGATGCTTTGGGCATGTTAACCAGAATATCTGCAATCATGGGCTTAGGTACCCGCTTTACTGAGACAACCCACAGCGGCAGTATGGCGGAACATATGATCTCTCACTATATCGATATGTTTGCTAATGAAAAACACCCGCGATCATCGCATGGCGAGCAAGTGGGTATAGCGACAATTACCATGTCCCAGTTGCAACATCAGGTACTTGACTGCGAAACTGCTCCGCTTATGCATCCAACCAGGATAGATAGAGATTTTTTACGTTCACGTTTCGGTGCGGCAAGCGTTGACAACATGATTGCAGAGACACAAAAGAAAGCGCTCGATCAGCAAGCCGCTGATAAACTCAACGCGCGTTTTAATGTTGAATGGGACCAGCTACGGGGGCGGTTGAAGAAGGTCATGATGCCGTATGAATTATTAGACAATGCCATGCAAAAAGCAGGTTGCCAGAGAACGGCTGGAGATCTTGAGTTAGACGCAGAGTTTTATCGCGAAGCAGTCACCGGCGCACGCTATATTCGTGATCGCTTTAGCATGCTAGACATCGTAGATGACAGCGTAGGTTTGCAAGAATTTGCAGATTCAATGCCTGTTTAAAGTGTATTTTAATCTAATAGGTTGCTTGTAAGGCTATGGCGAAAATAGTGATTTTCGGGGCTGGAGTTATGGGCAGTGCGCTGTCCATTCCTGCAGCTATTGGCAATGATATTACCTTGATTGGATCACCACTTGACGATGACATCGTGGAATCTGTTAGGAGAACAAGACACCACCCAAGTTTAAAACTTAGACTACCTGATACAGTAGCGATGTCGTGTGCATCAGAAAACAACGAAAGCGTTGTTCAGAATGCCGACGTTATCATTATCGGTGTTAGCAGCCCTGGTGTGAAATGGGCATTGGACGAAATTGAGGGCTATCAAGCAAGGCCTGACATTGTCGCGTTGGTAACGAAAGGACTCGTGTCAGGTTCAAACCCTTCGGATCCGCCGCAGACTTACGCACAGTACATTGATTCCGAACTCACAGTGCCCGCAGGTCGTATTGTCGGTATTGGTGGTCCTTGTATAGCCCGTGAATTAGCCTTGGAATATCCAACCCGAGTCAGTTTTGCATCCAATGATATTATTGTTGCAAAAAAACTGCGTGATTATTTGCAAACAGATTATTATCGCGTAACAACAAACACTGATTTCACTGGCTTGGAAGCTTGCGCTGCGCTGAAAAATTTCATGTGCATTGGTGTTAGCGCAATGTTAAGTGCGTATGAACTCGACGGTGATTATCCTAAAAATCCATTGGCTGCATTGTTCAATCAGGCGGTTCGTGAAATTGCCATCTTGAGTCAATGGATTAGTCATGCGGCCTTTGTCACATCATTTGACATAGGCAACGATACTGCAAGCATTCAGCCTGGCAGTAGCGCCTTTGATCTTGCTGGCATGGGGGATTTGCATGTCACAGTTGGAGGCGGCAGGAACAGTCGACTAGGGCAACTTCTTGGTACTGGTGAACGATTGCAACGGCTTATGCGAACGTCGATGAGTGGCGTCACTGTTGAGGGCGTAGATACCGGTCGTCAGTTGCTTCCAGGATTTCGTAAGGCTTGTGCTGAGGGAGATTTAGATTCCACAGAGTTACCATTGACTTGCGCCATCCTGGCTACCATTGGTGAAGATGAACCGTTCAAATTCGATTTCAAATTACTGCCTGGCTAAGCTATACAGTAGGAGTAGTAGATGGAGATTGGAATTTACAGATCTTTGATAGCTTTGGTATATCCGTTTCAGTGAGTGGTGACACGGTATTGATTGGTGCCAATGGGTCAGAAAGTGTGACAGGAGAATTTTTTACGAGTCGCACCCCCGGTTCTGCCTATGTGTTTACCCGCAGCGGTTCAATCTGGTCTCAAGAAGCTGAATTGATGGCTGAGGACGCTACAAATACAGATTTGTTTGGTGCGTCGGTTTCCCTTGATGGAAATATCGCAGCTGTGGGTGCGCCACGCGATGATGAAAATGGTGAGAACTCCGGAGCAACTTACATTCTTGAGAGGGTATCTGGCGTTTGGACACAACAAGCAAAGCTCACTGCCGAACCTGATGGTTCTCGTCTTTTTTTGGGAGATCTGTATCCCTGGACGGAGATCGGCTTGTTGTTGGCACTCTGACTGATATTCGAACGCCTGAATTCTTCATAAACTATGGGGGCGCCCATTTCTACGAATTGAACAACAGTCTTTGGGCTCAACAAGGCAACCTCACACCTGCAATCGATGATGATCGAATCGGTTTCGGTGCTACTGTTCTGCTTGAGGGTGATACTGCGTTCGTATTGAAGTCCCGAGAGAGTGCGAATCAACCTCGAGCGAATGAGTTAGGTGTTTTTGTCTTCGATCTCTCTTCAGCACCTGAACCTGGTCCTGACCCCGAACCTGGCTTGGTTCGAGTCA
>JALZVU010000308.1 GCA_023301795.1 Granulosicoccus sp.
GGTTTTACACTAATCGAACTCATGATCGTTATCGCGATCATCGGTATCTTGGCAGCGATTGCTGTTCCACAGTATCAGGATTACATTGCTCGTACTCAGGTTACTGGCGCTTACGGTGAATTATCAGCGCTAAGAACGGGTGTAGAGACTCAGTTGTTACAAGGTCAAACTACTATCACTGCAGCTGACGCAGGATTTACAGCGTCTAACCTGATGCTCGATGCAGATATAGCACTCGACTTCACAGCCGCTGACGGAACTGGCACGATTGTGGGTGTTCTGAACGGCGCAGTCAGTACTGCAGTTAACGGTGCTGAGATCACTCTGGATCGATTAGCTGACGGAACGTGGACATGTACGATCGACGACTCTGCCGCTAACTCTTGGAAGGCTTCATACCTTCCTGGTAGCTGTACATAAGACAATGCTGCTGGCAATGGCGGTTGATAGGTTTGTGAGAGTCTAAAATTTGAGACGCGATGGTAGATTTACATCTAACATCGCCAATTCAATGTAGGCACCTTTTTACACGCCTATCACGTCATCTAAAGAAAGGCCTTCCAAGTAGGAAGGCCTTTTTTTTTAGAAAGACGTTTTCCTTAACTATCAGATGTAGAAGAAATGTCAAACATACCGAAAGGCTTCACACTTATAGAGCTGATCATAGTTATCGCTATCATTGGCATTCTCGCAGCGTTTGCCATTCCCCACTACAGTGACTATGTAGCACGCACACAAGTTGCAGGTTCACATGCTGAAATTACTCGCCTGAGAACTGCTGTCGAAATACAGCTGCACTATGGAAATTTCACAATGGTTGCAGCGGACCTTGGCTATACCGGATCAGAATTCATGATCTCAGCGCCCGATGTTGATTTCCAGGACGGAGGCGCTGGCAGTATAACTGGCACCCTCGATGGTTCGGTAAGTACAGCTATCAAAGGTGCAATCTTGACCCTAACTCGGGAAGCTGACGGCGATTGGATCTGTACTCTGGACACTTCAGCAACCGCATCCTGGAAGCCGGATTTTAATCCAGCTCAATGTCCTTGACACTCACGTGTTGTTCATTCTGATTAGGGCAGCGAATCCACAAGATCACCTCTTATCGATTAAAGAAAACAGCATACATGCCGATCACTTGTTCATTATAGTCCACCTGCCTGGACTGGACATACACTTCGAGATCTATCAATGAATGAAGCCAGCACTTCCCTGAACGGGATCGCCCGCCAACTCGTGAGCCAAGGCCTAGTATCAACAGATACTGCAACGAGCGCTTTTGAGGCTGCCAAAGCAAAAAAGCTTCCATTCATTACCAAGCTGATGGAGCACAGCGAGGTCAACGCTACTGCTGTCGCACAATATATAAGTGCAGATTTTGGCCTACCACTATTCGATCTAGAGACTCTCGACCCAGAAGGTCTCCCATCAGAGTATTTTAAAGACGACTTGCTAAGCACTCAGAATGCTGTACCGATAGCAAAGCGTGGCTCCCGGCTTTTTATTGCCATATCCGATCCCACAAATAGTGAAGCACTAGACAAATACAAGTTTGCCTCGGGCCTAAGTGTTGAAGCCGTTGTTGTAGAGGAACCAAAGCTTGCTGAGCTTAGAGCCAGCGTGCTGGATGGCAAAAGTGCACTTAGCGAGGATCTTGACGACAGTTTTGATCTGGAAATCGACGGTAGCGAGCTTCCCGAATCAGATGACGATGAATCAGGTGTTGATGAAACACCCATAGTCAGGTTTGTCAATAAAGTACTTTTGGATGCCATCAAGCGAGGGGCATCTGATATCCACGTTGAGCCCTACGAAAAAATCTTCCGGATCCGCTTTCGTGTTGATGGTGTACTGGAGGAAGTTGTTCACCCACCATTGGCTATGGCAGGCAGACTGACCGCCCGTATCAAAGTCATGTCCAGAATGGACATCTCTGAGCGACGTGTACCTCAGGATGGTCGCATAAAGCTAAAAATCAGTAAAAACAAAGCCATCGACTTTCGTGTCAACACCTGCCCTACTCTGTTTGGTGAGAAAACTGTTTTGCGTATTCTCGATCCTAGTAGCGCGCAGTTAGGTATTGATGCGCTGGGATATGAGCCAGAGCAGAAAAAACTCTATATGGATGCACTGTCTAATCCTTACGGAATGATACTGGTGACAGGCCCAACAGGTAGCGGTAAAACAGTGTCACTGTACACCGGCCTTAATATTCTCAATGAGCCCGGCACTAACATTTCCACCGCCGAAGATCCTGCTGAAATCAATTTAGCAGGCATTAATCAGGTAAACGTCAATGTTAAAGCAGGCCTTACATTCGCAGAAGCACTGAAATCATTTCTTCGTCAGGATCCTGATGTAATCATGGTTGGTGAGATACGTGATCTGGAAACCGCTAGCATCGCTGTGAAAGCCGCCCAAACCGGTCACTTGGTGTTATCCACACTGCATACCAACGACGCACCACAAACGCTATCTCGTTTAATCAATATGGGTGTCCCACCTTTCAATATTGCTACGGCCGTGTCGTTGATTATTGCTCAGCGCTTGGGGCGGCGATTGTGCCAGGTTTGCAAAGAACCAGACGAACTGCCAAGAGAGATTTTACTGCAAGAAGGATTCAGGGAGGATCAGCTGGACGGCGTCACGCTGTACAAAGCAACAGGTTGCAAAAAATGCAACGGCGGGTACAAAGGGCGGGTAGGAATCTACCAGGTCATGAAAATCAGTGAAGAGATAGGCAAGATTATTATGGCTGGCGGAAACGCTATCGAAATTGCGCATCAAGCTAAAGCTGAAAATATTCCTGATTTGAGAGAGTCAGCTTTAAACAAGGTAGCCGAGGGCGTCATGAGTCTTGAAGAAGCCAACCGGGTAACCAAGGACTAGATTATGGCCACTGCAGCAAAATCACCTGTTATGTTTGAATGGGAAGGAAAAAATTCCAGCGGACATAAACAAAAAGGCTCCATC
Source organism: Granulosicoccus sp. (assembly GCA_023301795.1). GTDB lineage: Bacteria > Pseudomonadota > Gammaproteobacteria > Granulosicoccales > Granulosicoccaceae > Granulosicoccus. The sequence continues at coordinate 2,977 of JALZVU010000308.1, forward strand.
TCTGCGCAAAACCCTCAATTGGTTAAGGCAAAACTGCGCCGACAGGGAA
>JALZVU010000309.1 GCA_023301795.1 Granulosicoccus sp.
AATTCTGTATCGTCCTGGAAGCCCATGATTTTCGAGGTGAATACAGCGTGCAAATAGCGATCATCCTGAGTAACAATTTTTGCGCCTGGCAAGCTTTCTATAATGCTCGCTAAGGTTGCAATGGCATCGGAAGCTGGCTGGGTAAGCTCGAACCTGTCGGTTTGCTGTGCCACGCGCGTGCTTTCTGAGCCCTGACAGTTGGGGGTGTCAGGACAGTCGCCCAAAGCTGACTGATCACCGTTCGTGACGACACCAGTAGCCACGGATTTCCCACTAAGCGTTGGCATCGCGAGGCGCAGGCCAACGCCTGCCACGATAACAAGGGCAGTTACTATTAGAAGCGTCGTCATGAGCTTTTTCATTACTGGTTGATTCTAGGAATTCTATGGTTCTACGGTTGAATTCTATTAACTGACCAGCTTGACTCGTTAGTGTCACGTTCAAAGATAAATCGATCGTGCAGACGGTCAGCACGTCCTTGCCAGAATTCCAGTCTGTGAGGCACGATACGATAGCCCCCCCAGACTTCGGGCCTGGGCACATTGCCATCGGGATATTTTTTGTGGAGTTCAGCCACGCGTGCTTCCAGAATGCTGCGATCCTCTACCGGTTGAGATTGAACTGAAGCTGCTGCGCTAAAACGACTGCCTTCTGGGCGCGAGTAGAAATACTCGTCAGCCTCCGTTGGGTCTAGTTTGACCACCGTGCCTTCGATACGCACCTGTCGCTCCAGCGCGCACCAGTAAAACAGCAGTGAAGCTTTGGGGTTTTGTGCAAGCTGCTGTGCTTTATCACTCTCTTGATAGGTGTACCAGACAAATCCGCTTTCGTCGAAGTTCTTCAGCAACACTACACGCGAATGAGGCTGACCAGAATTATCAGCAGTACTCAGCATCATGGCTGTGGCATCAAGTATTTTTTTATCACGAGCGTCTTGTAGCCAATGAGTGAATTGTGCGAACGGGCTATCTGCAAGATCACTGCGTCTTAGCGTGTCTGCGGTGTAGTCACGCCGTGGCTCAATCAGATCTGAAGTCGTTGTTTTGTCAGTCATGGTAATGCGTTACTCAATTTCCGATTTTGGTGGCTGCAACAGCAAGACATAGCCAGGCGATGATCAAGAACAACCCGCCGATGGGTGTGATCATGCCAAGGCGGGTGACACCCGTGAAGGCCATGGTGTACAGCGAACCGCTAAAAATGATGATGCCCAGCACAAAGCAGATACCTGAAGCGTTAAGCCAAGTGCTCGCGCCAGTTGCGTTGGGATGGATGCTGACAAACGTTGCCGCCAGCCCACAGGCAACGATAGCAAGTGCATGCCCAGCATGGTAGGTGACTGCCGTGTCGTACCAACCACGGGCTCTGTCGTCCAATACGCCTTGCAAGGCATGGGCGCCGAAAGCCCCCGTGCCCACTGCCAGCGCACCGAAAAGTGCTCCGACCACTAATATCCACTGCGTCATGCTTCAATCACACCTGTGTTTCATGGATAATCTGCCCACCACATACTAAGACATAACTGGAGCACGCACATGCCCTCATTCGACGTTGTTTCTGAAGTAGATCAGCATGAGCTGTCAAATGCTGTTGATCACACCCAGAAAGAGATCGGTACACGGTTCGATTTCAAAGGTACCTCTGCCAAGGCTGAGCTGTCTGAGGGCAAAACGATCATGCTGCATGCTGATAGCGACTTTCAGATCCAGCAGATACATCCAGTGCTCTATCAAAAGCTCACTGCGCGAAAAATCGATATTGCCTGCCTTGAGGCTGGCAAGGTGGAGAACAGTGGCAAGGGTGTAAAGCAGGCCGTGACGGTCAAGCAAGGGATCGACAAAGAGACGGCGAAAAAGGCGGTTGCGAAAATCAAGGAATCAAAAATCAAGGTTCAAGCGCAGGTGCAAGGAGAACAGCTCCGGGTCAACGGCAAGAAGCGTGATGATCTGCAGGCTGCCATGGCGCTGCTGAAAGGAGCAGAGCTTGGGTTGCCTATGCAGTTCCAGAATTTTCGCGATTGATTTAAGGACATAGTGGTATGGCTTTCAAGATGGCTCAGGGTTCGTTGTTTGCAATTTTAATGCGATCGCCCTGGTGGTACAGCGTGTTATTTGGTTTCGCCATCATCGGCATCAGCTTGTTGATTGCAGGTGGGCAGTATGTGGTTCTCGGTATTTTTGGTGCCTTACCGTTTTTCGGAATAGCCGGCTATGCAGGCTACAAGCAATCATTGCGGCCCAGTCATGAGCAACTTCTTGAGGTGGTTGAGCAAGCCCGAAAAATGCCAGCTATGCAGGTAGCCAACAAAATAGCCCAACCCTATATCGACGGACGGTTTGATTCCACGCCGTTCAAAGGCAATGCCGCAGAACTTGAGCTTGAGCGTGGCAATCGCAAGTATCTGGTCAGCACCAAGCGATTCAAAGCCGCCAATACTGGGGTAGAGCCATTAAAGCAGATGGTGGCTGCTGGCGAAAATGCTGAAGCCACAGGGTATCTGTACGTGGCGCTGGGAACGGTATCGGATGCTGCTCGCGAGTATGCTCAGCAAAACGATGTCGAGATTATAGAAGCTGAAAGGCTAGCGGCATTTTTTGGTGGCAACGTGCAGGTCGATTGACGCTAAATGTGTCGGCGCAAAACCTCTTTAGGTCACGGCACGAGTGAAACTCATGCATGCGGCTGAATGGCGTTAGATCTACTGTTGATCTCGCTAGCCATAATTGCTAACTGCTGTAAGGCAATATATGAATTGCTATTTGAAATAAATCGATGATATCGTTAAAAAAGAAGCACATGTATTGCAATTTCCTCAATTAGAAACTAATATGTTTCTATTGGGAGTGTTAGCAACATATTTGTTTCTACATGAAAAAACTACTCGAGCAGATAAAAGCACGTCGTCTAGGTCTGTCAATGAAGCAACACGACATGATGCTTCGGGTAGGGATATCACGTCAGCAATACCAGCGCCTTGAATCAAAAGGTAACCCTCGGTTGGATACTCTTGAACTCGTCGCCAAGGGACTCAAGAGTGAATTGCTTCTAATTCCAGAGGAAAAGCTTAATGCCGTGTTAAGTGTACTTGCTGAAGATTCCAGTCATATAAACAAGACACAGCAACGGTCCATCTCGACCCAAAAATCTCTTGCTGATGATCCATGGCAAGGGATTCTGGGAAATGAGGAATGATTGCGGATACCAGTAGTGAAGTAACGGTACTGCGATTAACGCTACATGACGCACTGGTGGGCTACCTTGCAGGGTTTAGCAACGGGCGCAATGTGTTGAGCTTTGCAGATGGTTTCCGGGATAACCCTGAGCGTCCAACATTCAGTCTCATCACGCATCCCAAAATGTTGGCTTCGCACAAGCTTATGACCGATCCATGGGTGCGAAGGCAACGACTGCATCCCGTGCTCTCAAATTTGTTGCCAGAGGGCGCTTTACGTGAGCTGATTGCGCAAGCTCTGAAAGTGCACGTAGATAACGAATTCCATATTCTGTCCTATTTGGGTGAACACTGAAATCGCTTAGGTGTTATTTTTTGGTATTCGACAGTCGTTATTGTTAATCCGAAACTTCACTGAATCGGCAACGCCGTTGTCTCCTTGATATTCTCCATGACAAAGCTTGCTGAAATACTAGAGAATGTAATTTGCTGAATCAGTTTTTTATATATTCGATCGTAGTCAGCAACGCTCTTTACACGCATTCGTAACACGTAGTCCAGATCTCCGCTCATTCGATGCGCGCTGACAATCTCTGGTGTGTCTTCAACGACAGCCCTCAACTTTTCTGCCCATTCAGGGCTGTGTTCGCTGTCTCGTATTAGTGCATAGACCATCAAGCCAAGCCCAAGAGAGTCAGGGTCAAGTATGGCCACGCGTTTGGTGATCACTCCAGCGTCTTCGAGCACTTTTACTCTGCGCCAGCATGCGTTGCGAGACAAGTTCACTTGTTCAGCCAATTCATCGACGCTTATGGAAGCATTTACTTGTAAAAGCTTGAGTATTTGGAGACTTCTTTCATCTATATTGACGCTCATGTTGGAATTTTATCCCAATATTGGCGTCACGATGTGTGTGTTTTGAGATAATTTGCTCACTAGTCTGAGCTAAGATTTATCAAGATTTTGGCATAGAGATTGGAAGTAGTATGAAAACACTGAATGCAATGATAAATGCGTGCCGCGAACACCCGCCCAGCGTTGGGCAAACGTATTGGCAGCATTTTCGGTTCTCTGCGTCAATGTCGATACGGCTCTGTATTGCCGCAACCGCTGCATTGGTCCACGCACTGATACCAGGCATTTTTCAAAAAACCACCAGCCGCTCAATTAACAATCTGCACCGAAGAATGCATCATCAAACCGATCGATCTGGAGTCAAATAGCTACCCATGTGTCGACTTGCTGCCTACTGTGGGCCTTCAATTCCGTTACAGAATATTGTTACGTCACCTGCGCATTCACTGTTACGACAAAGTTCTGCAGCAACAGAATCGCTGGTCTCGGTAAACGGCGATGGATTCGGAATTTGCTGGTATGGCCGAGAAGCAAAACCAGGACTTTACAGAGACGTTATGCCAGCGTGGTCAGATTGCAATCTATCAAGCGTTTGTCGTTTAGTTGAATCAAGGCTTTTCATGGCTCACGTACGAGCATCCACTCACGGTGAAACGTCCCGTGCAAATTGTCATCCGTTCGTGTTTGGGCGTTGGTCGTTTATGCACAACGGCCAGATCCCGCACATAGCCCGGGTGAGACGCGAGCTTGAAAGTGAGCTACCCGATTCACTTTACAATGCGCGTTTGGGTACGACAGACTCAGAGCTTTTTTTTCTATTGCTGCTTGCGATGGGTTTCGATGATGATCCAAATCTTGCCTGGAAAAAAGCTTACAACCGAATCGTTGCCTCACACACAGATGACGATGAGCCTATTCGTATGACGTGTGTATTATCCGACGGACACGTAGTCTACGCATTTCGTCAATCCTCTGATCAGAATAGTCCGACGTTGTATCACTCTAGGCAGCTTGACAATGGGGGGCATGCGCTAGCGTCAGAACCGTTGGATAAACTGACCAAAAACTGGTGTCCTATCCTAGAGGATGTCTTTTGTACGCTAGATGAAAGTGGCTTTGTGCAAGCGTATTTGTAACGCTTTACTGCAACTCGTGGCAAGTGCACCAAGTGATAATTCTGGGCTTTCCTGTATAGGCGCAATATAAAGCGTAAACAATGAGCGCGATGCCTTTAGTATCCGCAAAAAAGTAATGTGTGCTAGTGTAAAATTCCTGATGATCTAGGAAGACATTATGCGAAATATAGTTAAAGCTGCATTATTTGCTGTGACAGCATCTGTTGCAACATTGGTTTTTGCGAAAGCAACAGCGCCTGAAGAGACAGCGGGTTTGGATGCTGAACTTTATTACAACCATGCTTTGGGTAGCCAAATTGCACCAATGGAAGGTTATGCACTACGCGGACGTAAAATCATAGTTGAACCAGGTGGTGGAACTGCTGAACATTCACACGCTGATCGACCTGGTATCGTTTATGTTCTAGAAGGTACCCTTGATGAGCATCGAGGTGATGTTAAGCGCGTTGTCGTACCAGGCGATACATGGGTCGAAGACGCGGATACGGTACATTGGATCCAAAACACATCAGATAAGCCTGCAGCTATATTAGCCTTTGACTTAGTTCAAGATGAATAATTAGGAACCTAAGTTCCGGAGTTCAAAATTGACGATGTCTGGTTTTCTGCTCTTGTTCAAGCTGCATCGTGAACGCGTCTAGTTGTCATGCCTGAACCAGAAAACGAGACTCTCGTTCGTCGAGTTTTTTCACGATATCGTCCACCGTGCAGTTCAATTGCCTGAGCATGGTTTTCAATGTGCCCGAATGGTCGGCCTTTGCACATGTTTACTAATGCTCGAATAGCAGAAGATGATTTCTTCTGACTGCTACTGCTACTGCTACTGCTACTGCTACTGCTACTGCTATTGCTATATAGCTAGCTAGCCGAGAAGCACGCAACAGTCAGTAAACTTCACACACGCTTATGATAAACATCATATCGAGTATTAGCCGTTTCAATAACAGTACGCTGGCCACCAAATTCATCAGAGCCTGCCAGTAGGGGTGCGCCTTTAGGGCGCTTTACTGCAACTCGTGGCACACACGCTTTAAGTGCACTTAGTAACAATTTCGGGCTTTCCACTGTTGGAGGAGGACCCAGTAAAGCATGCAGAAACTGCATTCCCTTTTTGCTATCGGCTTTCTTTCTGCGTGATGGGTACATCGGATCCAGATAGATGCCGTGCGTATTGTCTGGCAATGAGGTGGTAAGCGCATCAACTGCATCCGCGTGGAGCAGCGAAATGCGTTCGGCGATCAGCTGGCTGGCATCGTCAACCCTGGCTCTTTCAATCGCATCGCTAAGCAGGGCATGAACAATCGGGTGCCGCTCTATGATGACAAGCTGGCAGCCTGTGGAAGCCAGAGCCCAGGCATCTTGACCCAAGCCGCCAGTGGCATCGACAATGATCGGATAGTCCTCATTGGACTTGAGGTACTGCTTCACGCCGAGTGCCTTGTATAGAGACTGTGCGCCTTGTCCACTCTCAAGGGTGCGATGACGCGTTTTTCCTGAGGTAAAGTCCAGTTGCAGCCTTACACCATCAGGGCGTGACAATGTCAGAGCCGAATCGGCGGAATCTCGCAACAACTGCCATTGACTAGCCGCTGGGCTACTGGCTGTTTCAATGCCCAGACTTGCCCATAACGCTTCATCATCAGCCGTTCCACGTAGTCCAACAATAACCGGTGGCGTCCATGGTTCCATCAGTAACGTAAACTCCACTGACATTCTAGCCACCGCCGATTGATGACGTGCCACAGATTGAGATAAAGGAAGTTAGCGCGCAGGACGCCAAGCGGCGATTGATATTGCGGGTTGCCGCCAAGATGATGATGTACCTTGGCTTTGCAGGCGTTGTCTATGTATTCATTTCGGCGTTGATGTCTGGAGACGGAGAGGTGCCTAATGTGCCCAGCATGCGAGTCGACATTGCCGGTCTGGCACCAGGGGACGTCGAATTTTTGAGTTGGGAAGGTCGTCCGGTGCTTGTTTACCGCCGCACCGATGCCGACGTGGTGGCTTTGCGATCGGGTGATCCTCGCATTGCAGACCCGGATTCCAATGGCTCGCAGCAGCCGGAATTTGCAAAAAACTGGATGCGTGGGCAATCCGCCGATTACTTTGTCTCGATAGCGCTGGGCACCGGGCAAGGGTGCACGGTGGAGCTTGTTCCACCATCGGATGAGTTGTTTCAGAGTAAACCCTGGCAGGGAGGTTTTATGGACAGTTGCGGCAAAGACCGCTTTGATTTTGCCGGGCGAGTGTATGAGAAACAATACGCGAGCAAAAATTTGCAGGTGCCGCAATACGGGATTGACGGCACCACACTGGTATTGGGGCGCTAGGAAAAGCTTGTGAGGTAGTGGGCTAAACAATATTCAGAACCCGATAGCGAATAAACACACTAATTCCACTAGTAGTGGGGTGGCAGCTCATCGGCCAGAGATGGAGCCGCCTCTGACGTGGCGCCACCTGTGGGGCTATTCAACAACTCCTGCTGCTGAAGTTGCAGGCGTTCAATGTCCCTGTATTGGCGCAAAATTACCTCGTGAAGTTCCTGGACCGTGTTTTCCACATCCATGAGCTTGAGCTCGAGGGTTTCGATCCGTTGGCTGAGTTCGTCGTTTGACACGTGTTTATCTCGGTGATGAGCGTTGATTCTGAGGCTTGGAGGTAGCCGTTGCAAATAGGAATGGGCAAAAAACAGGGGGAAGGGTGACGCTAATCAACGCGCTTGGCAGCTTTCACCTGTGACACGCCAAGCCCTCCCCAGTAACGGGCGCTGGGTTATCATAGGCGCTTCGCTCACCATTATTTCAAGGCAGGCACATTGTGGCACTGACACCTGACGATATCGCATCCATCGCGCATCTTGCACGCGTAGGCATCAAGCCAGAAGCTTTGGCGCCTCTTGCAGCTGATTTGTCGAATGTGCTGGATCTTGTTGAGCAATTGCAGGCTATCGATACCACCGGTGTAGAGCCCATGGCTCACCCGGCCAGTGCCAGCCTCTGGTTACGCGAAGACGATGTCACGGAAGTCAATCAGCGGGATACTTTGCAGGAGCCCGCGCCGCAGACCCAGGACGGATACTTTCTGGTTCCGCGCGTTATTGAGTAAGCTGCGCTTGATTGCTGTGCCTAGTCCATGGCACTAACATTCGCCCACAAGAATACCTAACAGACCCTGTTACTTATGCACGACAAAACGCTGGCCCAGCAGTCCCAGATGCTCAAGTCCTCACAGACAAGCAGCGTGGAACTGGTCAACCATTACCTGGAGCGCATTGAGCGGCTCAACCCCGACATTAACGCCTACGTTTCAGTGAATGCTGATGAGGCACGTGTGGCGGCAGCGGACGCCGATAAAACGCGAGCTGCGGGCAATGCGGGTGCGTTGACCGGTATTCCCATTGCGCACAAGGATATTTTTTGCACCAAGGGCATCACCACAACGTGTGGCTCCAGAATACTGCAAAATTTCAAGGCGCCTTACGATGCCACCGTCGTTACCCGCCTGGCTGATGCCGGTGTGGTCTCGCTGGGTAAAGCGAACATGGATGAATTTGCCATGGGGTCATCGAATGAAAACAGTTATTACGGTCCAGTGTCTAATCCCTGGCAGCGTGATCGGGTACCAGGCGGATCGTCAGGTGGTAGTGCGGCGCTGGTGGCTGCGCGGCTGGCAGCGGCTGCAACCGGTACCGATACCGGCGGCTCTATTCGTCAACCGGCAGCGTTTTGCGGCATCACTGGTATCAAGCCAACCTATGGGCGAGTATCGCGTTACGGCATGATCGCGTTCGCATCGAGTCTGGATCAGGGTGGTCCGATGGCGCAAACCGCAGAAGATTGTGCGTTATTGCTACAGGCGATGTCTGGGCATGATGTCAGAGATTCAACCAGCAGCACGCTGGATGTGCCTGATTTCAGCGCATCTCTTGACCGTGACCTGAAAGGTTTACGTGTTGGGGTGCCAACAGAATACTTTGCTGACGGTCTTGATGACGGGGTGGCTGTTGCGGTTCAGGCGGCTCTTGCTGAGCTTGAAAAAGCAGGCGCGATTTTAAAAGAAATCAGTCTGCCTAATCAGCAGCATTGTATTCCGGCGTATTACGTTATCGCGCCTGCAGAGGCTTCCAGTAACCTGTCTCGCTTTGATGGCGTACGCTTTGGGTATCGCTGTGAAAACCCGCAAGACCTGGAAGATCTCTACACGCGCACGCGCGGCGAAGGTTTTGGGGATGAGGTGAAGCGTCGCATTCTTATCGGTGCGTATGCATTGTCGGCTGGCTACTACGATGCGTACTACAAAAAAGCCCAACAGGTGCGCCAGTTGGTTAGTAACGACTTCACCGAAGCGTTTAAGGAAGTGGATGTTATTGCTGGCCCCACAACGCCCACAGTGGCGTTTAAAAGTGGTGAAAAAACAGACCCCATCAGCATGTACCTCAATGACTTGTTTACGGTGTCAGCTAACTTAAGCGGATTGCCGGGGCTGTCAGCTCCGTGTGGATTCAGTGACGGCTTGCCGGTGGGACTGCAATTGGTGGCGCCTGTTTTTGAGGAGGCGAGGCTCTTGAATATTGCCCATCGCTATCAACAGATTACTGACTGGCACGCGCAGTCACCCGCTGGTACGGATTGAGAATACAGTCATGGCATGGGAAACGGTTATCGGGCTGGAGATTCACGCACAGCTCAAAACGCGATCAAAAATATTTTCGGCGGCCTCAACAGCGTTTGGGGCTGAGCCTAATACACAAGCCAGTGCGGTAGATCTGGGCTTGCCGGGTGTGCTACCAGTGGTGAACAAAGACGTTGTTCGCATGGCGGTAAAGTTTGCAATAGCGACGGGTGCTGCTATCGGTAAGCGCTCGGTGTTTGCGCGCAAGAACTATTTCTACCCTGATTTACCCAAGGGCTATCAGATCAGCCAGATGGACTATCCGATTGTGGGCGTAGGTTCTATTACAGTGACACTTCCTGATGGCACGGATAAAACCGTGGGTCTGACGCGGGCACATCTTGAAGAGGATGCTGGCAAGTCTGTGCATGACATGTTTGAGGGAGCCACTGGCATCGACTTGAACCGAGCAGGTACGCCATTGCTGGAAATCGTGTCTGAACCTGATATGCGTTCGGCGACTGAGGCGGTAGCCTACGCGCGCCATGTGCACTCTCTGGTTCGCTATATCGATATTTGTGATGGCAATATGCAGGAAGGCTCTTTTCGTTGTGATGCGAACGTGTCTATCCGTGAGATGGGCAGCACGGAGCTTGGCACACGTACAGAAATCAAGAACGTAAATTCGTTTCGTTTTCTGGAGCGCGCCATAGACTTTGAAGTAGAAAGACAAATCGATATCCTCGAAGATGGTGGTCGTATCGTTCAGGAGACGCGCTTGTACGATGCGGACAAGGACGAAACGCGTTCCATGCGCTCAAAAGAAGAGGCTAACGATTATCGGTATTTCCCTGATCCTGATCTTCCGCCACTGGTTATCGATGATGCGTTTATAGAAGCGGTAGCCAAGACGATGCCGGAACTGCCAGCGAAGCGGCGTTCGCGGTTTATCGATGAGTTAGGTTTGACACCTATCGATGCGCAAGCGCTTTGCGCCGATAAGCAGACAGCCAATTATTTCGAAGCGGTACTGGCGGGGCAGAGCTTTGCACCTAAACTGGCGTCGAACTGGGTACTGGGTGAAGTATTTGGACGCATGAACAAGGAAGATGTGGCCTTGGCCGATCTACCGGTTGATGCCGCCGAATTGGGCACTCTGATTCAGCGTGTCGACGATGGCACGCTCTCGGGCAAGTTGGGCAAGCAAGTCTTTGATGCTCTGTGGTCAGGTGAGCACGATGTCGATGCGATTATCGATGCACGTGGATTGAAGCAGATAAGCGATACCGGTGCTATCGAAGCCATGGTGGATGAAGTGATTGCGGCCAACTCATCGCAGCTAGCTGAGTACCGGGCCGGTAAAGAGAAGCTGCTGTCGTTTTTTGTGGGTGCGGTAATGAAGGCTTCAAAAGGTAAGGCGAATCCAGCGCAATTGAATCAGATGCTCAAGGAGAAGCTGAAGGGCTAGCCTACTTAGCACTGATGTTGTTACAGCTGCTTCAATTGTGCGGTAAACATGCGCGTTGGATCTTGCCGCTGGGACTGGTCGGTGGTTTTACACTGCCGATGGCGGCGGAACCTTCGAGTCATTTAATTGGGCCTGGAATCTGGCTGTTACTGTTCTTGTCAGTCTTGCGATTGTCCAGTTCCTCCAGATTAGACATCTCTCTGGCTCGGCTGCTGCAGGTTAAGTTTGCAACGCTTGCCGGGCTGTCCAGCACGGTGCTTATTGCACAGCTTGTTTTCCCGCTACTGGTGTTTAGCGTAGCGAAAATTTCTGGGCTGCCCCATGTCTGGTGTCTAGCGGCCACGTTAGTAGCAGCAGCTTCTCCGATTTCTGGTAGCCCGAATCTTGTTGCACTGATGGGTGGAGATGCTGTTCTGGCGCTTCGCTGGTTGATTGCCGGAACTGTTTTGTTACCCGTGACTTGCTTGCCAGTGTTGCTATTGGTGATCCCCGATCAACCCGTTATGGGATTACTGCTGCCGTCGTTGAAATTGCTGTTACTCATTGCGACGGCAACATTATCCGCTGTGGCAGTTCAGCAGCTTGCTCAACGAGGTCACCGGGTTTTATCGTCATCAGCGCTGGATGGGGCGGCTGCCATCACGCTGGCATTGATCGTAGTGGGGCTGATGAGTGCCTTGCATGCGCCCGACACCTCACTGCATGATTTTCTGATTGCGCTGGGTGCGGCTGTGGCGATAAACGTAGGTTTTCAATGTTGCGGTGTGTGGGCATCCAGGGCTCTGAAACATTCTGCACCGCGTACCATTGGCACTGGTGTGATCTACGGTAATCGCAACATCGCCTTGTATTTGACGGCATTGCCTGCATCTTCCACCGAACCCTTATTGCTGTTCATCGCCTGCTATCAGATACCCATGTATCTGACGCCTCTGATAGGTGATGTTTTCTACCGCCGACTGGAGTGAGCTGTGCGCGATCAAGATCTACAACAAAAATTTCTGGTTGATTCGTGCGATGCGCGTGGGCAGCTAGTGCAATTGGATGCTGCGTGGGGCGAAGCTACAGCACGTACTGACTACCCTGCAACCGTTAGGCAGATTCTGGGTGAAGCCTTTGTCGCCGCTACGTTGTTGGCGGGCACGATAAAATTTGATGGCAAAATGACGATGCAGGTGCGCGGGGAGGGCCCCATCCATCTTTTGGTGGTTCAGGTAACCAATGAAGGTAATGTGCGTGGGCTTGCGCGCTGGAGCAAGGTGCCTGAAACCCATGATTTGCCAACAGCATTTGGTGTGGATGCGCGCATGATTATTACTATCGAGGCCGACCGTAACGCTGAGCCTTACCAAGGTATCGTGCCTTTGGAGGGCGATAATCTGGCTGGTGCGTTGCAAACGTATTTTCGCACTAGTGAGCAGTTGCCTACGGAGCTTTATCTGGCTGTGTCTGAAGAAACAGCAGCTGGGGTGTTGATCCAGAAACTCCCGGTAGAGGAGCGCACCTACCACGATGTCGATGGCTGGGCCCGTGCTAAAGCCCTGTGTGAAACCTTGAGCGATAAGGAGTTGTGCGAAGAGAGCGCGCAGACGTTGCTACACCGTCTTTTTCATGAAGAACGAGTCCGTTTGTTTGATGCGCAGCCTGTGCGCTTTCATTGCAGCTGTTCGCGTGAGCGAACCGATGGGATGTTGGTGGGGCTTGGCAAAAGTGAGGTTGATGACATCATCGAGGAGCAAGGTAACGTTGAGATTACCTGCGAGTTTTGTGATGCTGAATATAACTATGACCCGGTGGATGTTGCGGCATTGTTCAAAGGCGTGGCGAGTCAGGTTTCACCGTCAGACGATGATGACGCTGGTCATTCGGGGACGTTGCATTAACCACCGTGTGTTAGTTTTTTGGCGGTTGTGTGCAATGTGCCAGTAATCTGATGAGCTGCAGGTATTCCTCGCTACGCATTTTCGAGATGCAATTTTGGATGAAACCGGTGTAAAATAAATTCATCATATGTCATACATGTTCATGATTGCCCCTTTGCTTTGCTAGCTACCCGATGTGTATCATCGACATGGTCGCTTTTTTCGAACGTTCGTTCCCTGTAATCACCCTTCATAGAGTCCTATCCCATGTCTGGAATTAATCCTGCTGATCCCTTCCCACCTATTGCATTCAAGATGATGTCTGGTGGCACGACAACCGTAGCCGACAGCCTCGGCAAGTGGGTCATGTTGATTGTGTATCGCGGCGATCATTGTCCGCGATGCAAGACTTATATTTCGCGCTTGCATGAGCTGGCAGGTGGCTATGCAGAGCGAGGTGTGGAGCTGCTTCTGGCCACGATGGACCCTCAAGCTATCGTGCAGCGCACCATTGATGAAAACAAATGGACATTGCCTGTGGCCCATAGTCTGAGCGTTGCTGAGTGCCAACAACTGTCGGTGTACTTAACTGACCATGAAGCCGACTATGAACTTGACGGTCCATACGCAGAGCCAGGCTTGTATTTGATCAATCCTGAAGGGATCACTCAGGTTATTGCGACGTCTAATTCTCCCAGCGTGCGTCCAGATCTGGAAGTGGTGCTGGATGGCATTATCGGTACACAGGAAAGAAACTTACCGATACGTGGTTTGCACGTTCCGTCTTGATTTGAAGTTGTTTCACCAAGTATGGGCTCCCGCTAACGCAGGGGTCTGTGCTTGGTTACTCAGAAGTTTCCGAGCCTCCAGTTGTGCTCTGGGCACCGCACACGCTACAAGCAGGGTTTCGCTTTAGCTGAATCTCGTTCCATTCCATCGCCAGACCGTCAAATAACACCAGTCTGCCAGTCAGGCTATCACCGATGCCACAAATCAGTTTTATGGTTTCGATGGCTTGTACGCATCCCACCATGCCCACCACGGGCCCCAGAATGCCAGCTTGTGCACAGGTATCCACGGTGGCATGGGACTCGCCGTACAGGCATCCGTAGCACGGTGCGTCAGCTATGCGCGTGTCGTACACACTAATTTGTCCATCAAAGCGGATAGCAGCTCCACTGATTAATGGCACTCTATGCGTTACGCAGGCCTTGTTGACCGCGAAGCGGGTAGGGAAGTTATCGCTGCAATCGAGCACCGCTGTGCAGCCAGGTACCAGAGTCGCCAAATCGTCGTCATCAAGTGCGTAATCGATAGTGTCTATCTGGCAGTCAGGATTAATATCCAGGCAAGCTATGCGTGCCGAGGCGGTTTTGAGTTGCCCCACTCTAGCGGTGTTGTGTGCCACCTGGCGTTGCAGATTAGAGATTTCAACGGTGTCAAAATCTGAAAATGTAAGTTTACCTATGCCGGCCGCTGCCAGGTACAGTGCGGCCGGTGAGCCCAGCCCGCCTAACCCCACGATCAGCACGTGCGCTTTGGCTAGTTTGTCTTGCCCCTGTTCCCCGATTTGCTCAAGACTCAAGTGGCGGCTGTAACGCTTGTCAGGTGTCAGATCCATGGGCAATAGCATAGCGTGAACGTCGCGGTGATACACTCGCTGGTATGAATTTTCTCGCTCATTCTCTGCTGGGTTTTAATCGCTCCGCTCTTATTGCTGGGCAGTTTTGCGGTGACTTTGTGCGTGGCAGCGATTTGTCGCGATTTCCAACAGAAATAGAGCGTGGCATCCGGCTGCATCGACATCTGGATAGATTTACTGATACTCATGCTGTGCTCACACCGGCTCGGCAGCATGTCCCGAACGTGCCACTGCGTCTGGCTGGCATTGTTGTTGATGTCATGTTTGATCATTATCTGGCACGTCGATGGGAGCAAGTATGTGAAATATCATTGGAGCAGCACGCTGATTTGGTGCATCTTGCTCTGGAAGAGCACGAGTTGCATTTTCCACCCAAGTTAAAGCGTTTTATGCAGCTGCTGAAACGTGAAGATATCCTGCAGAAAAACATCCATCTGGAGGCTATTGAACTTACGTTGTCACGCATAGCCAGCCGCTCGACCAAATTCGCACCGCTGGCTCTGACAACCACTGAGTTGGAACCGTTACGCGACTCTCTGGTAGAGCCATTCACCACTTTTTTCCCTGCGTTGCATCAGGCTGCGCTGGAATACCTTGCGTCACCGGAGCGGCGTGTCTCATGAGCACTAAGAAAAGTACTTCATCTGGCAGCCTGCCAGAACGGTGGTCGCGAAGACAGTATCAGGGCTTGGCACTGGGTAATCGAGAGCTAAGTTTTCTGGCATTTGATGCGCGTGTGTTGGCATTGGCCAGCGACCCTCAAGTGCCTTTGCTCGAACGGCTGCGTTTCCTGTGTATTTCATCGAGCAATCTGGACGAGTTTTTTGAAATTCGTGTGGCTGGCCTTCTGCAGAAGATCGAGGGTGGCATGGAGGGTGCCGGCATTGATGGGCTTTCTCCCGCCCAGGAAATGGAAGCCATTACCAGAGACTGTCACGCGTTAGTCATTCAGCAATACCAGCTACTTAATGACGTGCTTCTGCCAAAGCTTGCCAAGCAGGATATCCGGTTTTTTACTCGTCAAAGCTGGGATGCAAAAATGCAGGAGTGGATCAAAGATTTTTTTATCTCCGATATTGCACCCGTACTGAGTCCGTTGGGGCTTGATCCTGCTCATCCATTTCCGCGCATCACCAATAAAAGCTTGAGCTTTATTATCGATCTGCGTGGTCAGGATGCGTTTGGCCGGGATTCAGGGTTTGCGTTGGTTAGAGCACCCAGATCCTTGCCTCGTGTTATTCGTGTGCCATCGGAGATTTGTGGAGTTCGCGATGGGTTTGTGTTTCTGTCATCTATTGTGCATTCGCAGATACATTCGTTATTCAGTGGTATGGATCCTGTGGGCGTGTATCAGTTTAAAGTCACCCGTAACAGTGATCTGTATGTGTCTGAGGAGGAGGTAGCCAATCTTCGGCGTGCCCTTGAGACTGAGCTTGTGCAGCGTAACTTTGGCCGAGCGGTAAGGCTGGAAGTGGCGGCTAATTGCCCTAATCGCATTGTTAAGTATTTACAAAAGCAATTTAAGCTTAACGACGACTCGGTATATCGCGTGGATGGCCCCGTTAATCTTAACCGTCTGTTTGCCATCCCTGATGAAATCGACAGGCCTGATCTGAAATACCCGTCATTCACGCCGCATGTGGCGAATGTGTTTGAGTCGGGAGCTAGTATTTTCGAGCACATAGCGCAGCGTAGCCCCTTGTTGTTTCATCACCCGTACGAATCGTATATGCCGGTGATTGAGCTGATTCGGCAAGCTGCCAGTGATCCTGACGTGCTAGCGATAAAACAAACGCTGTATCGCACGGGCCACGAATCTGTTTTTGTCAGCTCTTTGATGGAGGCATCCAGGGCGGGTAAGGATGTCACGGTGGTCATCGAACTACGGGCGCGCTTTGATGAGGAAGCCAATATCGAATTAGCCACGCGGCTGCAGGAAGCAGGTATCCAGGTGGTGTACGGGGTGGTGGGTTTCAAGACACATGCGAAGATGCTGCTGGTGGTGCGTCGTGAAAAACACAAGCTTGTGCGTTATGTGCATGTGGGAACGGGTAACTACCATGCCACCACTGCGCGTGCGTACACAGACATGAGCATGTTAACCAACAATAAAGCCATCACTGAAGATGTCAATCGTGTGTTCACCCAGCTTACGGGGCTTGGCCAGGCGTTAAATCTCAAGCAACTGGTACAAGCACCGTTTGCATTGCATAAATACGTCATTGAACGTATTGCCAATGAAACCCGAATTGCCAAAGATGGAGGTCAGGGACACGTTATTGCTCGCATGAACTCACTGGTGGATCCGGGTGTTATTGAAGCTTTGTACAAAGCTTCGCAAGCAGGTGTCAGGGTCGAGCTCGTGATACGGGGTATTTGTATGCTTAAGCCTGGTTTGCCAAAATTGTCTGAGAATATTCGGGTGGTGTCTGTTCTGGGGCGTTTCCTGGAGCACTCCCGGGTATTCTGGTTCTTGAACAAAGGAAAAGACCAGCTATTCATTAGCAGTGCAGACTGGATGCCCAGGAATTTTTTCAACCGCGTTGAGATTGCTGTGCCCTTAGAGGATCAGGCGCTTCGTCGAGTTAAAGAAGAATGTCTGGATATTTACTTGCAGGACAACATGTTCGCCTGGGAGCTAAATGCACAGGGGCAATATGAGCGTCTCAAGCCTGACAATGATGCGCCGTTTAGTGCACAGCAGTTTCTCATTAATCGCTTTGGGGGCGGTAGAGTTCTCCATTGAGTTGTTTACTTTTTTTCAGCCTTTAGCCGAATATCAACATGCATCAGCCGTTCTTCTTCGGCTTGCAGTTCGGCGTAAGTAAGAGGGTGCGAGTCCAGCCAGCTTTGGGGTGCCACGACGGTAATCTGGCCCTCTTTGATGCGCACGCTCACCTCATCAAGAGTGTCATCATTGCGTCCACGATGCAGTAGCGCTGCAAGACGTAGAAGTCCGAGCAGGCGAAGCAATCTATCGCGTTCCTCTGCAGGCAGGCCATCGAAAGTGCTGTTGTCAATCTTGCGACGATGGAAGCGTACCAACAGTGCCAGTGCTTTTTGCTCGGCAAGTGTAAAGCCAAGTAGGTCGGAGTTTTCCAGAATGTAGGCACCATGCTTGTGGTATTGGGTGTGCGCAACACCCATACCCAACTCATGTAGCTTGGACGCCCAGTTAAGTAACGGCAGGTCGATATCTGGATCCAGATTCCATGTTTTAGCTACATGGTGGAATAGTTTACCTGCGGTGACTTCTACACGTGTTGCCTGACGTTCATCGATAGAGTAACGCTGCGTAAGATTTGCCACTGTCAGGCTTTGTATGTCGATGTGTTCATTTCTACCGGACATCTCGAAGATAAGTCCTTCGCGCAGCGCTACCGGGCTGGCTTGCATGACCTCGATATCCAGTGTTTTCATGATGGCGCGTAATACGGCCAGGCCACCTGCGATCACTTGCGTACGGCTTTCGCTGACGCTGTCCAGTTTGAGATTGTGCACGTTGCCAGCTTTAACTATCTCTTTGATTAGGCGCTTTAGTCCTTCATAGGTAATAGCGCCGTCTGTGATGCCCAGCTCTGCCAGCATGCGGGCTGCTGCCTTGATGGTGCCCGAGCAGCCGATGACTTCATCCCAACCACAATCTTTGTAAGCTACCTTCAAGGGCTGTAGTTCCAGTTCGGCTGCAACAGTTGCCTGCTTCATACTCTGTGCGCTAATTGCGTCAGATCCACTGAGAAAGTTTGCTGAATAGCTGACGCAACCCATGTTGACGCTTTCCATGAGTAACGGCTCAAACCCTTTGCCGACGACCAGCTCAGTACTGCCGCCGCCAATGTCCATGACCAGACGTTGGCGATCGGCATCGGGAAAGGTATGAGATACGGCTGAATAGATCAGTCGGGCCTCTTCACGACCAGAAATAATCTCGATAGGAAGCCCGAGGATGCGGAGTGCTTCGCGCATGAAGTCATCACGGTTTGTTGCACGGCGTAACGTATTGGTACCGACCATACGGATGTTTTTCTTCGGTACATCCTTCAAGCGTTCGGCGTACTGTGACAAAGCATCAAGCGCCATTTTTTCGGTGTCAGGCTTGAGACGTTTGTTTTCATCAAGTCCGGCCCCCAAGCGTGTGGGCATCCTGAGACTATCAATCTTGCGGATGGAGTTCCCTTCAAGCTCAGCGACCATCATGTGAAAGCTGTTAGAGCCCAGATCGATGGCGGCATAAACAGGCTTTGCATCGCCAGCGGTATCTTTAACGTCTGTGTTCATAAAGAGTGTTGTTCTCTAAGCCAGAATTATTATTGTTTTACAATACCGAAACTGATTCTATCGAGGCCCGCTAAATCCTTACCGGTGCCTACATCCTCGTATCCATAGTCGATCAATCGCGCTCGAACAGCGGTAGCCTGCTCGCAGCCATGTTCCATAATCAACGGTGCGCCGGGTTTTGCAACGCGCAAGCTCTGGCGCATGATGTGTTCAAGATCTTCCAAGCCAGTTTTGCCACTGACCAGAGCACTGTGCGGTTCGTGTTCAAGCGCGGGAAGGTGAGGGTCGTCACTGGCAAGATAGGGCGGGTTGGCAAGCACCATCGCGATTGAATTATTAGCAATGCAGTCAAGCCAGGATGCGTTGACAAGGTGTGCGTTGCCAGTGGTGTGGGTAGTTATGTTTGTCTGAGCGATACGCAGTGCTGCAACGCTGAGTTCTACGGCCACGATGATTCTGTCGGGCAGTTCGTTGGCCAGGGCAATAGCGATAGCGCCTGTCCCGGTTCCCAATTCTGCAATGTAACCCTCAGGTGCTTTGGCAGCAAATTCCAGCGCACGCTCGACAAGCAATTCGGTATCGCTTCGGGGGACCAATGTGCCTGGCGCTACGTGAAGTGAGGTGGACCAGAATTCCTGGGTGCCTGTAATGTAAGCCATTGGCTCGCCATTGACTCGTCGTGCCAGTAGGTCGGTAAGAACATTAAGCTGGGTCGACTGAACCGGTGTTTCAGGGTAGGCAAAGAGCCTGGTGCGGGTCTGATCCAGTGCCTTGCACGCAATCAATTGTGCATCGAGTGCTGGCGAATCTGTACAGCGGCTATCGTGCAGCTGCTCGATGGCCAGGGCTATCCATTGTCCGACTGTGTTCAGTCTCCGAACTCAGCCAGCAATTCAGCTTGATGCTCTGCGGTGAGAGGATCAATGATATCGCCCAACGCGCCAGCCATGATGTCATCAAGTTTGTAGAGGGTAAGATTGATGCGGTGATCGGTAAGACGTCCTTGCGGAAAGTTATAAGTGCGAATGCGTTCGGAGCGATCTCCTGAGCCTACCTGCAGTCGCCGTGATTCAGACTCTGCATCTTGCTGCTTTGACTGTTCGGCATTCAGTAGGCGGGCTTGCAGCAGCGCCATGGCTTTCGCGCGATTTTTGTGCTGTGAGCGTTCATCCTGACATTCCACCACCACACCGGTGGGGATGTGTGTAAGACGAATAGCAGAGTCTGTTTTGTTAACGTGCTGTCCACCCGCGCCTGATGCTCGAAACGTGTCTACTCTAAGATCAGCAGCATTGATGTTGATCGCCTCCACCTGATCCACTTCGGGCAGGATCGCAACCGTTGCAGCAGAGGTATGCACCCGACCCTGAGATTCGGTTTCTGGTACGCGCTGTACGCGATGCGCTCCAGATTCAAATTTCAGACGAGAATAAACGCGCTCGCCTGACAGGCGGCACACCACCTCCTTGTAACCGCCATGATCGCCTTGACGCTCGTTGATGATCTCGCTGCGCCAGTTATTGAGCTCGGCGTAGCGTAGATACATGCGCAATAAATCGCCTGCAAATATAGCTGCTTCATCGCCACCGGTGCCAGCGCGGATTTCCAGAAACGCGTTATTTTCATCGCGAGGGTCGCGAGGCAATAGAAGCGTTTGTAGCGTTAGCTCTTCTTCGCCCAGTCGTGCTTGCAGCTCAGGCAGCTCTTCGGATGCCATGGCCCGCATCTCAGCATCGCTGTCCTTGGACATTTCCTGTGCGCTGGCAAGATCCTTCTCGGTTTGCTGATAGTTAGCAAAGGCTGTGACTATAGGCTCGAGCTGGGAATACTCCTTTGAGAGATCCCTAAACCTGTTTTGGTCGCTAATAGTGTCAGGGTCGCCAAGTAGGGCAGCGATCTCTTCGTGACGTTCGGCAACGCTTTCCAGCTTTGCCTGAATGGATGATTTCATGACTTAGGGGGGGGCTATAGGTCCAGCAAAGTGCGAGCGGCATCGATGACCTTGGTGTTACCAAGCTCTGCCGCTTCGCGCATGCGTGCTGTGGGTGCATGCATGACTTTATTACTTAATGTGTGAGCAAGTTGTTGCAAAACCGCTTCAGGGTCTTGCCCTGCTTGCAACTGCTTGAGAGATTTTTCCAGTGCATCATCTTTTATCGCCTGGATTTTACTGCGATAGGCACGAATGACATCGTTAGCACCGAGTGATTGCAGCTTGCGCATGAAGACATCCACTTGTGCAGTGACGATCTCCTCTGCTTCATAGGCTGCTTCCTGGCGAGATTGGCGGTTCTCTTCGATAACTGCCTGAAGATCGTCGACGGTATATAGAAATACGCCATCGATCTCGCTGACTTCGGCCTCTACATCACGAGGCACCGCTATATCGACAATCAGCTGTGAGCGATAACGGCGTTTTCTTATTGCATTCTGCACCATGCCCTTGCCCAATATGGGTAGCGTGGAGCCGGTGGAGCTGATGATAATGTCAGCTTCGGGGAGGGCGTCTGGAATATCCTTTATGCCGATGGCTCGTCCACCGACCTCTGTTGCCAGAGCTTGAGCATTCTCCAGTGTTCTGTTCGCGATGAGGATTTTGCCAATGCCTGCAGAGTTGAGGTGCCGGGCAGCCAGCTGAATGGTCTCTCCAGCACCGATAAGCAGCGCGTTCTGCTTGCCCAGATCTGCAAATATCTGACGTGACAGGCTAACCGCTGCGAAGGCCACTGAAACCGGACTGTTGCCGATAGCGGTATCAGTGCGCACTTTTTTAGCGACCGAGAACGCTGTCTGGAACAATGGCGATAATTCGTTGCCTAAGGTGCCATGTTCATCGGCATCTCTATAAGCTCGTTTAATCTGTCCCAGAATCTGTGGCTCACCTAGAATCATTGAATCCAGGCCACTGCAGACGCGCATCAGATGGCGAACGGCTTCACGATCTGCGTGATGAAACAGGTAAGGGTCGAAACCGTTGTCTCGTAATTCGAAATAGCGGTGCATCCATTGGACCACCGAGTCGATATCCTGGCTGTCCATGCCGCAATAGAACTCGGTACGGTTGCAGGTGGAGACTATGGCAACCTCTTTGACACGATGGACTTGTCGTAAGGCTTTGAGAGCATCTCCCAATTGGCCTTCACCGATAGCAGCTCTTTCCCGTATATCTACGGGAGCTGTGTGGTGGTTAAGACCTAGAGCTAAAATGGGCATTGCGTAATTCTATCAAAAACTGCACGTAAACCGGCTGCCGGGAACATTGATTTGCATCATGGTGTCTGTATGCTGGGTTTAGAAATTTCACAAACAAGAGTTGGGAGAGCACATGTTGAAGTGTTTTGACACGAAAGCGGTGGCGAGTAAAGCAATTTCAGCGCTTGTCCCGCTTGTGCTGCTAGGTTGCAGCTCCATACCGTTGGCGCCCAATGAGGCGCATGCACAGTCCACGGTAGACCAAAGGACCAGTTCGCAGTCCGGTATGAGTTCACAACTGATGTTCGAGCTCATGATTGCTGAGCTTGCAGGGCAACGTGGGCAACTGGATGTTGCACTGGCAGGTTATTTGAGTGCATCTGAGCGTACTGACGATCCGCGTGTGTCGGAGCGTGCCGCACGGCTTGCCCTGTTTGGCAGGCAGTGGGGAGAGGCCGAAACAGCGGCGCAACGATGGATCAGTTTAGGCACTGATAATCCTGAAGCGCAGCAGATGCTCGGCCAGGCGCTGCTACGTCAGAATAAAACGGAGCTTGCAGCAGAGCTGTACATCGATATGCTCGTTGATGCGGACGACAAGCGTCAGGTGCTTCGCGATATTCAAGTTGAATTGCAACGAAACGATAATCCAGAGGTTGCAGTGGCACTAATGCAGCAACTGATTCAACGTTTTCCTGATGAAGTAGAAGCACATCTGGGGCTTGCCAGAGCGTTTGTTACTGACAATAGCGTTGCTGAGGCGCTAACTGCTACTGAAGGGGCTTTGGCCCTGGACGCCTCTAACACCGAAGCGCTGTTGCTCAATGCGCAAATTCTGGGTGGTACCGGGCGCGCGGATGAAGCCCTCACGTCGCTTGAAAGCGCGCTGCGGGAAACTCCAGGCAATCACAATCTGCGCGTGGGATATGCGCGTTTGTTGGTTGAGACAGGTCGTTACGATGAAGTCGCTGACGAGTTGGAAATTCTGCACTCAACATCGGGTGACGATGCCGATACGCTGCTGACAATCAGCCTGCTGGCACTCGAAGCCAGACGTATTGATAAGGCGCGAACATATCTGGACGATCTTCTCGCCAGTGGTGCTCATCAGGATCAGGCCAATTTCTATCTGGCAAGAATTGCGGATGATCAAAAACAATACGAGCAGGCAATGGCCTCCTACGACGCCGTTACCCAAGGTGATCTGGGCGTGACTGCGCAGCTAAGGGCGGCTGAACTTGCCGCTCTGGCGGGTGACCTTGATGAGGGCCGGGAAAGGTTGGCAGCTCTGGCAGCACTCGTACCCAGTCCTGCGTTGCAGCCGCGGCTTGTGATGACTGAGAGTCGGATGTTGCAGAGTGCTGGCCAGGCTTTGGAAGCCGTGACTGTTCTCAGTGATGGTCTGGAGCGTTTTCCAGATAACGGCGAGTTGCTGTACGCCCGTGCGCTTGCGGCTAACTCGGCGGATGATCCGGCCGCGATGGTAGGTGACCTCAACCGGTTAATCGAACTGGATCCTGATAATGCGCATGCGCTTAACGCACTTGGGTACTACTACGCTGATGAGAATATTGAGCTTGAACTTGCTGAGCAGATGCTCGTAAAAGCGCAAGCGTTGATGCCTGACGACCCCGCCATCATGGATAGTCTGGGGTGGCTTCGATACCGTCAAGGCCAGTATGGCGAAGCCATCGATCTGCTGACTAATGCTTATGAACGGTTTCCAGATCCTGAAATCGCTGCTCACCTGGCAGAGGCACTCTGGTTGAATGGTGCGCAAGGTGAGGCTCGTGAGCTTCTTGAGCAGGCTTTGCAAGACAATCCCGAAGACGAAAGACTGCTAGCAGTACAAGATGCTGTGTTCAAGTGAGACGATATCGACGTGCAGCTTGTGTGATGGCAGTTGCGGTATGCAGTATGTTAACTGCATGTGTGACCCCACAGGCGCAAGTAGTCCTGGATCCCGAAGTACGTCAGCAACGCCTCGAGGCTCTGCAGGCGTTCAGCTTTAGTGGCGGGCTGGGCATCTGGACTGACGAGCAGTCAGTGTCAGCACGTATCAGCTGGTTACAAGTTGACGATCAATTGGATGTGAGCCTGGCTGGTCCCTTGGGTATTGGTAATGCAAAGCTTGATAGTAAATCCGGAAGTGCGGTGCTTAGTCGTGGCGGAAGGGTGGTGGCTCAAGGCCCGTCGGTGGATCGTGTGCTGCAGCAAGGCCTTGGATTGCAGGCACCAGTGCCACTGGAGCAGCTACAGGACTGGGTTCGCGGGTTACCGGGAAATGCAAAATCTATTGTAAGAGATGAACAAAGCAAGCTATCCTCGCTGCGCTTCACTGACGAACATGGGACTCGCTGGCAAGCACGATTTCTGCGCTACTCTGACTTGGACGGACTCGAGGTTCCATCGTTGATAGTAGCGTCGGGAGGGCCGTACTCTGTGCGTTTAGTATTGAAAAACTGGCAGAAAGTTACAGATCTGGTTGTGCCAGAAAAGCTGCAATCGAACACGCGACTGGCGATTCCTTCGCGGTAACTGTAAACTACGCATCTAAACTTTTGAACACTGACCGAGTTGAAGGAAAACGTTGACCACAAAATGGTTGGCTCCGGCCAAGATTAATCTCTTCCTGCATGTAACAGGACGACGCAAAGACGGTTACCACACGTTGCAAACTCTATATCAGTTTGTTGACATGTGCGACGTGTTGCAGTTTTCCGTGCGTGAGGACAGTGAAGTACATTTAAAGTCTGACTTTAAAGAGGTACCTCCCGAAAATAACCTCGTGGTTCGAGCTGCGCGCGCATTGCAGGCGCACTCAGGGACACGTGCGGGCACTGACATAACACTGGAGAAAACTATCCCCACCGGTGGTGGCTTGGGTGGCGGAAGCTCCGACGCTGCGACCACATTGGTAGCGTTGAATGAGTTCTGGCGACTCGGCCTAAGTATCAAGGAGCTTGCCGAAATTGGCGTCACAGTGAGTGCGGATGTCCCTGTGTTCGTTTACGGTCAAGCGAGCTGGGCGGAAGGTATCGGCGAAAAGCTCACCCCGGTTGCTCCTCTGGAGCCTTGGTATCTCATCGTGAATCCTGCTTGTCAGTGTTCTACTGAAGAATTATTTAATGCTCCGGAATTGACACGCAATTCCAGTCCGATCACAATACGCGACTTCATGGACGGGAGAAGCGCTAACGTATTTGAATCAGTCGCTGTTGCCAGGCATCCAGAAGTTGGTGCGGCTCTTGACTGGTTAAGATCAAACTATCGTGGGTACCGCGCTAAAATGAGCGGAACAGGTAGTTGTGTTTTCACAGCGTTTGAGAATCAGGAGGCTGCTCAAGCTTTGTGCGATAAATTACCCAAGGAATTAACCGGGTATGTAGTAAAAGGTAGAAATGCTTCTCCGTTGTATGACTTTTCTGGTTAATTCCAGCGTATACTTCGGCAGTCGTTTTCAGGTGCGTCATAGTTGGGCCGTCGCCAAGCGGTTAAGGCACCGGGTTTTGATCCCGGCATTCGGAAGTTCGAATCTTCCCGGCCCAGCCATTTTTTCTAGCCCTACGGGGCGCAAGGTTAGTCACTGCCGCACTGCGCGGCTGTCTCCTTCACTGCCAGACGATATCCTATGCATGAGCGCCGACTAATGATTTTTGGCGGAAACGCCAACCCGCGGCTCACGCAAAACATAGCCGCTTATCTCCAGCAGCCCATTGGCAAAGCCCAGCTCTCCCGATTCAGTGATGGTGAGACGTCTGTAGAGATTCTGGAAAATGTGCGCGGCGGTGATGTGTTCGTTATCCAGCCGGTGTGTGCTCCCACAAACAATAACCTGATGGACCTGCTAGTGATGGTCGACGCGTTGCGTCGTTCCTCGGCAGAGCGTATTACCGCTGTGGTTCCTTATTATGGATATGCCCGTCAGGACAGACGTGTGCGTTCGGCACGAGTGCCAATCACTGCCAAACTAGTGGCCAACATGATGAGCGTGGCTGGTGTTGACAGGGTGCTTACCGTCGATGTCCATGCTGAGCAGATTCAAGGCTTTTTCGATATCCCTGTAGACAATGTTTATGCCTCGCCGTTGTTACTTTTAGACATCTGGCGTAGCAAATACGACAACCTGGTGGTGGTGTCCCCCGATGTGGGTGGGGTAGTTCGTGCCCGCGCTGTGGCCAAACAGCTTGATGACGCTGATCTGGCCATCATCGACAAGCGACGGCCTCAGGCTAATCAAGCTCAGGTGATGCACATTATCGGTGAGGTAGCGGATCGCACTTGCGTGATCATCGATGACATGGTGGATACGGCCGGTACTCTGTGTAAAGCGGCTGAGGCTCTCAAAGAGCATGGTGCAACCAAAGTTGTGGCTCTTGCAACACACCCGGTTTTATCCGGCAAGGCTATCGACAATCTCAACGACTC
>JALZVU010000310.1 GCA_023301795.1 Granulosicoccus sp.
TGTTGCTATTAGAAGGCAAACATTCAGTACACAGAGTGTGGTTGGAGCGCGCAGACGCGCAGGACTATGAAAGCACTTGGCGAAGTTCATCTGCATTCTTCCAGTCAGCAGTCGACATGGATGATTGGAGAAAATCATTAAAGAGGCGCTATCCTCTAGGCTCATTGATATCTAGAGACTTAGAGAGCATGGAACCTCTGATTAATCCTGACGGAGCGCCCGACGGCAATTACACCAGGTTGATTTTTAATAGCTCGTTTGAGTCGAAAATTAGTGCTCTAGAGACAGTAATCCTAACTGAAGAAGCCGACGGTCATTGGCGAGTAGCAAGTTATTTTATTAAATAATCAACGTGCGATATCAGCTTGCGTCAAATTCGGCTATGGATACTCCTAGCCCATCAGCAAACACTGTGGACATCGTCAGCTCAGCGGTAGACATCGACACTGCCTGTTAGCGTACTGCAGGCAGACGATTCAGAGTCGACACTCTAGGCTAAGAACAGTAGCCGTTCATACATCGTTTGCGCTTTTCAAATAATTCGGTTTGATGTTTTCATCGTCTATGGCGCTTTTGCAGCAAAAATCAGACAACGAGTCATTTCACAACCGTTGGTCATAAAATGGTTGCGTCGTTTTTTTTCGGCTGCCTCTGTGGCACTTGGTGTTAAATTGATCATGGCAACGGTTTGACAGTGAGGTCAAACTGCCATGCATACCGGCTAGGTAGCACTATGGTAGATCCAACGGCAGAGGTCAGCCTTAAGTTCAACCGGTCGACAATATCTTTCACAACTCATATAATTTATATCCGCTCACAGCGAAGATCTGCCGCTACCCATACTCGACTAAGACGGGTTGTAACTAAATACCACGTCAACCTTTACTTCAAAAATGCCCGCAATCTTGAAAGCAAGTTCGAGTGTGGGGAAGTACTTGGCATTTTCGATAGCAACAATGGTTTGCCGAGTAACGCCAACCTTGGTTGCCAATTCCTTTTGAGTCATTTCTCCATTTTCAAACCGGAGCTTTCTTATTTCATTGGTGATGAGTAATTTTGTCAATTTAAAGTCCTCTCTTGTAGAGGAATAGCTTGGTGGCAAGCTCTGCAACAACAGATAGATAAAATGCCAATACCATCGAGTTGAATACCCAGAATGCACTCCAGCCTAGCGCTAGTGCACCGATTGACAAAAAGAGGCCTGAACAAAGAACAAGATGGGAATAGTGCAAGGACTTGTACCCGATCTGTTCGTCACGTTCGTCGAGTGTAAAGTCTTCTTTCGTGTTTTTAAATACTTTCACACCGAATATTCCGACAGCGAATAAGACACATATTTCAAACGCGTATCCCAGAATAATTAACGAGGAAATGGCTCGCCCTATTTGCACCAAAGCGTCAGGCCCTGTGAAGTGTGCGATCCCCATAACACCAAAAACCCACCATGAATAAGCGACAAATGTAACGGTTGCCGTGAATATAAAAACATATGTGCTCTTCAGCTGCACGGGCATAAGTGGTTCCTTTTTCAGTGATGATTTCGATGGAAGCAATGTATGATATATTTGTCTTAGTGTCAAATATTTTATACATACAAGAAAGAGCAATCTAGATAGTCAAAGCTCAATATGCGAAAGCCGCACTATTTCATCTCGTCAATTGCTCACTGATATCCATAACTGGAAACCATCAAATTCCATGACTTCGGCCATTCTGAATCGTTTTCGCACGTTTTTCTCAATGAAAGCAATCTACCTTAAAGAGCTCAGAGAGCGCTGGGGACGTCCTTACAAAACGTACCGCGATCGATCTGATATCGCACAGTTGTATTCACTGACGTTAGGCGATACCACTCTTAAGAGCATTGACGACTCTACCTGGAATGATCTGGATATGGACGCCCTGTTTGATCGACTGGATAACAACACCACGCCCATCGGTCGTCAGTATCTGTATCGTCAGCTCAGAACCTACGAGCCAGACGAAGCGAAGTTACGGCTTAAGTACGAGGCATCGAGGCAATTTCAAACTGACCATACACTTCGTGAAGAGGTTCAGTTAAACACGTGGCTGTTGCGTAGCTCGAATGCGTCCTCAGTTACCGAGATGCTTTTTGGCGAGATTCCTGAAGGCAACTTCCCCACGTTACTGGCCTGGTGCCTGGCCAGTGTTTCTTTGGCTTCAATCACCACGGCACTCATCATGCCAGTGCTGTTCTGGTTGCCAATTGTTCCTGTGATCATGAATTTCACTTTCGCAGAAGCACACTCTCACAAGATAGGACGTCACTCGTTAAGCTTCGTCTATTTGCGAAACCTCCTCACCGCCGCTAGGCGCCTGTCTGCCATTGATTCTGGCAAAGGTATCAGCCAGCTGGATGATCTCAAAAACAATCGTCAGAAAATAAAGAAGCTTTCCACTCAATTCCGGATAGTTGGCCTGGACAGCACCAGCGAGGATCTTTTAACAGCACAGGTGGCATATTTTCTTAACTTGCTATGTCTGTTTGATTTCCTGATATTTATGCGCTGCAGCAAACGACTTGCTGAGCACAAGGATGCGCTATCAGATATCTATTACACCGTAGCATCACTTGATAGCGCGATTTCGGTTGCGTCCTATATGGAATCGACAGGCCATCACTGCTGCCCAAAATTTGGTAGCGCAGATACGATATATTTTGAAGCTGTTACACACCCTCTTCTGGAAGGTGCCATTCCGAACGACTACTCAAGCACCGCTCGCTCCGCGTTGATTACAGGTTCGAACATGGCTGGGAAGTCAACCTTCATCAAAACCATCGGAATAAACCTCGTGATGGCTCAAACGCTATGGCTGTGCCACGCACAATCTGCGCTTGTCCCAAAGGTGGCAGTCATGTCTTCCATCAAGCGTGTCGACTCCATCAAAGAAGGTAAGAGCTACTACTTCGCCGAAATAGAAACCTTGTTACGCCTGATTGCAGCTAGCGTTGAAGAGCATCCCTATGTATTTCTCATCGACGAGATTATGCACGGCACCAACACGGTAGAAAGAATTGCAAGCGCCACTGCCGTGTTAGATCGCATTTCACGCAGCAATACAGTTATGGTGACGAGTCACGATGTTGAACTTAGTCAGTTGCTTTCTAACCGATTCACTTCCTTTCATTTTCAAGAGACGACTGATCTCAACAACATGTTCGACTACAAGCTAAAGGAAGGACACTGCACCACTCGCAACGCGATAACGTTGTTGGAGGCTATCGGATTTCCTTCCGATGTTATCAGTACGGCGCGAAAAGTTGCATCAGAACTTGAATGCTGAACAGCGAAAGCAGCAGGCAAACATATCGTTGAGCTGATTGGGTAGCTAGCCGTTTGGGTGGTCAGCTATGTGACCACCCTCATAGAGCGTGACAAGCAAATAAAACAAGATTCACATCACTCAAAAACGCCCCAACAGCCCAGCCGCCAATCGTGTCCCCTGATCAATAGCTCGCTGGGCATCCAGCTCTGCTGCTACATTTACACCACCGATAAGATGCGCCGGTACAACCAGTTGTTGCAATCGCTCTTGTAGCTCACGAAGCGGATCCTTTCCTGCGCAAATAATGTCATGATCAACGGCAAGCACACGCTCTTCACCCTCTACGGCGATGTACAGGTCTTCATCATCGATCCACCGGTACTCAGAGCCTTTGATCATATTCACGCCGCGCATTGTCAGTAAGCGCCAATGATAGCGACACACGAGCCCACATTAGCTCGTCTACGCAACACGTCAACGTAGGACAACACCTTCGAATGTTCTATTCCTTCTTTAGGCGGCGTGCGAGGTTACACACCTGTGACCAGTACCACCTCATCACACGCTTTGAGTTGTTCAACATTACCAATCCGGTGGTTGAGCTTTAACACTGCACGCCCGTCAGCTCAATTTGCTTCTGAAAATATCGCAACGTCTCATTAAACTCTTCTTTTCCAAGCGCCTGCGTGGCCATTGAACTGACCACCAATTCCAACACCAGACCAGCGCTGTTGTTATAATTTAGCGGCCCGGTTATGATCTTTGTATCAATAGCGGATGTGTAGCAGGCGTATTGCCAGACGCTGTGGCGGACAAATCTGTCAGGCAGGCGTCCACTTGTGGCGCTTTGCCTTAACCGAATACACTACATATACCAGAGAACAGATGATTGAACTCCATATTCATGAATGCCTTTGGCTGGAGGGATGTTCATGAGGCTGTTGATAGTGCCGGACAAAGGACGATCATTTTCCAGTGTCAGGCCGGAGGCCGAAATATATTTGAGTCTGGCTAGAGCTGGGCATGAACTGACGCTCTGTGTCGATCCTGAAAGCGCTTATTTTAGCCGCTACAAAGTCGCCAATATAGAACTGCTAGAATTGCCTTACGGCGCAAAACTGGTGTGGAAGAACATACAGAAACTAAAACACCAGATCAAATCCAAGAACATTGAAGTCGTCTACGCCACGACATCGAGAACAATACCAAACGCTGCAATAGCATGCATTGGGACGTCAGCCAGAATGGTTGCCTACAGAGGCACGACCGGTGGCTTGTACCCTACCGATATCAGCAACTACTTGGGTGTTATGAATCCACGTGTCAATGGTGTTATTTGCGTCTCCAAGGCCGTTGAGGAGCACGTAAAAAAGAGCGCAAGAAAGTCAATTCATCCATTTGTATCGGCCATTCACAAAGGCCACGACAGAACCTGGTATACAGAGCCTGCTGCCGACCTTGCAGAGTTTTCCAGCGATACCACAAAGTTTAATGTCCTATGTATCGGTAGCTCGCGCCCTTATAAAGGCATGCAGTACTTTATCGATGCACTGCGCTATGTAAAAGATCTACCGAGGCTACAGGTAATATTGGTTGGAACTGGATTCGATACACCCGAATTTCAACAACAACTTCAAGCCACTGGGATGGCAGACAGGATAAGCCTTCCTGGGTTCCGGCAGGACGTCCCACAAATTGCGAAAGCTTGCGACATCATGGTAGCGCCTTCGCTGCGCGAAGGGTTGCCGCGCGCGGTGATGGAGTCACTGGCCAATGGTACGCCTGTCATAAGCGCAGCTAATCCGGGAACGATGGAAATCGTGGAAGACAACAAAAATGGCTATATCGTGCCATTGGCAGATGCTATATCGATCGCTGAAAAAATAAAGTTTCTTTATCATTCGCCAGACCAATTGCAGCGCATAACAAACAGCGCATCTGACGTGATAGACGGTAGGCTTTCCCATCAGAATACGGTTGATTCATATACTGAATACTTTAGTCGCATAATTGCGCAATAAATTGTATTCAACAATCAAACTCGCCAATAGCTCAATTTTTTTCGCATTTTAAATTGCCGAAACATATCCAGCTTCTTACGCGTCAGTTGTGACTGATCAATTACCGCGTCATCAATTGCGTCGAGCGTGCGCTGCGAGGACAAGCCGTCCGAATACGGATGAATTAGCTGTCCGAAAGTCTTAATAACACGCATCAATTCAGCTGGCCTGCCAAGGGCAGTTAACAATGCTCGCTCCAGCTCGTTTTCACTTGTGATGTTTAACAGATGATCGCCCGGTGAAATATTGTTAAACGTTACAACTGGTTTGTTCAATAACAAGAACATGGAAATCACTGACGAAGTGTCACAGAGCATGACATCCGCTTGACGCAATAGTGGGTTGATATCATCCGTCTCCACCACAGTCAGGTGTTCTGAGGTGATGGCCTTGTATCGCTCGACTGTCTGGTGAGACATTTTAGGGTGAAATTGAACTATCCAGCGCCACTTGCCTGTCAGGCTCAGTTGTTTGATCGTGTCATGTAGTCGCTCGGCACAGGACAGTCGTTTGGAAAACGTTGAGCAAAACAAAACAGTTGGCCGGCTGTCGTCTACATTTTGGGTAGTTGAAAATAATGTATCAAGTGCACACCAGCCCGTCTGCCTGACAAAATAACTTTGTGGCGACGACGACAATGATTCAAAGACGCTGGTGGATTCAGGTCCTTGTGTGCAATACAGATCAAAACAATTCCTGATTTTGTAATGATCATTACGCCCTCGCGTGTCAAGCTTTCCAGCATCAAATCCGTGAAAAACGGCCACGTTAATACCGGGTAAAAAGGTCGGTGCCATATTCCCGGGGAATATCGTGGCATCCGCCTGGTAGGCAAAAACTTCATCCAGACTGCTCAGTCTATTTTCAGTGCTGTGCAGAAATTCTGCAGACACCTGCTCACCTTCCAGAAACCAGGCAACCTCGTCCCCACGCTCGCGGATAGCGTGTTGCAAAGGCCTGAGAATTCCATACGAGTAGTTTTGCGAGATGTAGAATAAATAGCGTTTACGGTTCATGGGTACAAAGCACCCTACAGCACAGCCGCCAAACGTGTCCCCTGATCAATAGCCCGCTTGGCATCCAGTTCTGCTGCTACGTCTGCACCGCCGATGAGATGCGCTGAGACACCCAGCTGCTGCAATGGCTCTTGTAACTCGCGAAGCGGATCTTGCCCAGCACAGATAATCACATGATCAACATCGAGCACACGCTCTTCACCCTCAACGGTGATGTGCAGGCCTTCATCATCGATCCGACGATACTCACAGCCCTTGATCATATTCACGCCGCGCATCGTCAGTGAGCGCCGGTGAATCCAGCCGGTAGATTTTCCAAGGTTTTTACCCACTTTACTTTGCTTTCTCTGCAAGAGCGTTACCTCGCGCTCAGCCTGATGCTTCGGGTTAAAGTCAGTGACACCACCCTCGCGTTCAAAGCTTGCATCTATACCCCATTCCTTCATAAACGTTATGGGATTAACACTGGCGTCATTGCCATCGTGCGACAGATACTCGGCAATATCAAAGCCTATTCCACCCGCGCCAATGATAGCGACACGCGAGCCCACATTGGCTCGTCCACGCAACACGTCAACGTAGGACAACACCTTCGAATGCTCTATGCCTTCAATAGGCGGCGTGCGAGGTGCAACACCAGTGGCCAACACCACCTCATCAAACGCTTTGAGTTCATCAGCATTGCCAATCCGGTGGTTAAGCTTTAATTGCACACCCGTAAGCTCAATCTGCTTTTGAAAATATCGTAGCGTCTCGTTAAATTCTTCTTTACCAGGCACCTGCTTGGCCATATTGAACTGACCACCAATTTCACTGGCCCCGTCAATCAATGTCACTGAATGCCCACGCTTAGCGGCAGTAGTGGCTGCCGCAAGTCCAGCAGGCCCTGCACCCACCACACAGACCGATTTCTTATTAGTGGTTGGCTCGATTAACAATTCTGTTTCATGACAGGCACGAGGATTAACCAGACAGCTGGCTGTTTTTTTCTGAAAAACATGATCAAGGCAGGCTTGATTACACGCTATACAGGTATTGATTTCATCTGCTCTACCTTCCATGGCTTTGAGCGCAAACTGCGAATCTGCCAGAAAAGGTCTTGCCATTGACACCATATCG
This sequence comes from Granulosicoccus sp., assembly GCA_023301795.1. GTDB lineage: Bacteria > Pseudomonadota > Gammaproteobacteria > Granulosicoccales > Granulosicoccaceae > Granulosicoccus. The sequence goes on from JALZVU010000310.1 coordinate 7,484, forward strand.
GCATCACCACTTGTGATAATTTTCTCAGCTACATCAATGGTATTGATTCTGTTGGTGGCCACCAAAGGTACAGATACCTCAGACTTCAACTTTCCGGTTACAGAGGCAAACGCACCGCGTGGCACCATAGCGGCAATGGTCGGTATACGCGCCTCATGCCAACCAATGCCTGTGGTTATGAGCGTAACACCAGCGGCTTCAACAGCACGGGCTTGCGCTACCACCGCCTCCCAGTCGCTACCTTGCTCAACCAGCTCCAGCATGGATAAGCGATAGATAACGATGAAATCAGGACCCACTGCCGCACGTACTCGTGAAACGATTTCCTCGGCAAGGCGCAGTCTTCTGGCAACATCTCCTCCCCACTTGTCGTCACGCGTGTTAACACGACCAGACAAGAACTGGTTGATCAGATAGCCTTCTGAGCCCATTATTTCAACGCCATCGTAGCCGGCGTCCCGGGCCAACGCTGCACAGCGCGCAAAGGCTTTAATCTGCGCTTCAACGCCCCCACTGCTTAGCTGTTTAGGCTGAAACCGGGAAATAGGCGATTTTTTATCCGTGGACGACACCACAAACGGGTGGTACCCATACCGACCCGAATGCAATATTTGCATGCAGATTTTGCCGCCTTCCTCGTGCACCGCAGAGGTCACTAGCTTGTGCCTGCCAACCTGCCAACGGCTGTTCAACATGCCTGAAAACGGACCCAGCCAACCGCGTATGTTTGGTGCTATGCCACCGGTGACCATCAAACCAGCACCACCCGCCGCACGCTCAGCAAAATACGCTGCCAGCTTTGGGTAGTCCTGTCGCCTATCTTCCAGGCCAGTATGCATGGACCCCATCAATATCCGGTTTGACAGCGTCGTAAAACCAAGATCGAGGGGTTGGAATACTGCAGCGTAATGGTTGCTCATACCGTGGGTCTAACTCCGGTTCAGCGCCTTAGTGAATTAGGCGTCTGATGGGCGAAATATCAAGACAACAAAATACCACCATCCACATCCAGCGTAGTACCGGTGACAAAATCATTTTGAATAAGAAAAATAATACCCTGAGCACATTCGTGGGAGGTGCCCGCTCTGGCAATCAGGTTGTTACCGGTCAGCTTGTCATACAGAGCCACGCGCTCATCACCTTGCAAAGGCACCATCGGTGTATCAATAAGCCCTGGAGACATGACATTAATACGTTTTGGTGCAATTTCTTTTGCCACTGCACGGGACAATGCCTCCACCGCACCGCCCACTGACGAAAGTGCAACCTGCCCTGGCCCACATCGACGCGCTGGTGAACCCGACACTAAAACAATTGATCCAGCATCAGACAGGTGTTCGACGCCGTATCGCACCACATTGGCGTAACCCCACAATTTGTCAAAAGAGCCCATGTAACCGTCCATATCCATATCAGAAAACGGCCCAATCGCACGGCTACCACCCGTCGCAGCGCTCACGAGAATATCGAAAGGTGCCAGCTTACTGAACAAGACGTCCAAAGCATCTCTTTCACGAACATCACACTGCTCAAAAGTGGCCCCCTCTGGCAACGCGGCAGCTTTTGATGCATCACGCCCCATCGCCACAACCGTTGCACCCAGTGAAACCAGTTGTTCAACGGTTGCCAGACCGATACCGGAGGTTCCGCCAAATACCAGTGCCTTCTTTCCCGAGATGTTCATAGTTTTGACGTCATTTGAAAGGAGACCAGATTGTCCGCAGCTTTAAGCATGAATGCAAGGCTTGACACGGAATCGCAGCTTGCCCTGTCAACCAAGCTTACCGCGCTGATCGTAGAACCTGCGCCCTACGTAAACGGATAGCAGAAGCTAATGCTGGCTTAACCCTAGCCCTTACCACTCAAAGCAAAGAACAGCCAGACTGCTGGTAGATGTTCTTTTCCTCCATTAGATTACAGCCAATCAACCATGGTCAACTACGCACTGCTCATCCACCTCACGAAAGCAATCTGCTTGTCAGGCATACTTTTTTCAGCAACAGCCGCCGCCGCAGAGAATCTGTACGAGATAAAGCTGTCCCTGGGCAGTAGCTGGCAAGAAAGCAACGAGGTCCAGATCCCCAACGATGCCAACGGCACTCGTTTCTCGCTCAATGATATTGCAGGCTCTGGCCCATGGCCCGGAGTTCGGCTGGAAGGCATCTACAACATCAACGAAAAGCACGCCGTGCGCGTACTACTGGCCCCGCTCAGTTATTCGGAAACAGGGTCAGTTTCAGAGCCCATTCGCTTTGTCGGTGAAACCTACGATGCAAACCAGCCAATAGAGGGTGCATACACATTCAATTCATGGCGTGCAGGCTACAGGTACCACATGCGTGCTCGTGACAATTGGGATTTTTGGCTGGGTGGCACACTCAAAGTGCGAGACGCAGAAATCAGACTCACGCAAGGTGGCGTAACAAGTTCGGATGATGATGTGGGTCTTGTGCCACTGCTGTATCTGGCTGGAGAGTATCGTTTTGACAGTGCATGGAGTGTTGCAGGAGATATCGATGCCTTGGGCGGCGGGCCGGGCCGTGCTATTGACCTTGGTCTAAGCGTTAACTACGCAGTAAACCCAAAGTGGAATCTGGGATTCGAGTACCGAGCATTGGAAGGGGGTGCAGATCTTGACCAGCTGTTTAACTTTGCGTGGTTCAATTCGATATTTGTGACAGCTCGTTATCGGCCGTAAATATAAATCAGGCACAAATAACGCTTGATCTGAACAGCGCACGCAAGTCCTTCTATCTGCTTGAAATTTGAGGTTTGAGGCTTGCGCTTTCAACAAACAACCTACGTTGCGATCACGTCGCTATATGCGACAATGCAAGCTGGAACACCATCACCTCAGCCAGCCGAGAACGACCATGTTAGCCACCGAGGCACAGCTTTACCTGCCTATCAGCGAAGGCACATTGTCAGGTGTTCTGGACGACACCACGGATTGGGAAAACACAGTACAAGCGCTGGACATGCCGGAAATCGCCTCGCTGTTCGTGTTGGCAAGTCTGCCTAAACTATGTTCACACCGGCATATCCCGGCTGAACGTGTGCTGGCGACAACACTCGAGTCGTGTAACGAGCAAGCAACCAGTATTAGTTTGACAGCACTCAACCACTACGCCTTGCAAAACCTGAATCGCACCGCGGTGGATGCCGGATTCAATCTACTACCCCACTTCAAAATAGCGTTGCTAAGCCATGAGGCAGTAAAGCGGCGAGCCTACCTGTCACACACAGGTCAGTACGACTTCGGTTTTCAAACCCGCTATCGCGAGTCACTGACCGACAGACCCATAAAAACAATCATTGGCAAAAGACAAGGCTCTCTGAACGCTGAACAAAGTCGTGTGTATCGAGAGTTCGAGGCACAACAAAACGAGCATTTGCATATTCAAGGCTATGCGGGTACGGGCAAAACCTCACTCGTAAAATCGCTGCTAACCATGTTCGGAAGCTCCAAAGCTTGCGTATTGGTATTAGTAGCACGCCAGATACAGTTGAATGCATTGCAGGTAGAGTTCAAGAATACGCCACACGTGCACATAGCCACGTTTATTGATCTGGCCAACATGTTGATTCCCGAGGATCACACCACAGCCGCCAATCAGAATATGCGAGATAAACACAATGCTCGCGCGACGATGTCAGACGATGCAATTATTCGACAGCTTGGCGTACAAGCAAGTGGCAATCACAGTGCACAACAACTTATAAAGGTTATACGTGCAACGGTATTTCGCTTCTGCCAGAGTGTGGATACTCGTATCATGCAAAAGCATATTCCTGCCACCCACGCCAAAGATCTGGACGCTACCGTATGCGCGGTTGTTCATCATTTTGCCAGTAAGTTATGGCAGACATTATTACTACCGCCAACCAAGGACTTCAAGCCCCCCATCAAGGGTTACCACAAGATAAAGTGGGCAGCGTTGCATGGCTGGACAATTCCTGCGCGCTACACACACGTTTTACTCGACGAATGTCATGACTTGCCACCTACTCTATTGCAAATACTGGCCCGTAGCCCGCAGGCACGCTCAACACTGGGTGATGACTATCAGAACCTGAGCGGCCAGACTCTTAGACAAACAAGCAATATCCGTATTCGCGAGATGGTGCATTCGGTTCGCTCAGGAACCGCAGTAGAGGATATCGTCAACAAGATAATTGTGGCACATCCCAGCAGTATGAAAGCCCAGTTCAAGGGCAACACACTCAGCGCGCTAGACGTCGACATCTATGAAAAGCCTGCCGTCCCCGAAACGCCAGCGCTGATTCTGGTAAACGACAATTGGGGCCTTTTCGAATGGGTTCAACGACTGGCAAGCCAGAACATCAATCCTCAGTTAAAAAGCAGTCATGCCGATCTGAACAGATTCGTGCAAGATTGCTTTGAGTTAAAGAGAGGTGGTGGCAGTGCTCGTCACGGCGAACTTTTTCGTTTCAAATCCTGGGACACGCTAGCCGACGCCTATCAACACTGTGCAGGCTTCCGACGCTTTAATCAGCTTCTGGAGAAAGGCTACGCACAAAAGAACTGGGAGCAAACCTATAACCGTCTTCTCAATGCGCCTGATGCACACCCGTATGTCATTAGCCAGATAGAAAACGTACGCAATCTTGAATTTGACAACGTCATGCTCACCCCCGATATTTTTGAATCAGCAGACAAGATGTCCAAGGCAGCGTTCAGCGCTTCTATTTATGTGTGCGTGACCCGAGCACGTCGACGCTTGCTAGCGCCAGAGATGCTTCATCAATGGATTGAGCATATCTCCCAAACAGGCTGGGTTGATCAAAAGAGTAATAGAGGACGACAGCCTTGACGCAAGCTCAGACGTTGCACAAATAGTTGGGATCAAGAAGCTGTCTGAGAATATCGATGGCCCAACCAGAAAATCAGGAAAAGACAAAAATAATATAGCCACTGGTGTCAATAAAAATCAAGCAGTTCGTTATCTGAAGTGTAAACAACACAACCATAAACACTTCGGGACACGAGCATGACCAACAAAACCATCAGCCGCACACTACCTCTCATTATCACCGCCATGGGCATTTGGGGCACATCATCTCAGGCGCTTGCGGACCGAGGTGATATCTCCGCATCGTTGAAGGTTGGGCAGGTTCTAGCCAGTGATTTCGAAATAGGAACATCCACGATCAAACCCGATGGTGGCAACGCATTTGGCCTGGCAGTAGGGTATGAGTTTGCCTCCAACTGGACTGCAGAATTCATGTTTTTAAGCGGCACAGGCGAAGACAATGAGGAGGGCTTCTTTCCCGTCGATATTGATTACACGTCAATTGGGCTGTTTGGGGTATACCGATCTTCCTTCCAAACAGGTTCGCCATATTTTCTAGGTAGAGTCGGGTTTTCGCAATCCGAAATTGAGCTTTCAACAGCAGGCACTAGAGGCGACGCTGACGCATCAGGTCTGTCGTTCGGAGCAGGCGCCGGCTATCAATACTCCGAGCAGTTAGGCATTGAAGCAGAGTATTACTATGATGCAGATGAAGTAGCGTACCTTCTGATCAGTGCAAAATTTGATATTGATATCTAGACATCCTGGCTTACAACAGGCTGGTTAGCTCAGCACCAACCAGCCTAAGCGTTAAAATCAGGTAATATTCGGGTACCTCGATCACCGAACTACTCATTAGGCACGATGCTGTCCTCTTCCCATTCGACTCAAACGGTACAGCACCGCAACCATTGGCGAGCTCCACAAAATAGCACTCTGTCACACTTCCCGACAGCAAATAGGCTAACGGGAAATGTGCGAACCCTTTCTAGGTGGGTAAACAAGAGAAAGTGGCACCACAGCCTGCGAACACAGGCAATCCTGATTTGCACGTACCTGCTGCTCACCCACTCACCACTGACGGCTGCCCAGCCCCTCATCAACTGTGCAGCCGAACTCGACGCAGCCGTATCGCTGGCGTCTAACACCGATTACGATGCAGCCGCCCTACAAAGACGATTTGCCAATCTGGAGGCACGCTGTACGCACTTTGCGCAGCTGGCACACAATCAAGGGGTACTAGCAGCTCGAGACAATCAGTGGCCGCAAGCCATCGTCCACTTCGAGCGAGCCTTGGAAAAAGATAGCCGCGCGGCTGCCACCCACCAGCATCTGAAACAGATTTTCGAATACCGCGCGGCTCAAGCCTATGCGCGTGCGCTGGATACGCCATTGCAGGCACCTGCCCCTGAACTACAGCTTCAGGATTCAGGAAAGCACAACGCTGACGTGCTACAGACACAATTGCCGTTTCACGAGCTACGTAATATCACCACCATTGAATACGAGCTGTTCGCCTGGTGGCAAGCTCATAAAAACTGGATTGGCATTCACGCGCACTACGTTGACGACTATAATATCGACGCCATCAAGCTATCCAGACAGAGCTACATAAACAAGCGGTGGCCAGATACCAAACGGGAAATCGCCTTTACTGCAAACGATGCAGTAGTTGTTCTCAGTGACTCAATTCAAGCTCACACGCTGCTATTGATGCGGCTCGTCGGCACTCGATGGAAAATTTATCAGGAAACAAATTTGTGACACAACGCTCAATTTCGCAAGTGTTGTTTACGGTACTGGTGTTATCACTCTGGTCGCCGTGGGCTCAGGCAAGACCACATCAGGCTATCGACTCCGTAGAGGCACTTGATGAGCAGATTGAAGCATGCCTGAATTATCTGGGCCAAGGCGATATCCAGCAGGCTCGCCTGTTGGCTCGGCAAATAGCCTGGCGCTTCCCGGATTTTGCGCTTGGGCAGTTAATCTCCGCTGATCTGGAGTCAACCGCTGCCTTTAGGGATGTGGCCATAGCAGATCATATGTCAGTGGCACATAACGTCAGCAAGTTACTCCTGGAAGCCAGACAACGGCTAAGTGCTAAACAATCGAACACACCTGACCTAAAGGCCAGCCCCAGCTCTGACATTAGCTCACCTCACTCACTTCCAGGCGATCTTGTTCAAATAGGTGCGCACTTGTCACAGCTTGTCGTCGTGGATCTGAATAGTTCGATTCTCTATCAGTACGAAACAGCCCATGAGCAGGCCAATCTTGTACGCCAACACTACATAGGAAGCGGCGAGGCAGGTTTTGGTAAAAGACTGGAAGGTGATCTGAAAACACCACTGGGCATTTACAGTGTTGACGGCTATCACTCTGATGATGCGCTGCCAGACCTGTACGGCGCGGGTGCGCTAACCTTGGACTACCCGAACGCACTGGATCATTATCTGGATCGCACAGGCTACGGCATCTGGTTACACGGCGTGCCCAGAAATCAGCTAAGTCGCACCCCCTACTCCAGCGAAGGCTGCGTGACGATGTCCAATGAACATTTAACGCGGTTATCCAGCAGCCTTGATTCGATCGGTACACGCGTTATTCTCACCCAAAATGTAACCCCTCTCGAACCAGACGAACGTGCAGAGCTTCAAAAGCGGTTCCGGAACATGTTCACACAATATCAACGAGCTTGGATCAACGCAGACGAAGGCGCGTTGAAGGCGCTGTATCAGGATGAGCAAACCCTGGAGCAGCTGTTAGCCTCAGGCAACAACGGTCTGATGCAGGTTGAGAATATCGATGGAATCGAGGCCACGACCCGGTTCAACCATTCGCTCTACCGATACGCTTTCTCCAACATCAAGAGCGAGGACATCAGTATTTTTCGCAATCCTGACACGCACCAAGGCGACCCAGACGCGGTTGCCCGGATGGTGATCAGCGCAACCTTTGGGGATGCTAATGAACATGAAATCACACTTTATTGGGCTCAGAGTGATTCAGGAGAATGGCAGGTGCTGACAGAAACGCTGAAGAGCACGGGCACGGGCCTGTAAATTACGCTTTTAGTCACAATCCGCGGGTAAAAAGGTCGGGTATTTGCAACTGGATCGTTGGTGGTTAAAGACTTAAGAAACAATGCCGCTCTCTGTGTTCTAAGCCACGTCCATCCATTGCACCACCGCACATAGCGTCTTCAATACATCATGCTGTTCAGCAAACTTTTCAGAAGTGAGGAAAAGAAACCGCCAGAGCGCCGACAGCGCAAAGCGGTTGAGCAGCGCGATCGCACCCAGAAAACACGCAAACACCACCAGAAGATCGACGTTAAAGACCTGCGCGTCGGCATGTTTGTCGTTGAACTGGATATTCCCTGGGAAGAATCCAGTTTTATGTTCCAGGGGCTCGAGCTACAGTCACCGGCCGACGTACTCGCGCTGCAGCAGGAGTGTTCGCACGTCTGGGTAGACTATGACGAATATACTTTAAATGAAGATCAGCCGAGCACCGGACTGGCAGCTAACACCAACACCGGCTTCACCCGCGACACGGGCGTTATGGTGGAAGATGAGCTTGACGCGGCTACAGAGGTTCATGCACTGGCCAGCAAAGCGGTGTCAGATCTGTTCGCAGAGATACGCCTTGGCGCAGAGATTGATGGCGGAAAAGTAAAACAGGCGGTCAATGGTTGCGTGGACAGTATTCTGAGAAACCCAGATGCCTCCGTGTGGTTAACGCGCATTCAGGCAAAGCATGAGGCCACAGCACAGCATTCCATGAACGTTGCAGCGCTGAGTATTGTTATGGCTAAATCCATGAAAATGAGCAGCCGTCAGATGGAGGATATTGGTGTTTGCGGCATGCTGCACGATGTTGGCAAAACCAGTATGTCCACAGAAGTTCTGGCAAAGACAGGCCCCCTGAACGACGCAGAGATGGCCGAAATGCAGCGCCATACGCGCTATGGTCGCGATATTCTGCTGTCTACCAAAAGTGTTATGTCGGGTGCTGCTGACGTTGCTCATTCACACCATGAGCGCCCCGATGGCTTGGGCTATCCACGAAAGCTCAGCGATGACGATATTCCGATTTTTGCAAAGATCGTGTCCATTGCAGAAGCTTACGACACCATGACCATCAATCAGCCCTATCGTCCTGCCATATCACCTTCACATGCTTTGCAAGAGCTCTACTCGCAGCGCGGCAAACAATTCGACGAAGATCTGGTCATTCAATTTATAGATGCAATTGGCATCTTTCCACCGGGAAGCATCGTTGAGATGCTCAACGGCGAGGTGGGTATCGTGCTGTCCAACACCAAAGATAAACTGCGTCCACGCGTCATCATGATTCTGGACGCTATAGGTGAACCCACTGCCCAAAGAATAGTCGATTTATCGCAGATGGATACCGATGACCAGGGCAATATCTACCAGATCAAAACCACCCACAGCGATGGTGCGTTCGGCATCAATGTAGGGGATTTTCAGCGGGCTGGCTTACGGATGGGTTGATTTCAGTTGGGCTTCAGTTACAGCACCAACAAATCATCTTCACCCTGCTGCAGCTGTTTGGCATTGTCAGAGCGCTGCTGCTGCAAGGCATTCAGATAGTCCCCGTCAACATCTCCAGTAATGTATTCACCCGTAAAACAACTGGATTCGAAATTTTCAACCGGGCGCTTGTCATAACGTACCGCCTCGATAAGATCTGCAACAGTCTGGTAGACCAGCCAGTCGGCCCCTATCTCCTGCTGAATCTGGTCGTTAGTCCTGTTGTGTGCGATTAATTCCTCCACGGCTGGCATATCAATGCCATAAACGTTAGGAAACAGCACCGGCGGTGCCGCAGATGCCATGTACACTTTTTTCGCACCTGCATCGCGTGCCATTTGTACGATCTGGCCTGACGTTGTTCCGCGCACAATGGAATCATCCACGAGCAGTACGTTTTTGCCATTGAACTCAAGATCTATAGGGCTGAGTTTCTGGCGTACAGAATTTTTGCGCATTTGCTGACCGGGCATGATAAAGGTACGCCCGATGTAACGATTTTTGATAAAGCCTTCGCGGTATTTCACGCCCAGATTAAAGGCCACTTCCAGGGCTGAGGTGCGGCTGGTATCCGGAATGGGAATGACCACATCGATGTCGTGCTCCGGTCGCAGCTCCAGAATGCGCTTGGCAAGCTTTTCTCCCATCCGCAGGCGCGACTTATAGACCGAGATGTTATCGATAATGCTATCGGGTCGGGCCATATACACAAACTCAAAAATGCAGGGCGATAGAACCGGATTTTTCGAGCATTGCTGGGTATGAAGATTTCCGTCCATATCGATATAGACAGCCTCGCCCGGGTCAATATCGCGCATCAGTGAAAAGCCCAGCCCTTGCAGCGCAACACTCTCAGAGGCGACAGCATATTCGGTACCGGTATCGGTAACACGCTGGCCAATCACAGCAGGACGGATTCCCATTGGATCGCGAAAGGCAAACACGCCACGCCCCACTACCAATCCGATGACAGCGTACGCCCCTTTGCAGCGACGATGCACAGCCGCCACAGTGGCAAAAATCATCTCAGGCGTTAAGACCGTACTTGGCCGCAAGTCCTGCAGTTCGTGGGCAAACACATTGAGGAGCACCTCACTATCAGAGCGCGTATTGATATGCCGAAGGTCCGCCTCGAACAATTCCTTTTGAAGCGCATCCGCATTGGTCAGATTGCCGTTGTGTCCCATAACGATGCCGTAGGGGGAATTGACGTACAACGGCTGTGATTCAGCCTTCCCTGACGTACCCGCCGTCGGGTAGCGAACATGACCGATACCCATGCGCCCCTCCAGCCGCTGCATGTCGCCAGTTTTGAACACATCACGCACCAGGCCGCCGCCGCGGCGCAATACCAGACGCCCTTCGTGACACGTTGCTATTCCTGCAGCATCCTGACCGCGGTGCTGAAGCAACGTAAGGCCGTCATACAGCCGAGTGCTAACAGCTTCTTGTCCAACAATTCCGATGATGCCGCACATGCGCGTCAGTACCCGTTCGAAGTAAAATCAAAATGTTGCCCGACAGATGTTGGCAGGCGGTTATGAATAGTGGCGGCAATGATCTGAAGCCGTGGGATCAAAAGAGACTCCTGCCACCAAAGCTCTCGCTTGAGTTCAGGGGCCAAGTGAGCACCCAGCACCATGAGTGAGACAATAAGAACACCACGCAACGCACCAAACACCGTACCTGCTGCACGGTCCACCATACGAAGCGTTGAGCCCACCGCTAGCTTAGCCACAAACCATTTGACGACGTTGCCAAGAAACAGCGTGCCGATGAAGAGGATAACGCCGCTGATGTTAGCCCTCGCAAGCGGGCTCTGTACAGAATCGATAGGCAGCAAGGTGGCAAAACGGCTAGCGTAATAGAGCGTAACCAGAAGCGCACACAGCCACACGCCCAAACTCAGAGCTTCTCGGAATATGCCACGAAAAAAGCTTGTGACTGCCGATAGTCCGACAAAGGCAAGGATAAGTAAATCGACTTCAGACAAGGAATAGGTCGCCTACGCACTTTAGGGGATGGATGGTAGCAAATGCACACTTGCAGCGGTAGCACAAGAGTGGTCTCAAATGGACCTAACGGCCATAAGTGACCAAAAAACACGCAATGGCTTTAAGGATAGGTTGTTACCAAAGCGTCTGTTTGCAGCAACGCCCCTACTCGATCCCTTGCCACCTCAGCTGTCTCCTTTTTAATCATGGGTCCCACCAACACCCTGAAAGGGTCTGTATCCAACTCTCGGTCGCGGACAAAAGAGGCAAAGCCTGCCTGTCGAAGTTGATCACGCACCAAAAGCGCATCACCCTCTTCACGAAACGCACCCGCCTGCACCACCCAGGCTGACAATACGACCTGGCGTGAGCCAGGGGCAGCCTCAGCTCCGCGCTTCAGCTGATCAGGAAGATCCATCTCGCTCTCATCAGACCCTAGAACGCGCTCTAAAAGCTCTGAAGCTGTCGGATTTTCAAGAATCGGGCGCATTTCAGGTACTTCTTGAACTGTACGCGTGCCATCTGTGTCGACAATGGCCGGTGGCTCCTGGCGCAAGCTCTCAACACGCCGGAACTGGCTTTCACTGCCGCCACCATCGAGCAACAACGGCAAGATGATGACAGCAATAGCGATGAGTACCGCAGCTCCCCACAATCGCTTGCGCACTTGCGACGAATCGTCTTCCTGAATGGGATCTCTACTCATCTGCGATGTGGAAGCTTAAGCGTCAACGTCTGACTGCGCTGCAGCGAACGCCCTGACAGCTGCAATCGTGTAAAAAGAACCCGCCACAAGCACAGCGATGCCCGACTGCCTGGCATCGACCAGAGCGCTGCTCAAACCCGCTTGCGCTGAAACGCAGGCATGAACGCTGGAACGGGGACTGTCCGCGCTGAGCAGACCCTCGACAAGCGCTACCAAGTCGTCAACCGACATCGCACGCTCAGTATCAAGAGGAATGCAATACCAATGCTCTGCAATTGGCTCTAAGGCTTGTGCTACGCCTGCAACATCCTTATCACCCAACGCAGCGAACACCACATGGCAGCGCTCAGAACCGAGCTCGCTTTCCCAGGTGGCAGCCAACGCCTGCGCACCTGCCGGGTTATGCGCTACATCAAATACCACGCGCACACCATCGACCATGATTTGCTCGAACCGCCCAGGTAATGAGGCACCCAACAGGGCAGCGTCTATTACCTCAGCCTTAACGGGGAGAACATGCTGAAGAGCATCGACTGCAGCCTTTGCACAACCCGCATTACGTCGTTGATGAGCGCTGGACACCGTTGTTATCGGAAGATCTGACAGCTTTTTTGCACCCACATCAATAAACTGGAAACCGTGCTGCTGCGCGTAGTGTGCCAAGGACGCTGGCGGATTGGCTTCGCCAACAACAAAGGGCTTGTCACGGCGTCCAATGGCCGCTTTCTCAGTAGCAATGACGCTAACATCACTACCCAGGTAGTCCTCATGATCAAGCGCTACGCTAGTCACAATCGAGCATTGTGCATCCCAGATATTAGTGGCATCCAGCCGGCCGCCCAGCCCTACCTCAAAAAGCAGCACATCGCATTGCTTGACGTTGAACACGTGCATAGCCGCTAACGTCGTGTATTCAAAATACGTTAATGTCTCAGGCTCGCGACCTGCTTCGATACAGGCCAATGCATCCACAACCGCACTCTGTTCAACCATCTTGCCGTTAACCGCAATACGTTCGCAAAAATGCGTGATGTGCGGAGAAGTGTAGGCTCCCACCGAATAGCCTGCAGCTTGATAGATCGCAGTGAGCATGGCAACCGTAGACCCCTTGCCATTGGTGCCCCCTACCAGAATCAGGGGTGTTTTCGACGGGCGCAGCGCTAACCTGTCAGCCACTGACGCTACACGCTCAAGCCCCATATCGATGGCCACAGGATGGATGGTTTCAAGCCAGCGAAGCCACTCATCTAATGGCTGCGCGCGCGATGGCGCACTGTTACTCACAAGGTGCCTCAGGCAGGTAGAGGTTTTGGAGCTGCTGCAAGCGCATCATCGTATTTCAGTACTGGCTTGTCAGATAGCTTTGCCAGTAAGCGTGCCAGCGTATCGCGCATATCTCGCCGGTCGCAGATCAGATCAATAGCCCCGTGTTCGAGCAAGAACTCACTACTCTGAAATCCTTCAGGTAGTTTTTCACGCACGGTTTGTTCGATAACACGCCGTCCAGCAAACCCGATTCGGGCACCAGGCTCAGCGATAATAATGTCGCCCAACATGGCCAGTGATGCGGATACGCCACCCATGGTGGGATCCGTGAGCACAGAAATATACGGAATGCCGCGATCACTAAGCTGACGTAGATGCGCACTTGTTTTACCCATCTGCATCAAAGAATAGAGCGCCTCTTGCATTCGGGCACCGCCACTGGCGCTGAAACAGATAAACGGAATTCCCAGCTCGATACTTTTGTCGCACGCGCGGCAAAAACGCTCACCCACAACAGAGCCCATAGAGCCTGCCATAAAGTTGAAATCAAAAACGGCAACCACCACCGGCATATCCTTGAGTTTGCCTTGCAACACCACCAGCGCATCTTTCTCGCCCGAGTCTTTTGCGGCTTGAGAAAGTCTGTCTTTGTAGCGCTTAGAGTCCTTGAACTTGAGCATATCAATAGGCTCTATCGATGCACCAATTTCCTCCTGTTTGCCTGGATCTAGCAGGCGCGCAATACGCTTGCGTGCTGATATGAGCATATGGTGTCCGCATTTGATGCACACATCTTGCGCCCTATCCAATTCCGCGTGATAAAGCACGTTAGAGCAGGCGTCGCATTTGACCCACAAGCCTTCTGGAACGTTACCGCGTTCTTCAGGACGCGTGTTTCGGACACCGATGCGGGCCGGAATCATCTTTTCAAACCAGTTCATGACTTTGGTCGGAGCCGATATCTGAGGTCTTTCTTCGCTGCCAGGCGTGCCAGCAGGCTCTGCACTATTAGCCGATTCGGTTTTTGATGATTTGTCGTCTTCACTCATGCCTGTACTTGCTCCATGATCTTATTCTTTTTTTCGTCAGCATCTGCCACCGCGCGCATGAACTGCTGCATGGCGGACAAGCTCTTGATACCCTTGGCGCTTTCAACACCTGAACTAACATCTACAGCATGGGGGGCCACCTCATTGATGGCCGCAGGGATATTTCCAGCGTCAAGACCACCAGCCAATATCAACGGTCTTTCCATGTGGCTACCCAATGTGCTCCAGTCAAAAGCGTGCCCCGTGCCACCCAGAGCACCTGGCTCGTTGCTATCAAATAGAAAACCTTTTGAAAGCTGATACCTGGCCAAGTCCTCCTCATCGGGCACACTACTGCCTACACCCAATGCCTTAATGTACGCTCTGCCAAACCCATCGCAGTATTCGGCGCTCTCCTGCCCATGAAACTGCGGGAGCATATCCGGTATCAACGATAGGACTGTTTTCACATGTGCAGGGTCTTCGTTCAAAAACAATCCCACCACGGTGACAAATGGCGACAACTGCTTGGCGATGACAGCAGCCTCGCTGGGTTCTATATAACGTTTACTGGCAGGCACAAATACGAAACCCAAGGCGTCAACGCCAAGTTGGTCAGCAGCCAGTGCGTCGCCAATGCGTGTAATTCCGCAAATTTTTACTCGTGTACGTGCTCTTGTCATAACCCCCAACAATAGCAGATGCCAAACTATCCAGTCGAGCCGAATTGTTACCTGAAACGTTGAATCTACAGCAACAGCTAACGAGCTTCTCACTCAGGGGCGCCAAGGATCATGCCGGCTTGATTGAAAATCGGGGACACCGAATTCTGCAGGGTAGCTTGGCTGCAGAAAACACAATCCGTGCGGTGGAGCTGTGGCTCCAGCACGCGTTCGATCACGCGCTTGCAATAGATCCGCCATCCACAAAACAGGCTTGTCCCCTCGCCCTATAGCTAACAGACACCCGGTCAGTATTCTCACCATATTGTGCAGAAAACCATTGGCTGTCACATCAATGATGACGCGGTCGTGTTCACGATGAATATCCAGTCGTTTTAGCAACCTGATAGCGTGATTTGCCTGACACTCCGAGGATCGAAAGCTACTGAAATCGTGCTCCCCCAGTATGAGCTGTGCCGCCTCATGCATTCGAGCAGCGTCCAATGGCGCACGCTCCCAGCCCAAGGTGCCCGCCTGATAGCCGGGGCGGGTTGCACGATTGAGCAGCGTGTAGCGATAACTGCGATCAAGGGCTGCAAAACGAGCGTGAAAATTGTCGGGCATCTTCTTTGCCCAATGCACCGAGACGCGCCGGTCAAGATGAGAATTAGTACCAAAACTCCACGCCCGCATTGGACGCTCAACCTCAGCATCAAAATGCACCACCTGCGCAGCCGCGTGCACCCCTGTATCCGTTCGCCCTGCGCAATTCACCGTCACAGGATGCTGAGCTATGGTGCTTAGCGCATTTTCCAGCTCGGCCTGAACAGAGTGACAATGAGGTTGGCGTTGCCAACCGCAAAAACCCTCGCCATCATATTCGACGGCGAGGGCTATTCGGGACACAACCACGGTATTAGTAGCCAGTGCGGCAGTAATTCATCGAATCAGGAAATATTACGCAGCAACGTTTCAGCTTCAACAACCTGATCGGGGTTACCACTTTTTACAATTTCGTCCAATGCACTACTGGCCGAGTCTTTGTCACCCAGATCGATGTAAGCTTTAGCCAGATCCATCAGCGTGTCCATCTCATCACCACCCTCACCCAGCGCTCCGCTCGAGTCAAGTAGCAAGTCGTTGTCAGCGCTCAGATCCGGAAGCTCAAGGCTACTTAAATCAGAGTCAAGCAGCTCTGAACTGTCAAGCTCTAAATCTCCAGAAAGCTGATCAAGATCCAGTGTCAGATCATCGATTGAATCAGTAAGCCCATCGAGTTCGTCAACAAGCATATTGTCGTCGAGACTAGAGTCCAAGGCATTGGTAGCCTGTGAAAGTGCTTCGTTAGCGGCAGCGCCTGCATCATCGAAACCTGGGAAATCAAGACTGCCGTCATCATTCTCAGCCGCTAGCTCTTCTACTACCGCCGAGAAATCGCCAGTGGCTTCAAGATCACCCTCGTCGAAAGCAAATGCAGGATCCAGACTCTCGTCCATCAGATGAGATTCATCAGCCTGCATATCCATCGGCTCAGATGTACCAAATTCACGACTGACGCTTTCCGTGTCCGAATTGCCAGCCGACATGAACTCATTTTCGCTCGCTATTTCTGTTTCAGAATGGTTTCCACTGGAATGGCCAGCACTCAATGCATACAATGCGTTGCCCGGCTGGAGCTCGGCACCCATAGCCGCAATTGCGGGCCACTTGGGATTGTGCTCACCGCCAAAGCGTTGATGATAATCAGTTGCCGCACCATGGAAGGATTCGCCATTGCCTTGTGCGTGATAAGTCTGCAGTAACTTGCTGGCATACTCGTCGCTGCCGGGCTCTCTCTCGATAGCCTTGGACAGTAACTCTTCTGCTTGCCCGTGGAGTCCGTAAGCAAGATAGACATCCACTTCAGCAATGGTGTCATCCTGATCAACATCACCCCCGTCGGCCGAAGGAGCATCATAACTTGGCATTGGATCTACCTGATCCGATGCGCCCAAAGCCAGAGTACTGTCACCGACATCATCCATGCGATCGGCAAATGAGTCACCAAGCTCATCAAACGCATCGTCGCTTTTCTGACCGAAGGAGGCAGCTGCCGCGCCCGTGGCCGCTACACCAGCAGCACCGGCTGCCAATCCGGCTGCAGCAAATTCGCTGGTATTGTCGAAGCGACCATTAAGGTTTGCATCAACCGTATCAGGAACTGCCGGCACTTCGTTGTTGAATTCAAATTCGTCTATTGAATCGAGCATAGACTCTTCAGGATCACGCCGTTTTCTACGGAATAACAACGTACCCAGAACGCCCAGCAATCCAAGACCTCCAAGACCTGCAATGGCTAAACGCTTGGGATCTTCGAGAAATTCCTGATACCAGGTTTTGGCTACAACCGGTACTGTTACTGCGGCAGCCGTCGCCGCATCTTGTGCATCGACACCAGCAGTTGCGCCTTCGTCAAACAGTTCAACCTGGTTGAGCGTCTCGCCTGCCTCTGTCAGAGCATTGGTGCCAGAGTCCAACACTTCATCCGCGGTGCTCTGCGCGTCACTTGCAAGATCACCGGCGGCATCAGCAACGACGTTGCCTGCACTGTCAAGAGCTTCAGAAGCCTGTTCAGCGACATCGGATGCAGCATTGGCAGCCTCTTCAAGTGCATCGGCCTCGGCCTCGGCCTCTGCGACTGCCAAAGCCAGTGCAGCATCGGCAGCCTGGGCTTCGGCTTCAGCTTCCGCAGCCTGGGCTTCAGCTTCGGCCTCAGCAACAGCGCCCTCTCTGGCTTCAACAAGCTGCGCTTCGAGGCGCGCAATCTCGTTTTGCCGTAACGCAACAAGGGCGTCAAGATTTTTGGAAGTGTCTTCCAGCTCTGATGCCTGGTCACTTAAATCTGTTGAGCGTAACCGTGTAGCCGAGAGTTCTTCTCTGGCCATCTGAAGCTTTCGATTCACCTCACCAACAAGAGCCGATGCATCGCTATCTGTAGTTTCGTCAGCCGTGGCACTGGCTGTTGTATCACTGGAGAGAACATCAGCAACGATGCTAAGCTCTTCGCGCCCATTAACTTCCTCTCGCGCTGAGTCAAGTATTGCTTGTGCTTCGCTTGATAGCCCGGGAACTGATGTATCAGTATCCAACCCAGCTGTCTCAATGGTTTCTGAAGCGGCGGATCCTTCGTCCACGTCCGCTTCCACGTCAGCGGTAGGTGTAAGGTTCTGGGCAATCTGTGTACTGGCAGCACCGCGGATACTGTCACGATAGTCCTGCCACAACTGGTTTTGATCACCAATAGCTGCCAGGGCCTGTGCTTGAGTCAAGCGATTAGCTTCACCACTATCAGGCACTCGCAGAATGGAGCCGGCTCTGACAAGATTGATATTGCTGTTAATGAATGAAGATTCATTAGCGGCCAACATAGCCATCATCATCTGCTGCACAGATACACCAGCGGGCGCATTGCTCTGAGCGATTTCAAACAGGGTATCGCCACTGCCGACGGTCACTTCCGATGCGGCACTGCCAGTGTCAGCTTCAGCAACGTCTGTCGGTTCGGCAATTTCGGCTGGCTCTTCGAGATCATCCAGTGAGACGATTGTGGAGCCGTCGTTGCTGTCGGTACCACCCACCGGTTGGCCATCGGGACCGATAACGACATTGTCAGAGACCTCATCAGAGTCAGCGACACTGACTTGCACGTCATCCAGGCTGAAGGCTGCCACTGCCTCGGCCTCAAGCTCTGCAACGGCGTCGGTGTTGGGTGCGTTCAAATCGGATAAGGAAACTACATTTCCCTCTCCACCTGGCAACAAGTTGTCGTCGGAGAGTCCGTCAAGAGATACCGACTCACCATCAGAGCTGAGTAAAGCGCCAGATGTGGCTTCATCCAAAGATAAAACCGGATCAACTTCTTCAACTTCAAGATCAAACAGCTCTACCTCAAAGCCTTCGTCAAGAGCGGCGGTGCTGCGCTCGATAGGTGTGGGAACTACCAGTGCAGCATCACCACCTTGCACTAACGCCGGCTGATCAGCTGCGGAGTTGCGTTCGCTGGCACTGGGCGACAGGAAGACAGGGGGATCGAGTAATACTGTGTATTCACGCACCACACGACCCTGAGGCCAATCGACTTCCACAAGGAAATTCAGGAAAGGCTCGATGACGGGTTGCGAGCTTTCTATTTTGATGACCGGCGTACCTGAGCTCTGATCCACAGTGAACCGCAGGCCGGTTAGCGCAGCAGAGCGATCAATGCCTGCTCTGGTAAACGCCTCAGGAGACGCAAGCTGCACTATCATTCCTTCCAGCTCGCCAGGCTGCACCGACGTAAGCGGTATCTCAGCATCCATGGGCTGATTGAGTGCTGATTGCATCTCTATCTCGCCCAGTCCTAATCCGAAAGCACCGCCTGAGGCCAATGCTAGGCTTACCGCTGCCGCCGTCGCTAATTTTCGCACGTATCTAGTCCCGCTCTGTCGTGCTGTCAAATTCCAAACCGACTGTGTTACACAGCCCTTGACAGCACATAGTTAATTGTATCAGTGGTATCCGTTTACAATTATCGCACCAATTGACTCACAGATGACCTTTTACAAGTAGTCCTGAACAAGACATTCTGCAATCTGCACGCTATTTAGGGCTGCCCCTTTGCGCACATTGTCCGAAACAACCCATAAATTAAGGCCATTCTCGGTGCTGATGTCCTCACGAATGCGGCCAACAAATACGGCATCTGTTCCAGCTGACTCAGTGACAGCGGTTGGATACCCTCCGGCCTTTCGATCGTCCATTACTACTACTCCAGGAGATTGAGACAGCAATTCTCGGGCCGCTGCAGCTGTAATGGGCTTCGATGTTTCTATATGCAATGCTTCTGAATGACCGTAAAACACGGGAATACGCACACACGTGGGGTTAACCGCTATCGAATTATCTTCCATGATCTTGTGAGTTTCCCACACCATTTTCATCTCTTCTTTGGTGTAGCCGTTTTCCTGAAAATCATCAATGTGCGGCAACGCATTGAAAGCGATCTGCTTCGGATAGACCGATGGCTCTACCGGCAGACCATTAAGTAGACGGGCTGTTTGCGTACTGAGTTCGCTGATCGCCTCTTTTCCCGTTCCCGAAACCGCCTGATAGGTACAGACATTGATGCGGGTAATAGTGAAAGCATCATGTAGCGGCTTTAGCGCAACCAGCATCTGGATAGTTGAGCAGTTAGGGTTAGCAATAATATTGGTGTCTTTATATTTTGCTATTGCATGTGGGTTTACTTCAGGAACAATTAACGGCTTATCGTCGTCGTAGCGATACTGAGAGGTGTTATCAATCACCACACAGCCAGCAGCAGCCGCTTTAGGCGCATATATCTTAGACACTGAAGCACCCGGGGAAAACAACCCGATCTGCACCTGGCTGAAGTCAAATTTCTCCAGATCCTGGACTACAAGCTGTTTGTCACCAAAGCCAACACGCTTACCTGCCGAACGGGAACTGGCCAGCGGGTAAACAGTGCCAACAGGAAATTTACGCTCGGCGAGAATCTCGAGAATAGTTTCTCCAACCGCACCGGTTGCGCCTACAACAGCAACATCGTATGTCTTACTCATCAGGTACTACGCTCCAGCGTGTATGGCGGCCAAAACGGCGTCGCCCATTTCATTAGTGTTTACTGTTTTTTCGCCCCTAACACCTGCAGCAATATCAGCGCATCGATAACCATCAGCAATGACTCTGGACACGGCTGACTCGATGGCATCTGCAGCAGCACTCTCTTTAAGCGTGTAACGCAGCATCATGGATGCAGACAGAATGGTGGCCAACGGATTAGCAATGCCCTGCCCGGTAATATCTGGTGCAGATCCATGAACAGGCTCATATAACCCTTTGCCCTGTTCATCTAGTGAGGCCGAAGGCAACATGCCAATCGAACCCGTCAACATTGCAGCAGCATCTGACAAAATATCACCGAACAGGTTACTGGTAACAATAACGTCGAACTGCTTGGGTGCACGCACCAACTGCATGGCGGCGTTATCAACATACATGTGTGAAAGCTCGACATCCGGATAGTCTTTGGCAACATCGATCATCACCTCACGCCATAGCTCTGACACCTCGAGCACATTAGCCTTATCAACAGAACACAAACGTGACCCCCGTTGCCTCGCGATCTCGAATCCGCGCTGCCCGATGCGACGAATCTCATCTTCGTTGTACACCATGGTGTTAAACCCAACGCGCTTGCCATCACGGGTCTCAATACCTCGTGGCTGTCCAAAGTAGATGCCACCTGTCAGCTCTCGAAGAATCATCAGATCGAGGCCGGCAACCAGCTCTGTCTTTAAAGACGAAGATTCCGCCAATTCTGGATAAAGCATGGCTGGCCGCAAATTAGCAAACAAACCCAGCTGAGATCGCAGGCCCAATAAACCACGCTCTGGTCGAAGCTCACGCGGAGCGGCGTCGTATTTTGGTCCACCAATGGAACCCATCAAGATAGCATCGGCTTCACGACAGGCTGCTAGCGTCTCGTCAGGCAATGGAGAGCCAACCTTGTCATAAGCAGCACCGCCAAACATACACACCTGAGTACTAAGCCCGAGCTTGAAGCTATCGTTGACAACGTCCAGCACTCGCTGCGCCTGGGCAATAATCTCTGGGCCGATTCCATCACCTGGCAGTACAACAATTTTTCTATTCGACATCGGGGATCTCTGCTTTTGAAATAACGGCTGTCTCGGCACGCGCTGCCGCATACCAGTCTTTCATGGGCGCATCATCCAGCGTCCGGTCCACGTAAACTTGCGACAACACGGGTAATTTAATGTTGTAGGTATGAAAACGAGCAGCCACCGGTGCGTACATGGCATCAGCGACGGTGTAGTGTCCGAATAACCATGGACCCCCACTCTGCTGCAGGGCATCTTCAAATAACTGAACAATTCGATTAATATCAATTTGCGCCTCTAGTGACGGCGTAAAACCGTTTACGACACGACGACAATTCATCGGCATCTCCCCACGCATGTCCGCAAAACCTGCGTGCATCTCTGCACTGATTGCTCGTGCACGGGCACGCTCATCCGCGCGCTCTGGCCATAATGCAATACGGGTAACCTTGTCAGCGATGTACTCACAGATGGCCAACGAGTCCCACAAGACTAACGGACCATCGTGCAACACAGGCACCCGCTTGGCTGGGCACCATTGCTCTATAAGACTGGCGCCTTCCTCAGTGAACAATGAAATATTCACCTCCTCAAACACAAGCTGAGCATGATGCATCAGTAACCATGGCCGTAAAGACCATGATGAATAATTCTTGTTACCAATGACCAGCTTCATGAGGGGGCATCGAACAACCAGGGTGCTGATTGTCGGCGACTGACCTCGTACTCTTCGATTCGGAAGCGCTGCTGGAGAGTCAATTCTATGTCGTCAAATCCATTTAACAGGCAGTGTTTTCGGAAAGTGTCCACTTCAAACTTGAACACCTCACCATCAGGCGTTGTCACTGTCTGATCAGGAAGATCGATAGTCAGCTGGTAACCTTCACTGCCCTCACATTCGGCGGCCAGTTTTTCTACAATGTCCTTATCCAGAACAATCGGCAGTAATCCGCTCTTGAACGAGTTGTTATGAAAAATATCAGCAAATCCTGGCGCAATGACACTCCGGATTCCGTAGTCATCCAGCGCCCAAACAGCGTGCTCACGCGATGAACCACAACCGAAATTCTCACCAGCCAGCAGTACTTGAGCACCATTATAGCGAGGCTTGTTCAGAACAAAATCCGCGTTAGGCTTGCGCGTGCTTGAATCCTGACCAGGGAAGCCTGCATCGTGATAACGCCACTCATCAAACAGATTAACGCCAAAACCTGAGCGTTTGATGGATTTTAGAAACTGCTTGGGAATAATGGCATCGGTGTCGACATTGGCACGCATTAGCGGTACTGCAACACCTGTCATCCGGGTAAATTCTTGCATGGAGCTACTCCTGAGTTAGGGTGTGACTAGAACGTGCGAACGTCGACAAAGTGCCCGGCAATGGCGGCAGCAGCTGCCATCGCTGGGCTGACCAGATGCGTTCGACCACCTTGCCCCTGCCGTCCTTCAAAATTACGGTTTGAGGTAGAAGCACAGCGCTCACCCGGCTCTAGCCTGTCAGCATTCATGGCTAGGCACATAGAGCAACCCGGCTCACGCCATTCGAAGCCTGCATCGATAAACAGCTTGTCCAGACCTTCTTCCTCTGCCTGCTTTTTTACAAGCCCGGAACCTGGTACCACCATAGCCTGCTTTATGGACGTCGCCACTTTACGCTCTTTGATAACAGCTGCTGCAGCGCGAAGGTCTTCAATACGCGAGTTGGTGCATGAACCAATGAAGACGCGATCGAGCATGATTTGTGAAATTGGTGTGGCTGGTTGTAAATCCATATACTCCAGCGCTCGAGAGTAGCCTTCGCGCTTGGCTGTTAGCTCATCGGATGAAGGATCTGGCACCTGGCCATTGACCGACGTCACCATCTCTGGGGATGTACCCCACGATACCTGCGGCTCAATAGTTGTAGCATCCAGGTGAACCACCTCATCAAAATGTGCATCATCGTCACTCGTTAGTTCACGCCACGATGCTTCCGCTTGAGCCCAGTGTTCAGCGCTTGGAGAGAACGGTCGATCTTTCAGATAGCTGATAGTGGTGTCATCCACCCCAATCATGCCTGCTCTGGCACCTGCCTCAATAGACATATTGCACACACTCATGCGCCCTTCCATCGACAGATTGCGAATGGCTTCTCCAGCGAATTCCAGCGTACAGCCCGTGCCACCAGCGGTGCCAATCTTGCCGATAATGGCGAGCACGATATCTTTGGCTGTAACCCCAGGACCCACCTGCCCATCAACACTGATCAGCATATTGCGCGCTTTTTTCTGCAGCAGAGTTTGTGTGGCCATCACATGCTCCACCTCTGAGGTACCGATACCAAAGGCCAAAGCGCCAAAAGCACCGTGCGTGGAAGTATGAGAATCCCCACAAACCACCGTCATGCCTGGTAGAGTCGCACCCTGCTCTGGCCCAATGACATGCACGATGCCCTGCCGCAGATCATTCATTTTGAATTCTGTTACACCAAATTTCTCGCAATTGGCATCCAGAGTTTCGATCTGTAGTCGGGATACTGGATCATCTATGCCATTAGCACGGTTTGTTGTCGGCACGTTATGGTCAGCAACTGCGAGCATGGAATTGGTGCGCCATGGCTTACGACCAGCGAGCTGCAATCCTTCGAACGCCTGCGGTGAGGTGACTTCGTGCACCAGATGCCTGTCTATATAAAGAAGCACGGTGCCATCTTCTTGGCTGTGCACCAGATGAGCGTCCCAGACTTTGTCATACAACGTCTTTCCAGCCATGACCAATCACTCCTGCTAACCGATAATCGTTCTTGTATACGAATTGTATCGACCTTGGTGAAATAACTCCAATTCATAATTATTATTTGTTACATTCCTATTTGGAATAGTTTGAACGCTCGCTGACATTATGGATTTTCCTTCTCTAAAGGCGTTTGTCGCCGTTGCAGAATCTGGATCGTTTTCGCTGGCTGCAGAGCGCCTGTTTATGACCCAACCAGCTATTAGCAAACGAGTAGCGGCTCTGGAGGCAGATCTGGGTATCGCATTGTTTGACCGGATCAGACGAGGCATTCAGCTCACCGAGGCCGGAACAAAATTCCTGATAAGCGCGCGGCGAATTCTGGACGACATTGCCATCAGCCGTGAGGAGGTGCATTCGCTATCCGCCACTATCAGCGGCAGATTACGCTTGGCTACCAGCCACCATGTGGGCATTCACAGACTGCCGCCAATTCTCAAATCATTCACACAGGCACACCCCGACGTTGAGCTCGATCTACTGTTCATGGACTCGGAGCTAGCCTGCGAAGGGGTGGCACGCGGTGACATTGAGTTGGCTGTGGTCACCTTGCCAGATCATTTACACAACACCTTGGCCACGCAACTTGTATGGCCCGACCCTCTGGGGATTGTCTGCGCAAAAGATCATCCGTTGGCTAGCCTGTGCAAACAACAACCGATTACCGCAAAACAGTTATGCCTGCACAACGCAGTGCTACCCGCACGCGGCACAGTTACCCGCGACATACTTCTGCGCGCTCTGGAGCCTTTCGGGGTTACGGTGGAAACCAGCCTTGAAACCAACTATCTCGAGACTATCAAAATGATGGTATCGGTGGGCTTGGGTTGGAGCGCATTGCCAACTAACCTGCTCGATACAGATATCGTACAAGTACCGGTAATAAGTCTTTCCATGCAGCGGCAGCTGGGTCATGTGCACCTGAAAGGTAAGACCCTATCGCGAGCAGCGTCCGCCTTTCTTCACATGCTGCCTTAATTTTTCGCCTACAACAGTAGGATTTCATGAAAGGCAAAAAACACGTTGTGTCTTTGATGTCATCACTTAAAAAATCAGTTCACACTGCAATACAGGAGATTTACAGCCAAGTAACCCTCCTTGATGTATCAAGCTCAACGCTCCTCATTACCTTACGCGCCGACTATTAGGGCCAGTGCTATAAAGCATCGTATACTGCCCCCTTAATACACCAAATACTGGAAAGCTCCAGGCAACCAGCAACGTCTGCGACAGTCTATGCAAGAAAAGTTTAGTTTATTGGAATTGCGTATGCCGGTACTCGGCGTATTCTGCGCTGGCATGCTACTGACCTTCGCTACGCTTTTTGTTATCACTAGCCAACAAAAACAGACATCCTTTAGCGAATTTTCTAATCAGGTAACAATAGCTACAGCGCAATTAGATAGCGCTCTTGACCAATATACAACACTGGTTATGGCCACTCAGGCGCTGTTTCATGCGTCCGAACATGTTTCAAGGAAAGAATTCCACAGCTTTTTAGAGTTAATGACTTTAAAGTCTCTGTTTCCAAATACACAAGCTTTATCCTGGAATGCAGCGATTGACTCTTCCGATACAAAAAGCTTTGAAAATCTCATCCAGCTCGACGATTCAATCCGTCCGGGCGGCTATCCAGAATTTACTGTTCGGCCAGAGACTGACCAACAACAGCGCTATGTCATCACCTACATCGAGCCTATGGAAGGCAACGAGAGTGCATTCGGATTCGATATTGGCTCAAACCCTGACCGACGAGCAACCGTTGAACTTGCTCGCGACACAAACAGCGTGGCTGCAACTGCAGCAATAACCTTAGCGCAAGAGTCGGGAAGCCAAAAGGGCTTCCTTATGATGTTGCCTGTTTTCAATGTAGATTCCTACGGAGAAATGTTACGAACTGAAGGTGACTTCCGCGGCGTTGTCGTAGCTGTTTTTAGAATCGGTGATTTAATATCTGCCTCCAGCGATCTTGGCTTCACATCTCTAACCGTGTTTGATGTGACCGATGCGCCACGGACAAATGCGTCCGAACTTCTCTTTAGCCAACTCGCCCCCACAGTGTCAGCAGACCACCCTGCGCTGATACGCACCATCGACGTTGCAAACCGACAATGGGAGTTGGAATTCACCCCGCCTGAATATGTTTCAACCAACACTGCAGGCAACTGGGCTATAGGAATTTTCGGTGGGCTAGCGACTATTCTTTCGGCAATCTTCGTTGACTATATTCTGACGTCAAAACAACGAGTTGACAGGCGTGCCAATTTGCTTACGATTGATCTGAAGAGGGCGAATGAAAAACTGATCCGATCTAATGATGATCTTGCACAGTTTGCGTACATAGCGTCACACGATCTTCAGACACCTATCCGCAATGTCCAAATGTCGGCTGATTTCCTCGCAGAAGAATTGAATGCGACAAGCAACTCTGAAGTAAAGGAGTACCTGAAGATTATTACCAAGTCTTCAAGAAAAATGCAGACGCTTACCAGTGATTTATTGAGTTACGCAAAACTCGAAACCAATGATATTGAAAAGACCGAAATCAACCTGAACACCCTACTGAAGAGCGTAGAAACAGATCTTCGTAATTTATGCAAACAACAGAATGCATCCCTCATACTGAATCACTTACCCAACATCACTGGTGACGAGCACCAACTTGAGCGCGTATTCATGAATCTGGTAGAAAACGCAATCAAATACGCTCATCACGAAAGGCCGCCCGTTATAGAAATTGACTATTCCCAGACAAATGACGCGCTAACTCTGTTGATAAAAGATAATGGTATGGGCATAGACGACAAATATTCAGAGCGTATTTTCATGCCTTTCCGAAGATTGCACAGTGAAAATTCAATTAGGGGATCAGGCTTGGGATTATCCATTTGTAGAAAAATTATAGAACGGCACGAGGGTACAATCAATGTGACGTCCTCAAGCAGTATGGGCAGTGTGTTTTCTATAACGCTTCCGCGTTCAGGCTAGCAAACCGTTTACACTTGCCCTTCTGGACTAATCAGTGCAAAACTACGATCGAACATGACCAAAACCCAACTACTCATCTTCGCAATGCTTATAGTCGGCATGATCGCGGCGGCTATGGCTTTGGGCAACTGGTCAGCACAGATTAACCCCAACGGCATAACACCCCATCCCGTTGCTGAAGGTGAAACTGCCACTGACACTAACGTCCCGCGTGATGCCTTCTCGTTCGGCGTATCAATGGGCTTACTGGGCACAGCACTCTTGTACTGTTGCATAGCCTTTGGTCTGTTTATTCAGGCCAAATCAAACCGCCGTGCCGCCAGCAAGTTCACCTTCTGGGTAGCTGGACTCGCCGCGCTGGGCTTTGCACTGTCGTACTTGATTGATGACTACTTTTATTGAATAGTCGCATTCTGTAAAGTTGACGTCCGATAACAGCTTGCCAGAGCTTACCAAGCTGTTATCGGCCAGAGCTTCTAGCCTTACGGATTAATCTCAATGGGAGAAGGAGTTACCGTCTCACCATTGCCAGTGACAATCAGAAAGTCTCCTGGCTGCCCATCAACAGGTACCACTCCGAGGCGACTTCCATCCTCAGCCGTTATGGTGATAAGTCCAGTCTGCCAATAGAATGCCTCTTCAGGGTCAGAACCAGAAAACTCAACCACTTCACCGGTATCTTCATCTGTTGCAATCAGTGCATCATCACTGAATGCCAGCTCCACTGTCACTGACAACGACTCGTTTTGCGTCCATGGCGCACTCACAGAGAAACTTCCCTCCACAGAATTCGACACCGAATACTCATTGATCCGCACGATTCTGCCGTCAGGCAATGGACGTGTAGATTGAAAGAAATCTACGTTGTTATCAATCCGAGAACGAGAAACCGTGTAATCACTGATCTCTAGCTGCCCACCATCAACAGGCCCACGGTAACTGGCAGAGTCCCAGTTGGATTGTGAGTTAACAACTATAAAAGACCGGTTACCCGATGAATATCCACCACTGAGTGATCTGCTTTGGCCATCGGCGCCATCAATAGTCAGATTGAAAACAGGAGAGCTGTTGATAGATCCGCGCATAAGACGGCGAGCCCCGGCAGTACCGTTATAGGTATTGCTGCCAATGACGCAACCACTGAAGGACCAATCGCTAGCCTGATTGGCAGTTGCGAAGTAGCCGACTACTGCTCCAAGGCTGCGACAAGCGTAGGCACTCGCCTGATCGGCGTCCACAAAGTTGCCTTGACCAAAGCCAAGTTCCAACTGATACCCCCCAGCAAGCGAAGCGCTACCAATATTCTGTATATCGTCTGAAGTATTAGTAATAAAAAAACGCTTACCTTGGAAGAGCTCATCATCATTTAACGTCTGGTAGAACGCCTCAATTGCGTCTTCATTAAGCACACTGACAACATTCGCTACAATGGATTCGGCATTGGCAATGCTTAGACTCGTAGTGTTTGCAACACCGCTGTCTGCTGCCTGCACAAAAATGTTAGACCCTGTTGCCTGTCCCACTCGGCGGATAGAAAACTCATAGTCAGTGTTATCGGGCACGCCTTCGATAAAAAAACTCGTTCCATTGATGGTTCTCAACAGCTCTCCATCTTGAAATACCGAATAACCGTCTGCCGGCTCGCCTGACTCAGGATGAGACCAGAACAACTCAATGGCTGTTGACGAATAGCGCTCAACGCTCAGGTTAGTGACAATTGGCAGTGTCTGGCCACCACCGACATTGATGCCTGGAAACCGTTGACCTGTCGTGTGGTTGATGACGCGGTACTGACCAGGGTCAACAACGCAACTACGCCCCCCTTCACACAGTGACTCGTTGGTCTCAGCATTCTGCACCTGATACCACCCGTCGTCCGGCCACCTAATCACGTTGTCAGTAACGACAATACCGCTATCGCCACCCGTGTTCGATGCGGTGACCTCCACGTTCTCAAAGCGTTCACCAGTAGTGTGGTTTACCACCAGATAGCTACCTGGAGAAACCTCACAGCGTCGTACGCCACCGCAGACCTCATTGTAGTTCTCGCTATCCTGAACCTGGTACCAGCCATCATCTGGCAATATGATGGCATTGCCCTCAACGGTTGGACTGGCCTGCGCTACCGACATTGATGACAGCGCAAGGGCAATAACGGTTAGTGGAGTATGTCGTGACGTAAAAAATGACTGTACTTTTTTAGTGTTCAAAATTAATCGATCTCCATAGCGAAATATTAAGAATATGCGTCATGCGCGGCTGCGCTGGTAAGTAATAATGCAGCGCCGTTAGAAAGTAACTTTTCCTTGCACTGATCGATTGCCGAGCATTTTCAAAGTATAACAGTCGTGGTTTTTTATCTTTTGGCTGTAGGTAGTGTTTTGAGGGGCTTTGGTGTTAATACCGGTAGATTGATTTGATCGCGTTCCAGTGGTGTCGACGAACTTTTGCCCGAAAAGAAAACATGAGTTGGAAGCCTGCTTACTACGACGGCTGAGGTGCATCACGGCCTGCCCAGTGCCGTAAGTTGGTGTTGCACGGCTTAGCTCGCTCTGCACGTGTAGAGCGCTGGAACTGCGTCTCGATTTTCACTCTACACGTGTAGAGTGATGGAATGACACCACAGTGTTCACCCACACGAATGGCGTGATGGAACTGCGTCACGGTTTTGACTCTGCATGTTTACAGCTCTTGAACCGCTTTTTCCGCTGAAATATTCACGCAGTGCAGTAATTCCTCTCCGCGTATCGCCACCATTAGAATCCAGATTCCGCAAAAACAAGCTCAACGCTCCATAAAGTTTCACAAATCAAAGCTGAGATGGCGCGTACAACGGTTTATCATGTGGAACCGAAAATTGAGAAAATCAGGCCATGATGGGTTTTGATATGAACTACATGCTAATGGTGATGCTACCGGGCATGGTGTTGTCTGGGCTAGCGTCCATGATGGTGAAGCGCACCTTTGCAAAGTACGAAACGGTGGGCACTCAGGCGAACATGACGGGTGCGGAAGCCGCAAAGCTCATGCTGGAACGCCAGGGCGTCACCGACTGCAAGATCGAAGCAGTTTCGGGCCGACTCAGCGATCATTACGATCCACGAGTAAAAACCTTGCGATTATCAGAACCTGTATTTAACGCGCGCTCGATCTCAGCAATAGGTGTTGCCTGCCATGAAGCTGGACATGCTTTGCAACATGCGCAAGGGTACAAATGGTTGAAAATGCGCTCAGCATTAGTCCCTGTTACCAATATTTCCAGCAAAATGTCGATGCCAGTCATTATGGCAGGTGGGCTGTTGATGGCCCTAGCCCCCGTATTCGGAATGCCGGTGCTGTTGCTCGGTTGTGCTCTGTTCGCAGCGGCGGTTGTATTCTCAGTGGTCACGCTACCCGTTGAGTGGGATGCCAGCGCTCGAGCAAAAACTGCAATGGTTGATGCCGGCATCGTAACTCCACAAGAAGTTGGCGGGGCCAGCAACGTACTTAATGCTGCTTTCTTAACCTACCTTGCTTCCGCCATAGCATCGATCATGACGTTGCTTTATTACTTGCACCGAACTGGCGTTCTGAGAATGCTGATGAATAGGCGCTAAGTACGTTTCATGGGCTGAGAAATCCACCGGACTGACGAGACCATAGCGATGCGTAAAGTCGCCCGGCACGCACAAGCTCATCATGCGTGCCGGTCTCCACTACACGCCCGCCGTCTATGACTACAAGCCGGTCCATCGCTGCAATTGTTGAAAGGCGATGAGCGATGGCAATGACCGTCTTACCTACCATCAGGTCTTGCAGACTAGTCTGAATTGCCGCCTCTACTTCGGAATCCAGCGCCGAGGTTGCTTCATCCAATACCAGAATGGGTGCGTCCTTTAGCAGCACTCTGGCAATAGCGATACGCTGGCGTTGACCACCGGAGAGCTTGACTCCACGCTCGCCTACGTAGGCATCCAGGCCTTTCCTACCCTGTCCATCTTGCAGATCAATCAGAAAATCAAGCGCACGCGCCTTGGTGGCGGCAGCAATAATCTGTTCATCAGTTGCACCTGGACGAGCATAGGCAATGTTGTCACGAATGGAGCGATGCAGTAGAGAGGTATCTTGCGTCACCATGCCTATCGCTGATCGTAAGGATCCTTGCGTGACTGAAGC
>JALZVU010000311.1 GCA_023301795.1 Granulosicoccus sp.
ACCAGACAGATTCAAGGATTACTTGCTGGTGTGCGAAGCAGACAAAAAAGGCAGACTGGGATTTGAAGACAGACCCTATCCAAATGCAGCATTTATGGCAGCTGTGGCCGCAGAGTTTTGTAGTGTGGACTCAGGTGTAGTGGCACGTGCTACAAGTGACAAGTCGCGCATTGCAGAAGAAGTGACGTTAGCACGGGTGAGCGCTGTTAAGCGCTGGCTTCGTGAGAACAAGTAGCAACCAGAGTAGACCCTATACTGCAACAGTGATGTTAAACAGCCATCACTCAACAACCAAAAAAGGAATATTCGCGGTAGCTGCCCCATCACTCCCATCAATCGCGTAAACAAAAAGACGATATTCACCAGGCTGGTCAGGTGCATCAAACTCAAGTGTGTTCATATCACCCTCAGTAACCATAGTTGCATTATCTAATACCAGCTGTTCAGGCTCCTGCTCAAAGTGCCCACCATGACTACGCACATCCACCTCCTTCAGCAATTCCCATCGCACGGTTAACTCGTCGTTCTCCGGGTCGGTAATCACGACACTTGCACTCACTCGTGCACGGCGACTCAGCTGCACACTCGCGCCGGCAGGCTTTTCATCTAGTGTTATTACCCGTGCTGCGGGCGCTCGATTTTCAGGCCACTGGCCAGTCCACACGTGAGTCAGTTCATCCACCGCTGCCGTCTTTTCACCTGACTTCAGGAACAGTCCATACCACGTAGGTGTGCGCTCCTGTTTTTGTCCCCACAAAAATGCAAAACTACCCAGCAGCTTGCCGGTGGGATCATTAATGATGCTGTCTTGCATGCGAGTACGCATGCCTGCTGCCTTATCACTGCTGAGCTCTTCGATCTCACGACCCCAACTGGTTGCCGGCATTTCCCAATGCCCTAGTGGGCCGTATTCGGTAATCATATAAGGCAATGCTATGTCCAAATCAGTGTATGTCTGCGGCAAAACTGGCAGAGCACCATAGGCTTGTAATGACACAAAATCCAGATCGGGAATTGCTTGAATAGCGGCACCTATATCCTGTGCAAGCGTTGCCGTAAATGCAAACGCAACGGTAACCGGGTGATTAGGATCAAAGCTTTTAATATCAGCTGCAAGACGTCCAATGGCTGTGTATACCTGTGGATCCGCAGGCACCACCTGCCCATCACCTGCCACCATCAGATTAGGCT
This sequence comes from Granulosicoccus sp., assembly GCA_023301795.1. Classification (GTDB taxonomy): domain Bacteria; phylum Pseudomonadota; class Gammaproteobacteria; order Granulosicoccales; family Granulosicoccaceae; genus Granulosicoccus. The sequence goes on from JALZVU010000311.1 coordinate 1,192, forward strand.
CATTACCCAGAATCCATCCCAGCACATTGGGATGATTCTGGTACTTGCGTACGATATCCATAAGGCGTTGGTGCTGAGCGCCTACAGCCTCAGCATCGCTATAGTCAAAGCCTTGAAGCTGCTTACCCACATCAAGCCCCACTAGCACCATGGTGTCATATTCAAGCGCAGCTTCTAACTGCACGTCTAGTGATTGGGTATCCCACGTTCGAAAGGCATTGCCTCCGGCATCGCTGAGCTTTTTCACACCCTGCGCATCGGAGTAACCCATACCTGCGCCTTTCACTTGAAAGGGTTTGTTATTAACCAGCAAGACTGCTCTATCGTCTTGCTCCACAATGCTGACCACTGAAGGCTCTGCACTTAGTGCGGGAGTCACCGTTGTTAGCACAGCGGTTAAATGCAAAGATAGCAGTAACGCTTTTACTCGCTTCATATTGAGGAGTGCGCCAATAAGGTTAGTTGAATATTCATAGTGTCGGTAAGTACGTCGTATCGCTGAGTGCATCGTAGCCTTCTAAGATGGCTACAGTATTAGCACAACAAACCATGACAATACGTGGTGAAAACATTACCCAAAATACAGCCAACCGGTACGACTACTTTCGTCGAGCCAGCCATCGATCCAGTTGATCGGCAAACGCTTTTATCTCGGCCTGCCCCAACGCTGCATGACCACCTGTCTGAATGCCGCTGCCGCGTAAGGTATCCATGAAGTCACGCATGTTCAGCAAGCCACGGATGTTTTCTTTATCAAACAACTCACCACGACCACTGAGCGCTGTTGCCCCTTTATCAATAGCCTCACTGGCCAAGGGGATATCGCTGGTAATAACAAGATCTCCAGGCTGGACGAGGCGCACTATTTCATCGTCGGCAACATCAAATCCTTGTGGCACCTGACGCATTGTTATCAGCGGCGAACGCGGCACGCTGATGGCTTGATTTGCAATGAGTGTTACTTCTGTGCCAGTGCGCTGCGCCGCTTTGAACAATATCTTGCGCATGGCAACAGGACACGCATCAGCGTCTACCCATATCTTCATGTTGCACTCCCTGCTTGACGTCAGTGCTACGCTTTCAGCACCATCTTGCACACATAGTTTTCAGCCCACACCAGCACGTTGCCGACCCAAGTATAAGCCAGCGCCCACGCTAAAACCACGCCAGATGTATTGGCCACCATATCAAGAACATCAAATTGGCGGTAAGCCGTAGTACCCTGTACAAACTCAATGGCTATACCCAGCGCAATCAGTCCGATGACCAACACAAGGCGTGTTAGGTCGTGCCGGTAGATCTGTGCAAACCAGCCCATCATGGCTGCGTAAGCAAAGGTATGAAGCAACTTATCATGCAACATGACCGCCTTGACCGTCGTAGGCAATGAAACCACAGAACCAATGGTTACGGTCATTACCATTAACACACCCACACCTATCCATAGACGCCGAAAACGCAGGTGCTTTACAGCAAAAAGTCCTTGAGGCGAGAAGTCAAAAGCCATGAAAGTGGTGTGTGACATAAGTGCAAGATAACGTTGGTAATCAATGCCGACTGCTTATGATGTCGGCAAGCAGTTTGAGTTCCTAAAGAGTCAGCACTACACACTCACTGTCATGAACACTGACAGCATCAATAACAAGGCGATAGCAATATGTACAAAGCTTGATACAGACAAAGGGTGCATAAAGTTGCCACCTCGAAAACGCACAAAGCCAAGTACCAGCACACAGTACATCACCATGCCCACACACACCCACACAGCCACGGTAGGTGCCTCCAAAGACCAGTTAAGCTTGTCGCGCCCCTCAATAATCCAGCCAGCCAAGGCGTAAACCATGAAAAAGCAGTTCATGACCAGCGGCACTATAAACAGTGAAAATTGTAATACTGGACCCACCACGCGAGGGTCGCCGCCGATGTTTCGGGTAATCACGGGAGGAGGTTGCTGCAACGTCATATCGTACAATTCCGAGATTCAGATCAAACAGTCGTCAAGCGTGCTGATTATACGCGAACACTACCCAAGACGGCCGAATACCATCGTCAGTTGGCAATGACCTGCAACAACGACAAACGAAGCAGCAACTCTTCCAGCGCTTTATTGTCTGTGTTACTTTCAAAGTGGAATATCGCTTTGTCATTCGCGTTTGGGTAATCATTTTTTCCGAGCGCACACCCAGAGATTACCGACATGAAGACCACCCTGCTGACCAAATCTGCCCTACTCGCCCAACTGGCGTTCACTCTGCTGTTCGCACCGCTAGCCTTTGCAGGTGAAGCTGATGTTGTCGATGGCAGCATTAGCGCAATGGGTAACGGGCAATACCGAATTAACGCCACCGTACTCCATGCTGATACTGGCTGGGATCACTACGCAAACCGTTGGGATGTTCTAGGGCCCGATGGTGAAGTGCTAGGCGTGCGTGAGTTGCTGCACCCACATGAAAACGAGCAGCCCTTCACTCGTTCTCTTACCCTTGAGATTCCTGCAGGCATCGCATTTGTAACGCTGCAGGCCAACGACTCGGTCCATGGTCTGGGTGGCAAGACATTTCGTCTTGACGTACCAGGCGAATAGCTACAGCGCTACAAAAACACCCACAACAGCAGCACACCCAGCAACAATCGATAGATCACAAATGGCGTCATGCCCATCTTGTTGATAAACGCTAAAAAGTAGTGGATGCAAATGAAAGCGCTGATCGCCGCAATGACGGTTCCGATTAGCAGAGTTCCCCATTCGACCGGTAACGGGCTGGTTACCAGATCCTTGGTAACCCCCAAACCTGACACCACGATAATGGGAATGGACAATAGAAACGAATAGCGTGCGGATGCTTCGCGTGTAAGCCCCAGTAGCAGTCCGGCTGTTATTGTAATGCCTGAGCGCGATGTCCCGGGCACCAGAGCCATCGCCTGCGCTCCGCCAATAATCAGAAAATCCTTCCAGCTCAAGGTGTATTCGTCACGCTCCAGACGGCTGCGCTTGTCGGCGTACCACAGCAGCAGGCCAAATATGATGGTGGTGGCAGCGATGACCAAAGGCGATCGCAAGTGCACTTCAATCACATCCTTGAACGCCAGCCCAACCAGTCCTGCCGGTATGGTGCCAAGAATGATCCCCCAGGCCAGTCGCCCTTCTGGTGTCATGTTGCCAGGCTTCATGGAGCCAATCCAGGCCAGAAACAACGTGACGATGTCGCGTCTAAAAAAAGCGACCACCGCTAGCAAAGTGCCAAGGTGAACGGCAACGTCAAACGCCAGCCCTTGGTCAGGCCATTGCAGGAGACTGGGTACCAGAATCAAATGCGCAGAGCTTGAGACAGGCAGGAATTCTGTGAGGCCCTGAATAAGCGCCAGCCAGATAATGTGGGATAGTTCCATAGGTGTTGCATCTTGCTTGCCCGGCAGGGCATTGATAGTTAAAGGCGATAAGCCAGGTCTTGAGTCTGGAATCCGCGTAGTGGCCGATCATAGCCCTTGCCCAGCGCCATGACTTGGAACCGCTCGCCCATTTCGCCAGGCAGTGTCAACGTTTTGATCTGCCGCGCAAGGGATATGCGATCAGCTTCACTCGTAAGCGTCGTGCTCACAGTATCAGCTATTTTTAGCAGGTCGTTGTCCAACAAGAATGCTGACTGTGAGGCATAGCCCAGCAGTTCCATCTCGCACGCCACCGCGGCCTCCACCACGGCCGTAAAATCCACGTGGGCCGTGATGTCCTGAAGGCCGGGAAGAAAGAACACATCATCGTGCATGCGGTGCCGGTAATAACAGGCCAACGTGCCGTTATTGCGCTCGTCCGAGTAGTACTCACGCCGCGGATAACCGTAGTCAATAAGGATGGCGACACCTTTATGCAGCATGGCTTCCAACGAATGTATCCATGGCGCCATCAGCAGACACACTTCAGACTCATACCCCAGTGGAATGGGGCTCCCCAAATCCACTTCCAGTGCCGCCACAGCTTTGATTAACGCCTCACCTGCTGGGCGATGGGTGCTGGCCAACTGATCAGCCACGCACATCTGATGGAGCCCTTCAGGGTCGGCTCGAAAACGCTCTACCGGAAGAGCATCCATGACCTCATTGGCTAGCACGACGCCGGTAAATGAGTCAGGCAAGGCGTCCAACCACTGCACACGGGCCATCATCTCAGCTGGCAACACCAAACTAAGGAGCTGCTCCTGCCGCTGTATTAGCTCGGCACTGGGCTCGAGAATGTAATAGGTGAAATCCGAACGTGCTGCCAATTCTGGGATAACACTTGCCGCCAGCTTGCCGCTGCCTGCACCAAGTTCAAGCACGTTACCGCCTACATCATCCAGAATCTCGGCTGTCTGCACCGCCAATGCCTGCCCAAACAAGGGGGATACCTCAGGGGCTGTCACAAAATCACCGTCTGCACCAAATTTAGCGGCCCCTGCCATGTAGTAGCCCAAACCAGGCTCATAGAGCGCCTGCTGCATATAGTCTGCAAATGAAACCACCCCACCTGCCTGTGAGATAGTTTCGGCAATCCTGTCGCGCAGTCGCTCGCTGTGGGCCAGCGCTATGGCATCAGGCTCTGGGAGCGTAGCTTTTTGCACTTAGACCGCTCCCCGCTCAATAATGACGCCTACGTTGATGTCTCCTGGCAGTGCATCAGGCTTGTGCAATGTCAGTTTTACCCATTTCACACCAAAATCCTGTCGAATAATCTCTGTGACACGCTCGGCCATCGTCTCAATCAGTTGGAACTGACTTTCCTGCAGAAATTGCGTCAATGTTTCACTCAGAGTCTTGTAGTTAAGTGTTGATTCGATGTCTTCGGTACTCGCTGCATGCGCAATATCTGCCGACATTTCCAGATCAAGCACCACTCGCTGAGGGGTAACACGCTCGACGTCGTAGATGCCAATAATGGTTTCGACGGTCAGATTACTAATAAAAATGCGGTCCATGAGGTGCTTTTATAACTGCTGACAGGGTGAAATGGTAAATAGTAGCCGTTTATGACTTGAGCGTTGGCCAGAATTTCGCTACACTCCTCAGGCTAAGTTTTGTGAAAGTCCTAATTCGGAGTAGTCTCGCATGTCCAGAGTGTGCCAGGTCACCGGCAAAAGCCCAATGTCAGGTAACAACGTGTCGCACGCCAAGAACCGTCGGCGTCGTCGTTTCTTGCCTAATCTTCACACCCATCGCTTCTGGGTAGCCGCAGAAAATCGATTTGTATCGCTGCGCGTCTCATCCAATGGCATGCGAATTATCGACAAGAACGGTATCGACACCGTCCTTACCGAGATGCGCTCACGTGGCGAAAAGGTCTAACCACCTTTCCACCCCTAATCTAGAGAGATATTGTCATGAGAGACAAGATTAAACTCGTTTCATCAGCCGGCACGGGCCACTTCTACACTACGTCGAAGAACAAGCGCACCATGACGTCCAAGCTTGAAATGAAAAAATTCGATCCTGTCGTGCGAAAGCATGTGATGTACAAAGAAGCCAAGATCAAGTAATTGTTCGCTTCTTTCAGCAGGCATAAAAAAACCGGCCTTAGCCGGTTTTTTTATGCCTGAAATATCTGACCAACTGGTTATCGCTAACCGTTAAACGGCTTCAACTGATAGCCCTGTAACCTGGCGGCAAAATCCTCAAGACAATCGATACCAGTGGCCTCGGCTTCCTTGCACCAGTCCTGCAAGGCATGCAGTAACGCCTCCTGACTCGCACCGGCTTTGTGCCATATAGACTGCAACCGGTTCTGAAGATCGTAAACGGTGTTCAACGAATCACTGACGGCCAGCGCCGCCGCTATCCGAAGTCGCCCCGCTTCATCCAGCAAATGATCGACCTTGGCAAGATCGCGCCCTGCCAGCTTGAAGATCTTACGATGCTCATGCAGAGTTTTCATCTCCATGGAGCAAACCGGCTTTATGACTCGACTGGCGTAGGACTCCATGACATGCAACCGACTGCCGATGATGGCTTTCACAGTGTCCATATCCATAGCGGTTTTACTGGAATTGAACTGAGGCCGTGGCGCCACTCGCCGGATAGTTGCAAGACCCAGAAAGCTGAACAATCGCAAATATACCCAACCCAGATCCAGCTCCCATTTACGCAGCGAAAAACGAGCGGAAGATGGATACGCGTGGTGGTTGTTATGCAATTCCTCACCACAGATGATGGCGGCAATCGGCGTGATATTGGTTGCCGCATCGTTAGTTTCAAAATTGCGATAGCCCCAAAAATGCGCCAGGCCATTGATGACGCCTGCAGCCAGTACCGGCACGCACAACATCTGTATGGCAAATACCGCGATGCCTGCCAGGCCAAACAGATAGAACTCCAACACCACTAGCACTGACACTCCCAGCACAGGGAAACGCGAATACACATTCTTCTCCAACCAGTCGTTGGGTGTTCCGTGTCCGAATTTGGTGAGAATTTCGTCGTCAGCCGCAGCGTCTCGATAAAGCTCAGCACCTTCGAGTAACACTTTCTTGATGCCATAAATCTGCGGGCTATGCGGATCCTCGGGACCCTCGCAGCGCGCATGGTGTTTACGGTGCACTGACACCCACTCTTTGGTCACCATACCGGTGGTGAACCACAACCAGAACCTGAACAGATGCTGCAGCATCGGGTGCAGATCCACAGCACGGTGCGCTTGGCTACGATGTAAAAAAATGGTGACCGATAATAGCGTTACGTGGCAGCTGATGGCTGTCCAAGCCACAAGAAACCAGAACGACACATCCCATTGACCTAAAAGGAACAAATCCCCTACCTCTCTAAACGTTAATATTGGAGTGAACAATACACAAAGTGCATGTCAATTTGGCATCGCTGTAACTATTCGCTAAAACAGTTCAAAAGAAATTTTTTCAACGGGCCCTTTAGTCCCAGCATATATCGCAGATTTAATGTGCCAAGTGGATTCGGCACGACAGCTGCAAGCCTATACTTGGTTCTACCCCACACTTTGCTGATCTCAGCCAGGTAAATACGTGTCCACCTCAGCTTCAACACTCTCACCACACAGCACAACCACAACAGCCTCACCGTCTGAGGATGCCAGTGGCGTGTTGCAGGCCGATAAACTTCACCGCACCCTGAGTGCCTCCGTAGCGGTTAGCGGGATATCGCTGAGCCTTGCACGCGGTGATGTGCTGGGACTATTGGGACTCAATGGCGCCGGTAAATCCACCACACTCAAAATGCTGTGCGGCATGCTGGTACCCGACAGTGGCTCGGTCACCATTGATGGCCACTCCATGCAAGAACAGCCATTAGAGGCACGTGCGCGAATCGGATTTCTCCCCGATCAACCGCCTGTGTATGACGACATGCGCGTTGAAGAATACTTGCGCCTGTGCGGACAAATCAGAGGCATGAAAGGTCAGCAATTGAGTGATCGTCAGAGCGAGGTTATCGAGCAATGCAGCCTGACAACAGTATCCAGAAACCTGATTGGCACATTATCAAAAGGGTATCGTCAGCGCGTCGGCCTGGCCCAGGCGATCATCCACGAACCTACTGTGTTACTCCTGGACGAACCGGGCAACGGGCTCGACCCGCAACAGCTTGACGCTATGCGCGAGCTGATTCGCCGCTATGCCGATGAGCATGCTGTGGTGTTTTCCACACACCTGCTTAGCGAAGCACAAAGCACCTGCAATCGGGTGGCGGTGATCCATGAAGGCAAGCTGGTAGCCGATGTACTCGCACAAGGCGAGGATTTGGAAGCACTATTTCACGGTGCCATTTCATGATAATCACCATTGCAAAACATCAGTTTCTTACGCTTGCCCGCAGCGCCCAAACGTGGATGATCGCCGCCATTCTGGCATTGCTGTTCGGCTATCTGTTTCTGCAGCAGCTAGAGACCTTTCTAAACATACAAGATCAGCTGTCGTTGCAAGATTATCCTGTTGGCCTCAGTGGGTACATGAGCGTCAGATACTTGCAACCACTAGCATTGGCTTTTACCTTTGTAGCACCTCTTTTTGGCATGCGAGCGTTCAGTGATGAGTTCAGCCGTCATACCTACGCGCTATGGCAGTCATCACCGGTATCCACCGCAGCTCTTGTGCTCGGCAAGTTTATCGGTATGAGCATGGTGATGCTATTGCTGGTACTGATAGCGGTCGGAATGCTGTTCATCATGATCAGTTTCGCCCCAATTGATTTGCCGATAGTGTTTTCAGCAGCCACCGGACTTGCACTATGTGCTTGTGCAAGTATGGCCTGCGGGCTGTTTTTCTCCTCCATGACTCGACATAATGTTGTGGCTATAATTTCAAGCCTGGCGCTGCTTGTTTTGCTATGGCTACTGGGTAGCGCAAGTTTTGGTGAATTGCCCATTCAGGCAATCAGCCAGCTATCAATTGCCAGTCACTTAAGTGGCTTTTTTCAAGGGTATTTGCAAAGCGCTGATGTTGCCTACTTTATTCTCATGACGCTTATGTTCCTCGGCCTTACCGTGGTACGCCTCGACTCGCTTCGGCAGAATGGTTACTGATGAGCACTCGATCATCAAAGCTGCATATTGTGCTCTCAGCGCTCATCGTCGGCGTTGTGCTCGTCTCAGGATGGTTTACAAGCCGTTTCAGTGTAAGTACCGATCTCACTGCGAACAGTAGACACTCACTGGCAACCACCACGCAGTCTCTGCTGGGCTCGTTAGATGCGCCAGTGGAGATCATTGCAGTGCTGGGCCCAAATCCGCAACAACGTGACGCTGTGCAATTGCTTGTGAGTCGGTTTCAGGAGCACAAACCTGACATCAGTTTACGCTTTGTCAATCCGGAGACCGATCCCGCACAAGCGCGCACCTTGAATGCAGCTCCCGGAGGCGAGCTCATTCTGCGCACACCAGAGCGTGAGCAGCGTTTGCAAAATCTGTCTGAACGTAGCTTGGCTGACAGCCTTACGCAACTATCACGCGCTGGCGATCGCGACCTGGTGTTTATTACGGGCCACGGCGAACGAAGCCCCACCGCCACAGGCAATGATGACTGGCAGATCATGAGTGAACGACTGGCCAAAATCGGACTGCAAACACGCGAGCAAAGCCTGGTCAGTGAACCCTATCTTGATGATGATATTGATCTGGTGGTTCTTGCGGCTCCCAAAAGCAAGTATTTCCCAGGAGAGCTAGCCAGCCTGAATAGCTACCTACAACGTGGTGGCAATTTATTATGGCTAGCTGAAACCGCCAGCGATAGTGAAACCGGGCCAGACCTGAGCCTGCTTTCAAACACCTTGGGCATTGATATTCTGCCCGGCATAGTCATCGATACTGCAAGCCAGGCACTATCAGCAGACTCACCAGATTTTGTGCTGCTGGACAGATTTCCTGCCCACCCAGTGACGCAAACACTGGTAAGCCCCGTTCTGCTACCGCAAGCCAAAGCACTGGCCGTAACAAAGCTTGCGGGACAAGTAGTAGAACCCCTACTGCAAACACCTGATGCCAGCTGGACTGAAACAGGTCAGCTGACGGGTGCTATCGAATTCAACGAGAACACGCCTGAAGTATCAGGCCCATTGCTGTTGGGGGTTACCATTGAACGCACGATTGCACAGGGAATCCAACGATTTGCCGTGATTGGAGATGCGGATTTTGCGGCCTCTCAGTTTATTGGCAATGGTGCAAACCAGAGCTTTATGGAATCACTGGCGTTGTGGCTCACGGGCGAGGCCGACGCATTGTCGTTTGTATCGCAACGCGCGCCAGATAGCGAGCTCAGCTTGTCAAATCGCTCTATTGTTGTACTTAGCGTTGTCTATCTTGTTGTGCTGCCGCTGCTTCTTTGCCTCATCGCAGGTATCGTCCGCCTGCGTCGTCGACGTAGTAAGTGAACGTCATTTAACTCAATGGGGCATACACAATCAGTACGGCGATGGACACTAGTAGTGGGCGCTACTCTATGCGCACTGCTTGCTGGTATGGGCTATTTACTGTGGCAGGATGCAAAGTCCGGAAGCGCTATACAACCTAACGCACTGCAGGCTTCCAGCTTGCGAATACA
>JALZVU010000312.1 GCA_023301795.1 Granulosicoccus sp.
GATATTGGATTAGGTGCTGTATCTGCTGGTGACTACAGACTAGCGGTGAGAATAATACAACCAGGAGCTGACAAAGCAGACGCTGCCAGCTGGAAACTGGATGCGCGAAATACGTATATCCTGTTTTCCAACGATTTACCGGTCATTGATGGCAAATGGAATAACACCCGATTGGTCGGTGGCTGGTCGGTGCTTGGAGACGTCGCTGTAAAGTAGCCTGAAACCCTGCTTGGGGATAAACGATGATCGTTTTATCCCCAAGTAGTACCTCGCCCAACGGCACGTAATTAGTCAACAATACTATCGATTGTCAACAACACGCTTTGCCTTACCTTCTGAACGAGCAACCGATCCAGCTGGTCCTACCAACACCTCACTGGATATACCAACTTGCTGTTTGATCCGAGTTGCCAATGCCGTAGCCAGTGATTGTCTGTCAGCATCACCAACGCCATCTCCAGCGGCTTCTACATGCACACGCATTGCGTCCATCGTCTCTGTACTGTAGAGCTCAATCTGAAAGTACGGCGCTAGCCCTTCGGTAGCAAAAAGTTGTTCTTCGATCTGCGTAGGAAACACGTTAACACCACGCAAGATCATCATATCGTCCGACCTACCCGTGATCTTTTTTATACGGCGCATGGATCGAGCAGTCCCTGGCAACAGCGTGGTCAGGTCTCGCGTACGATAGCGGATCATCGGCATGGCCTCTTTGCTCAAGGTCGTGAAAACCAGTTCACCCTCCTGACCATCTTCTACAGGCTCCAGTGTTTCCGGATCAATAATTTCAGGGTAGAAATGATCCTCCCAGACATGCAAACCATCTTTGGTTTCGACACACTCATTGGCAACACCTGGTCCCATGATTTCAGACAGGCCAAAGATATCGACAGCATGCATATCGAATGCTTCCTCCAACTCCAGACGCATGGAGTTTGTCCAAGGCTCAGCACCGAATATTCCTACCTGCAGCGATGAGGCACGCGGATCTAATCCTCTACGCAGAAACTCTTCGAGAATATTAAGCATGTAGGATGGCGTGACGGTGATAGCTTGCGGTTTAAAATCATTGATCAAATCGACTTGCCGCTGCGTTTGGCCGCCGCTGACCGGCACCACCGTGGCGCCCAGTCGCTCTATGCCATGATGCGCGCCCAGGCCCCCGGTAAATAAACCATACCCGTAAGCATTGTGGACCATATCCCCACGGCGAACGCCAGATGCTCTGAGTGAGCGTGCCATCATGTCAGCAAATACATCGCAATCTTTTTCGGTATAACCCACAACGGTAGGCTTACCCGTTGTTCCAGAGGAAGCGTGGATGCGTTGAATCTGCTCCCGAGGCACGGCAAATAGACCAAATGGATAATTTTCTCGCAAATCGTCCTTGACGGTAAACGGGAACTTGGAGAGATCAGCCAGAGTCTTTAAATCGCTCGGTGTGACGCCCTTTTCATCAAAGCGCCGCTTGTACATAGGCACATTGTCATACGCATGCTGTAGGGACCATCGCATTCGTTCCAGTTGCAATGAGGTGATTTCATCCCGGCTGGCAATCTCGATTGGCTCCAGCTCTTCAGGCCGGGCACCCAGTTCTTTCATTACGAGCTCTCCTCATCAAACAATATTCCACGGATAGCTCGTGATGCACCTCGAAACAATGCAACAGTCTCCCCGTTCTGATTTTCTACAACAACATCAGTGACACCACTTCGGCCAGTCAAACTGATCTGCGTAGCAGTGGCCGTCAGCACGTCCCCTACAGCTGCTGGCCCGATGTAACTGATAGAGTTGTGTTGTGCAACGGTTGCCTGATTACGACTGTTGCATGCAAAAGCGAATGCGGTATCCGCCAGTGTAAAGGTCACACCGCCATGACAAATCCCATGGCCATTAGCGTGATGTGACTGCACTTCCAATGAGATAGTCGCAAAGCCCTCGTCCACACCTACTAACTGCATGCCATGCCATTTGGCAGCCTTGTCATTGCTCCACATAGCCTGCGCAGATTTTTCAGCACGCTGCTTTGGTGTCATTCTGCTAACCTCAGACCTATCATTCTTGGGAATACATCGAGAGTCACACAAACCGGTCAGCAGGTCAATAAACCATATATCGCACGGTTAGAAGGCTGTGTGCGGCACTTCAGATTGATCCGAGCCGACGCGTCACATTTTGATGACATTGAGACAGCACCCCATCATCATATAACCAAATGTGGAGCCATGTGGAATCACGTAAGGCCAGACGACGCCATAGATGAAGAACCAGCAATCTGACAGCCGCACGATCCAGAACCGATGCCTGAGCCAGCGACTCATCCAGCTTCGACAACGCCGACAGGATACGATCTGCCACCAGAAAAACCTCAGAAGCCAATACACGCTGCAAAAGCCACGTTGGCACAGCGTTCTTGTCAAGATCTAGCGTCATGGCATCAGCAGCAACGTCACAACGTTGTGCAGGCACCAGTGTCACATGGTTGAAGACAGGTAAGCCGTGCGTTTTTTTACTACTTGCACGCCCTTCAAGAATCTGAAGTTTCCATCCATCAGCGTATTTGATGTCAGAACGGTATACATCTTCATAAACAGCGCGCGTCTCATCCAAGCCTTTGGTTGACAGCGCGTACATGACCTCACGACCATCGTTTGAAGCTTTGGATGTCACTATCCAGCCTTCTTTTTTCAAACGATGTAATGCAACCCGTATGGCATTCGGCTGGATGCCTATATGCGACAACAAGGTTCTGATCTTCTTGCCCGACATATATTCCTGATCAGCATGCCCCAAGTCACCTAGCAACGTTATCAACAACGACCAGACCTTTATCGGTTCGATAACGGCTAACTCTTGAATGGAATCATTAGCGGAAGGCAAGTAGCACGTCTCTTTAGGTCTACGTTAATCCGCACACGCTCGCGGCACAGTAAGCACATGATACCGAAATCCCTAAACGTCGTTAACAGTGATTGCTGGCTATACCCAGCAACTTCACACCTCATCGAGCACCGGTACTTGCCGATACCCCAGACACTCCGCCAAGTGCAACCGCGACACGCCCTTCACATTTTCAAGATCAGCAATAGTGCGCGCCACTCTGAGCAATCGGTGCTGAGCACGAAGCGACAACGTCATTTTCGTACTCGCTTTCACAAACAAGGAGCGAGCATCACTATCAAGGCGTGCGTGCAGTCTTAGCGCTGCAGGATCAAGAAAGGCGTTGGCAACACCTTGCCGTGTCAATTGAAGATCACGTGCTCGTATGACACGCTGACGAATGGTCGCACTGTTTTCGTTTTCCCGCGGGCTTTGCAAAGCTCCGTCACAGTGTACTTCTCTCTGTAGCTGCAAGTGCAGGTCTATTCGATCCAGAAAAGGCCCTGACACCCGCGACTGATAACGCACTATTTGCTCAGCACCGCATCGACACACTATTTTTGGGTCACCGTGATAACCACATGGACAAGGATTCATGGCAGCAACAAGCTGAAACCGTGAAGGAAATGTTGCCTGCCTGGCCGAGCGAGATATTGTAATTTCGCCTGTTTCCATGGGTTCTCTCAATACATCAAGCACGGTGCGCGAGAATTCCGGCAATTCATCCAGAAACAGAACGCCATGGTGCGCCAGCGATATCTCACCCGGCATCGGTATTGAACCACCACCCACCAGAGCTACGCCGGACGCCGTATGGTGTGGTGCTCGAAAGGGGCGAATACCCCAAGTGTCCGCATGAAACCCGGCATGACTTATTGACGCAATGGACGCTGACTCCATGCTCGCAGCTTCACTCATCGGTGGCTGTATGCTCGGCAGCCGGCTTGCCAGCATTGACTTGCCAGTACCCGGTGGCCCTGACATCAGTAGATTGTGAGAGCCGGCGGCTGCAACCTCCAGAGCTCTGCGCGCTTTTTGTTGCCCGAGCACATCGCGCATATCCATGGCCGGTAACGAAGGGCGCGAGTCAGAACCATCACTACCGTGGATATCATTCAGTGCCAGCTTTAACAGTGGCACGCGCCGACGAGCGGTTAACTGCTCGCACGCCTGTTTAAGATGTGGTGCCCCGTGCACACAACTGGTAGTGCTGCGCAGCGCCTCTGCGGCATTGACTAACGGAATGTACAACGCTGCAGACGACGATGAAAAAGCATAAGACGTTGGCAAAATTCCGCTGACAGAGCGTAATTCGCCATCGAGCCCCAGTTCTCCGAGTACCACCAGATTGTCAGCACACCCTTCAGGCAGCTGACGAGTAGCCAGAAGAATGGCAAGCGCTATCGGAAAATCAAATCGGCCACCGTGCTTGGGGAGTTCCGCAGGCGCCAGATTGACAATGATTTTCTGTTGCGGCCACTTGTAATTGATGTTTTCGATGGCCGCCCGGACACGGTCCTTACTCTCTCGCACAGCCGATTGTGGCAAGCCAACTAATGACATGCCAGGCAAGCCACCCGAAGTATGAACTTCGACCGATACCGGCAAGGCATTGACCCCCGACAAGGTACACGACCGCACTGTTGCAAATGCCATGAAGAACCTCCGTGTTCTCTGGTGATGCGCTAATGACGCAGTATGTCAGCTCATACCAGTAAAAACGCGATTCCTCCATCATATTACTGGTCAAACATACAGTTTAAATCTGATGGCTAGACGCCTCGTGAAAACGACTGCTATAGCCTGTGACGTCTCTGCTTACTTTCTATTTTTACAAACCGATTGCCAATAAGCTGGCCGTGCCCTACACCGCACAGCCACACTTGACGTCACTCACCCGGACTATCGTTACCCGCTGGACTTCCACCCGCCTCTACCGCAGGCTCCAGCGCACTGATCCGGGCCTCGAGCATCTTCAATTGCTGACGTGTATTTCTCAGCACCTCAGCCTGCACATCAAATTCTTCACGGCTCACCAAATCAAGATTGCCCAGTGCGCCCTGGACAGCGGATTTAGCGTTGCGCTCGAAATCATCTTTCAGATCAGAAACACCCGGAGGCAGCAGCTTCCCCAGAGATTTGGAAATATCGTCAAAAACACGTGCATCAATCATCTCGAATACCTTGATTTAAAGTTATTGCCCAAGCTTACGTCATCTGCTGACTACCGGTCTTGAAGACGCACAATAGAGGTGCACTATTTTTGTGCAAAATTCAATCAAACACGCACTAACAGGGTGCGAATGAGATCTAAAAATCGAACTTAAATGACCTTAACTATCTGTATTTATTAATTATTTTCCCTATGGCACATATGATGTAACCCCTGCAATATGTTTTCGTTTTTAAGACCCGACCATAGGACCTATTCATGAAATTAGTCACGGCAATCATAAAGCCCTTCAAGCTCGACGAAGTGCGCGAGGCCTTATCCACGATCGGCGTGCAGGGCATGACAGTCACCGAAGTTAAAGGCTTCGGCAGACAGAAAGGCCACACGGAGCTCTATCGCGGAGCGGAATACGTGGTGGACTTCATTCCCAAGACAAAAATCGAGATCGGCATTGATGAAGCCCAACTGGATGCAGTGATTGAAGCGATAACCGGCGCAGCAGGCTCGGGCAAGATCGGGGATGGCAAGATCTTCGTGACCAATCTGGAGCGCGCAGTACGAATCCGCACCAACGAGACTGGCCCTGTTGCTCTGTAAGCGGCTTCCGAACTCAACTAACCGACATAATCGTTAAAAAAGGATACTCACGATGGATCAACTTGCCGAACTGAGCTACGCGCTCGATACGTTTTACTTTCTCATGGCCGGGGCACTGGTCATGTGGATGGCTGCAGGATTTGCCATGCTGGAGGCTGGCATGGTCAGGGCCAAAAACACCGCCGAAATCCTGACCAAAAACATTGTCCTGTACGCGGTTGCATGCATCATGTTCATGCTGGTCGGCTACAACATCATGTACTCAACTGCCCCTATAAGCGGCTATATTCCAGGATTCGACTTCCTCCTGGGCGGCGAAAACGACGCTGCCGGATTTCAGGCAGG
The DNA here is from genome assembly GCA_023301795.1 of Granulosicoccus sp. Lineage (GTDB taxonomy): Bacteria > Pseudomonadota > Gammaproteobacteria > Granulosicoccales > Granulosicoccaceae > Granulosicoccus. Next base: position 5,996 of record JALZVU010000312.1, read on the forward strand.
TGGCGAGGATGCACCCTACTACTCAGCCCGGTCTGATTTCTTCTTCCAGGTAGTGTTTGTTGCTGCCGGCATGTCAATTGTGTCTGGCGCGGTTGCAGAGCGCATGAAGCTCTGGGCATTTCTGGCATTTGCTGTTGTCTTCACCGCGTTCATCTACCCGGTTCAGGGTTTCTGGAAGTGGGGTGGTGGCTGGTTAGATGCTGCAGGATTCAACGATTTTGCAGGATCAGGTATTGTTCACATGTGTGGCGCTAGCGCAGCACTTGCAGGCGTCCTTCTGTTAGGCGCCAGAAAAGGTAAATATGGCCCTAATGGTGAGGTCATGCCAATTCCAGGCGCCAACATGCCGCTGGCAACCTTGGGAACGTTTATCTTGTGGATGGGCTGGTTCGGTTTTAACGGTGGCTCACAACTCAAAGTGGCTGATTTTGAAAACGCAAACGCGGTAGCTGCTATTTTCGTAAACACAAACATGGCTGCAGCCGGTGGTGTGGTTGCAGCACTACTCACTGTACGCCTGATCTGGGGCAAAGCTGATTTGACTATGGCCCTTAACGGCGCACTGGCAGGTCTTGTCGCAATAACCGCAGAACCTTTGGCTCCGACACCGTTGTCTGCAACACTTATCGGTGCTGTCGGCGGAGTACTGGTGGTGCTGTCAATTACCACTCTGGACAAGCTGCGAATCGATGATCCTGTCGGTGCGATCTCTGTGCACGGTACAGTAGGCATGTTTGGACTAATGGTAGTGCCACTTACCAATGTAGATGCCACCTTCGGTGCGCAGGCGTTGGGACTTATCGCCATCTTCGCATGGACTTTCGTTGCAAGCCTCATTGTCTGGGGGATCATCAAATTGATAATCGGCCTGCGTGTGACCGAGGAAGAAGAGTACGAGGGCGTGGACATTTCAGAATGTGGCCTCGAAGCCTACCCTGAGTTCTCGTCGCGCAATTAAGTCTCATCTCCAGCTGATCATTCCAGATCAGTAACGAAAAAAGGCGCCCTTAGAGGGGCGCCTTTTTTTTGCCAACATTTTGATACTGGCATCAGCATGACAACTTGGGAGGCTATCTACTCCACCACCCTCGCCTGCATCGCCTTCTTTGTTTCTTTAAAAATGAAGATACCGATCGATCAATAGCGGGCCACGAATAACCTATGAGAGCTCAAGCATGACAAGCGGTAGCCGACTTGTCTTATATGAGCCTATTCGCACTTCTGGGTTGTATCATCGTCTATGGCGAGTTGTCGCACCAACTACGCCAGATAAGGCTGCGCCGCTTTCTCCGATCGCAGAAATACCGGCTGCCCTTCTGAGGAATCCTGCTCGCTGAAACGATACCCCAGTGCATCGAATCCGAATACATCGTCAGCCGAACTAGCACGCTTCTGTATCAACTGACGAGCCATCGCACCGCGTGCTTTTTTCGCAAAAAAACTAATAATCTTGTAGTTGCCGTTTTTCTCATCCTTGAATACAGGTGAAATTAACGGACTATCCAGATTCGCCTTGCGCACAGACTTGAAATACTCGTTAGATGCAAGATTCACCACGAGCGAGGATTTCTGAGTTGTTAACTCACTATTCAGGTGCTCTGTGATGGTATCGCCCCAGAACTCATACAGCGATTTGCCCTGACGGGTCTTGAGTGCTGTACCCATCTCAAGCCGATAGGCTTGCATCAGATCGAGCGGTTTGAGCACACCATACAAACCCGAGAGTATGCGCAGATGCTTCTGGGCATAGTTCAGATCACGCGCCCCTAACGAATCGGCGTCCAGCCCGACGTAAACATCCCCACGAAAAGCCTGGATAGCAGGACGTGAGTTATTTTCATCAAACTCAGGGCTCCACTGCTTGAAGCGCTCTGCGTTAAGTGTCGCAAGCGCCTCACTGATGTGCATCAACTCACCCAGTTTCTTCTTTGGGTAGCGCCGGAGCGTTTTCACCAGTTTTTCAGACTCCTCCATAAAGCCGGGAAGCGACGGCTTGGCAACCCTCGACGGGGTTTGCATGTCGAGGGTTTTCGCAGGTGATAATAGAATCAGCATTGAGCAATACAGGTTGTGAAACGTGAAAATAAAAGGATACGTCAGATGCGATCACAATATGACGGGTTATTACTGCCTACGTAATCGCTACCCGATACGTTCAATTCCATAATAAGGCTTTCTACACGGTAGGCTGCTGTCTTGGGGTCAAATTAATTACGTTGGAACTCTGCATGAATTTCAATAAAAATCTCATCAGCAACTAGTGCGGCAAACGAGTCGATACCATATTCTGAGCGCTTGATTGACCCGGTAGCCTCGAACCCCAACGTGTATTTTCCCGTGAGTATGTTATCGGCACCACCTTTGAACCTTGCCGACAGCGATACCGGTTGGGTAATACCTCGTAACGTAAAACTACCGTTCAAAATAAATGCATTTCCGTCACCTGGCTCGACAGACTCTGATGTAAACACCGCCTGCGGAAAACGGCCTGTGTCGAGCCAACCCGAACCTTGCAGGCGTTCTTCCAGATCTGCGTTGTTCATATCGATACTGGTGGTATCGACTACGCCTTCGAGCTCAAGATCGCTCAAGGACTCAGGGTTGAATTCCAATGAGGCATCCACCGCATTGAATCGCCCAACCACAGTGGATAGACCAAGATGTTCGATTCGAAAAATCAGATACGCATGATCTGGATCGAGACTGTAGGCACCCGGGCGCAGCTCCGCGAGCTCTTGTGTGAAATTAGGCCTTACAAGCGATGCGCACCCAGATACCAGGACCAGCAACAATAGCGGCACAATGATACGCAATAGCCGGGCATTAGCAAAGTCAGTACTCGTAATCATTTTCTGGCTATCTCGTATGTTTCTGGGTATCACTGATTCACTTCAAAGTTGCCAGCGTCATCTGCTTGCGAATAAACACAATGGCATCCCACTCAGGTTCGGACACTATCCACGCTCTCAAGCGGCGCGCAAGACAGTGTGACGAACAATATTACATCGTTTATTTGCACTCACTAAATCACACTATCCGATTGAATCACATTATTTCACTGATCTGACAGAAGTCTGGCAGTAACGGTACGTTCAACGATAGAATCACAGCCTGCGGGCTGAACGATTCGCGTAAGACGCCCTTGTACTAAACCACCCTCTTCAACGATGCTACAGCTTATGAACTGCCAGAATTCTGCATATCGTCGCTATCAGCGTTCTTGGCCAAATCTGCTAACAGGTGCATCCTTTGTTGGGCTAGTCGTAATGTTCAGCCTCGGCGCAACGGCTGCAGATGATTTTCAAGACTTGGACACAGACCAGCAAGAGCGACTCATGCGTCTTTGCAACGTTGTCCAGCTTCAGAGCGGTACGGATGCTTTCCGGGAATGCCTGAAAGAGCAATCTACCCTGCTTAAAAGTACTCAGGATTCGACAAGTAGAGCATTAACGGCCCTGCCTATCGACGAACAATTCGCCATCCAGCAAGCTTGCAACAACAGTGCGATCTCACCAGATAACAAGGCAGCATGCATCAGTGAGCAAATCGCCACTATTGGGCAACAAAGCCTGCCTGATGTCTCCAGCTTATCCACAGACGAACAATATGTCGTCGCACAACAATGCTTCGAGGCTCAATCAACCTCTGGCATCTCTGCATACCGGGACTGTATCACCGGTGCAATGGAATCCGTGGAGGCTTTGCCGGCAGCACAATTCACCAACAGAACGGCAACCGCGCGCAGCAATATCCAGCTTGAGTGCTCTCAATTTTCTGACGATGTCGCAAGCTACAGGAAGTGCGTGCTTACAGCGCTTGGGGTGGCATTCAACGACCAGGCCGTGCCTGACGTCGCGGCTACCACGGCAACTGCACAAGTCGATTCTGCCAACGGCACCAGCCCCGGCTCAGATTCACCACGACTAGACTCTGCCCCGGCTGTAATTCCCGAATCCCTCAGTAGAACCCGTGCAGAGACTGCATCAGAATCACAGCCAACGCCCAACAATCCAGCTTCTGTCGATACTCCCGCACAGAGTCCAGCTCTGGAAAACAACACTAGTGCAATCAGCGAGCAGCCAGACAATCCAGCCAACACCTTAGATCAATCCGCTCCAGCTGCCACCGTCACGGAAAATGCGTCAATAATGGATCGGTTGCAGCAGCAACTGAACAAGGTACAAACCCGAGTCGCAGCGCTATCACCGATGCGTCTAATAGCCCTGTTTGCTACATTAGCCGTTGCGTTTCTGGTGATTGGCCTCACCCTGATGCGTAAACCAGTCAAGCGTTTATCAGGCTCTAGAAACACCAAGAACCTAATGGCTGGCTCACGGCGACGGCGCAAGCGTACCCACACATCAACCGCCACCGATCTGGCGCCCATTGGCATTGAATCTGAAACAGCGGATGGCAATAACAGCGCCGCCAGATTGAATGATGTTACTGAAAATCACGCGCACACATCAATCGATAGCCAGTATGACCAGCGCACCCTCGAGGCGCCCTTTGAGCTCGAAGACTTTGAAGACTTCGATCTCGAGGACACCGACATCGATAGCGACATCGATAACGACACGGCATCCAGACAATTTAGTGCTTGGTTAAATGACTTTCCTATGCACACTCGGCAGGAGTTTTCCATCGAGCTGCTCATCTATTGGACGGCTTATGCCGACAATCGGTTCGATCCAGAACTGAAACGTCAAGTCCTGTTAATGAATGAACCGGATGATAGGAGCCTGATAAAACGCTGGGCATTTCTCAAAGATGCCCACGCCCTGTCTGACGCCATCGCCTTTCTTCAAAAAAATACCGAGGTAGAACAACGTGAGCAGATCATCGATCTGCTTATGGCACTGCTCATTAACGAGCAAGCACTAACACCCATTCAGAATAATTTATTGCGGTTTCTCAGCGATGCATTCGGCATCGGCAGCGACGGGTTAAACCGACAGTACAAGCGTGCATATGGGAGCGACATCCCGCCAGTACCTCGTCCAGACAAAATGATATGGTGGAACACCATCACTGCCGATCAACAGCTTCGCTGGGATGCCCGTGCTATTGCTATCCAGCCGGACAATATCCGCTATAGAATCTCACTTGGGCAACCGCTCAAAGGTGAGCTGAACAGAGAAGCCATCGTTGCAAGTTTTAACCTTAGTGCCCAACGCTGCCATCATTCTCGTGTAGCGGCGCTTGGCGAGCGGGAACAGGCACTGATGAGCACTCAACAAAAGAAATTTGAAATCGCGCGCAACGCCTTACTAGAGCTGGTGTCATGAGAAATTATTTCGAAAATCTGAATATCAGAGTAACTGCCACGCAGCAGCAAATCACTGACGCGCTAAAGCCTGGCAGCCCAGCCCTGGATACACTTGAAGCTCAGCATCGAAAAGATGCGTATCAGGTACTTCTGGACGACGATCAACGACAGCTTTACGTCGATACTGTGATGCTTTATGAAGCACTAAACACAGCCTCAAGCCGACTTCAGTCCAATGGCGGAATCGATACAAATCGATGGCTAGCGCGTCTGGCCGAATTCGATACGCGCTATGACGACATCCTTGCGCCACCGCTAGAGCCTTAACGCTAGTCAGCTGAAAGTCAGACTACAACGTTATTTTGGCTGAAACTCTATCGGCTCATGTGCGGCACAATAAGTCTGCGCTGAGAGAGTGGTGCGTTTTGAACCCAGCAACGAGAAATCGATGCTGCCGACGCTGTCAGCGGAAATCCGCTTTGGACTCTCCTCTTCAGCCTGAACATCCCGACCGGAGATCAAGGCCTTCGATGTCACGTTGATAGTAGCCCTTGGGGAGCTATCAAACAGCTTTCGAAGTGACACCATTTCTTCAACGGATATCATGATCGAATAGAACACATATTCTTCTTCGACATCGACATAACCTGAATAAACGCGCGTCTGCTTACCGAACGACAGCTCAATAACCGGCTCACTAATCACAGCATTCTCACCACCACGAACGCGAAGATTGAACATGGGTGCGCAGTTAAATCGAGGGATGAAAGACAAAGAAAGCATGGCACCTTCAACACGCCCAGAGAAAGTTCGTGCAGCGTATTCGAAAAGCACAGAGCCGTCAGGCAGAACAGAGTCTGACAGTTCCCCTGCCCAATCCTGGTAGGTAGAGTCAGCTAGCCGCGTTCCCGCTGATGCCTCGGTGGAGCAAATGAGCAGCCATCCGGCCAGGATCCACAGATACGCCCTGCCGATGTTCATTCAATGCCCCGTTACATCATCAGTGAGTGGATAGTTTAAACCCAATTGACTTTCAACGTATAAATGCAATTGACCTGCAGTTTGCAGGCTCCGACAGCAGGTCCAACCCACCTGTTAATCATCACACACCAAGCCCGTTCCGGTCTTGCTCTCAGCAAAGAGGGCATCTATTTTGCAAACCTGCTCTCATCTACCAAAGCTGCGACGGGTCACCTTCCCATGACATTAGTGCTTCTCAAATACGGTTTGCCAGTATTGCTCGGATACACACTGTTCGTCGGCATCTCAGGACGACTGAATCCACTTGCCTATCCGCAACGTGCGCAAGAGCGTCCATCATGGCTTCTTGGCCTCTGGACAGCATTTGCAGTTTGCCTGAGCGCCAATATCGGTCTGTTTATCGCACAGGCTTCAGCAACGATGGATGTGCTCTCATTGCTGACCACGTCAGCAATGACGCTGGCAGCCTTGTTGATCCCAGCGCTGTTGGTGTATGCCCACAGTCAATCTAGCCGCAACAAGGCTAAAGCTGCCGCACCACCACAGGTCACGCTGGCTGTCGATGTCGATGTCGGCGTCAAGACTGAGTACGCTAACGAGCAGGCTACCCACAAGGGCGCAGCAAACGAAACCATGGATGAGCAAACATCTGTTAAGGTCAGCCAAACCGATCTCAAGACAGTGCAGATCGACTGTTTGAAAAGCACCACGCATAGTGACGCTATTAAAAGCGACATCGACGAACCACATCCAAATACCCAGTTGACTGAAAAGCTTGCAGCAGAGCTGGCGCTTCGAGAGGAGACCGAAAAACACTTACGCATTACCCGCAAAGCATTGTCTGTATTGGAGGCGGCTACTCGACAACAGACAAATCACGAGGCTGATGTCGTTATTGACCTGGAAGAGAAGCTAGCTCTAAGCATCGAGAAGGCAGCAGACAATGAAAGTGAGGCTATGGAGCAACGAGCTCGCAGGGTGGAGGCTGAGCAGGATGTTACCGACCTGAAGCATCGGATGGTCAAAGCCAAACAGGAAATACGCAGAAACGCGGCAGCACGAGCGAAGGCGCTCAGCACTGCCAATCAATCGATCGCTTTCGCGCGACAATCGGTTCAGATAAGGAAGAGACTGGAAAGTGAACTCAGTGAGGCCAGTACAACCATCACCAACCGCCAGAAGACGATAGCCAGCCTTATTAAAGCCTTAGAAAAAGAGAGGCGCAAAACCCAATCCGAGGTAGGCTCGATGGCCAGGCAGATGGTGTTACAGGAAAAGCAACTCAAGGCCCGACGCTCTCTAGAGGAGGTGGCGCGCAGTGTGGAGAATAAGCTGACTTCGCGGTTAGTCAAGAAAGTTGCGAAAGCAAAACCTCTAATTTCCGATATGAATCAGGGTGAGGCAAGCTGATTTGCATGCCGCTCACCCAAAATCCACATCCAGAAAGTAGCTCTCGCCTGAAACGCCACTGACAGTTTGGCTCAGGCAGAGCCACACAACTCGGGTTTCACCTCAATTTAAGCTCGATTGAAATCTTTCGCTCGCGAACGATCTTGATTGGGGTATAGGTCAACGCAATAAGCACCCGCAAACTCGCTGGATTCGAAATTTTCTCGTGCCTTACGTTGCATGCAAAGCATGCTACACGCAGCAACCAGGTAAACCCCCAATAAAGCAAGCAGTATGTGGACGCCCTGCATAACAAACAGTGTCACTACACCTGCAAAAACCGCTGTACACGAAACGATGATTCCCATGACCTGATATGCGTTCATGGCTCCATTCTCTTGTTACGCTATGGCAACAATATACCGCGACGCAAGAGTGCTGGCAATACTGGAATTACCCGCTGTAACACCCCGCATGAAAGCGTGTTACCTATTGGTCTACAGACCTTGAATAACGCGTAACCCGGGCACATCGATGGACAGTCTCCCGTACAGATAATTTGCCAGCGGTTCGTTGCCAAAAAAATCATACAGAGCGAGATGGCTGGAACATTGAGCCCCCCAATAGCGCACGTCGATGGTATCCGGGTAATCGATGCGCTCGGCAACGTATTCTCGAGCATATGAATACACCGAAAATTGCCGTCTTATACCCCCGTCGTGGTTCAACGCCACAACACGAGCAAGGCAGCCACCACTAAAACTCAACGTTTGTTTGGCAGACAATCTCACCGTTATTTCCAGAGAACTAGTCATTGGTTGAAGCCTCCCGGGAGCCTGCCAAGCTGTGGACGTACACGTTAGCTCAATAGGCTTGTGTACGTTGCCATGTCAATGTTGCTCCCACAGGCAATCAGAGCTACTCGCTTACCCATGAACCGTCCTGCCAGGGGACCGTGCAACGCGGCAAGCGCTGCAGCACACGCTGGCTCAACAGCCAGCTTCAGGTCAGTAAACATCTGGCGCATCCCTTCACGCATCTGCTCATCAGTCACCACCACCATTTCATCAACAAAGCGTTGAACAAACGAGAACGATACCGGCGCATGCATGGGCGCACCCAAACTATCAGCAATGGTCCCAACCTCAACGCGCTCCAACGGGCTGCGCTGCGCCAGAGATTGTTGCATGCCATTGGCGCCTGCCGGCTCCACCCCGACAACCAGACACTCAGGCTGCATCTGCTTGACTGCACACGCCACCCCTGAAATCAGCCCACCACCACCCACAGGGACAATAACCACGTCTAGATCCGGCAGCTGATCACACAACTCCAGACCGACAGTCGCCGTGCCTTCAATAGTATGGATACCTTCGAACGGGTGGATTAGATGTCGTCCTTCGTCAGCCTGCACTTGCTGCACAATATTCATCAGATCGCTAATGGTATCGCCTAATACAAGTTCTGCCCCATAGGCCATGCAACGCTCTGTACGAAACGGATTAGCGGTTCGTGGCATAACCACTTTCGCCGATGTACCCAGTGCATTTGCAGCAAACGCTGTAGCAATAGCGTGATTTCCTGCAGAAAAAGCGGTCACCCCGGCAAAGGTTTGCGCTGAGTCTGTTTGCATGGCATGGGACACTGCATTGACGGCTCCTCGCGCTTTAAAGCTACCCGTTCGCTGGAAGAGCTCCAGCTTCACCATCAGATCCATTTCAGGCCCACCGCCAGCGAGCGGAACGGGCCATGCTGTCACGGGCGTTTTCACTACATGCGGGCTGATGGTTTCGGCCACTGCGCGCAATCTTGCAAGCGTTGGTGCGCTCACAACTGCATTCTTGCCATCAGGCACTTTGTCACTTTTCATGAGGCGCATCTTACCGCCTAATCGCGACTGGATTGCACAGATGGTACATCCACCTGCTCGCAGTGCCGTAATAACGAATATGACTATTCGCCTCCAAGCCATCGCACTGTGCCTGCTTACCACTGTTTTTCTGGGGGGATGTCTGTCGATGGGTGGAGCAAATTCGCTGGCTAGCCCACGATCAGACAACGATCGATATACGCTGAGTGAGCAACACGCCACATCGCAATTCGGATGCTCCTACCACTACCGCATCTATCAGCCAGACCTGCCTAGCACGGCGACCTCCCTGATACTGGGCCACGGATTTCTGCGCGATCAGGACAACATGATTGAACTCAGTCGTACGGTAGCCAATGCTGGTATCAGAGTCGTGACGCTTGATTACTGCAACATGCGCCTGTGGAACGGCCACCATGTGCGCAACGCCCAGGACATGCGTGATCTGGCTGAATCGCTTGGAATATCCACAGATGTCATCTTTGCAGGATTTTCCGCAGGTGCTCTGGCCGCCATACTAGCCGCAGACGATGACACTCGAGCCATTTTGGCGTTGGATCTCGTGGACGACGCAGATTTAGGGGCCAAAAGCCTAGCGAGGCTAAGCACACCCCTCATCGGTGTTTCGGGACCTGCATCAGGATGCAATGCCAATAACAATGGCGATGCGCTATACACCCTTCGCAAACAATCGGCGCTCTCTACGCTGCTAAAGATCGATTCAGCAAGTCACTGCGATTTTGAATCACCCAGCAACTGGCTATGCGAAACGGCCTGTGGTGATGACGATAATAAGCAGATTGCCACCCTGCAACGATCGTCTATTATTCAGCGCGTGGTAGCGATGCTCGCACCCTACCTGTCATAGCGTAGAGTCTAGAGACTTGCTTGAGCCAATTGCGGCCCCGCGAGAACGCTATTCTCGAACAGACCTCCAAGCCCTTGAACAGGCAACGATTATCACATCAGATCTATGGATCAGCCACGGGTATTGGTTAATCGGGGACCCCGCAGCTTACAAATTGTTGATGCCAAAATCTGCAGTTTTATGCCTGCAAAACTTACCAAAAACGCGTAAACACTCACTGGTAGCGCTACACTAGTTGGGTCTAAGGTACCTGTGTTTCACGTAACATTGCTATATGCAGACCAGAATCTGCTCAGGTATCCCATTCTTACCCCGACAACGCAGCCATCATGAAAAAAGCCATCGCACTATCCGTTCTCGGACTCCTGCTGATTATCGGGACTCTGGGCGGCATCAAGGGTTTTCAGATCGCGGATCTGATTGCGGCTGGAGCCGCAGCAGCGCCTCCTCCAACCTCAGTTACCTCTATCGACGTCGAACAAGCTGAATGGGAAACCACTATTAGCGCTATAGGCACTTTAGAAGCATCGCAAGGTGTCATGATCACCGCCGATTTGCCTGGGCGGGTGTCACGACTGTACTTTGACGGCGGTGAGCTAGTACAAGCCGGGGATCTGCTACTGGAACAGGAAACCAGCACTGAAGACACACAACTTAGCGCTGCCGAGTCCACATTGGTGTTAGCTCAGAGTAATCTGGATCGCGTATCTCGCTTGTGGCGCAGCAGAGTCGTATCACGCTCAGAATTCGACGCCGCCAGTTCAGAGGCAAGAGCCGCGCAAGCCCAAGTGGACAACATAACCACCTCGCTGACCAAAAAGCGCATCATTGCTCCGTTTGACGGGCGGATCGGTCTGCGACTGGTAAACATCGGACAAGACCTCTCGCAGGGCGTACCCATCGTCTCACTTCAGGCTTTTGATCCAATGCGGGTTAATTTTTCATTGCCTCAAAGAGCCTTGGCTCAAGTGGCAGTTGGCCTTGATGTGCGTGTGACATCCAACGCTGTGGCTGATCGTTCATTCGGCGGAATCATAACCGCTATCAATACCGAAATAGATGCCAGCACGCGTACCGTTCGAACACAGGCAACCTTGAACGTTACACCAGAGGCCGATGGCTCAGTGCCCAAACTACTGCCAGGCATGTTTGCACGCGTCGAAGTTGTGCTGCCTGATGTGAAGCCTGTACTCATGGTGCCATTAACATCAGTCAGCTTTGCAACCTTCGGCGATTCGGTTTTTGTCTTGGAAACCAACGAGGACGATCAGCTTGTCGCCAGACAGCAGTTTGTGCAGCTGGGCGAACGTCGAGGTGATTATGTAGAGATCCTGAAGGGACTGAATGAGGGCGACACCGTTGCCAATGATGGCGTATTCAAACTGCGCAACGGCTCAACGGTACAAATTCAAGACGGTGGATCTGAGCCAAGCTTGAACCCGCAACCAGACAACGCATAGGACACCAGTCATGCGATTTACCGACATATTTGTAAAACGTCCGGTACTGGCAATTGTTGTCAGCCTGCTGATTCTCATAGCAGGCATACAGGCTGTCAGCAATCTCAGTGTGCGCCAGTATCCGCGCAATGAAAATTCAACGGTTACCATCAACACCACCTATATCGGTGCCAGCGCGCAATTAGTAAGAGGGTTCATAACCACACCACTGGAACGCGCTGTTTCTGGTGCTGATGGTGTGGCGTATGTGTCGTCCACCAGTACCCAGAGCCTGTCTACGGTCAGCGTGCGTCTGGAGCTTAACTACGATCCCATCAAAGCGCTCTCGGAGATCAGCTCCAAGGTCAATCAAGTGCGTGGCGATCTGCCTCCTGAAGCTGAGATTCCGGTAATCAACGTTGAGTCTGCCGACAGCACTGTGGCATCAGCCTATCTGAGTTTTACCTCTGACATTCTCGAGCCCAATCAAGTCACTGACTTTATTGCCCGAGTTGTGCAGCCTCGATTGGCGGCACGTGATGGTGTACAGCGTGCCGAGATTCTGGGCGGGCGCAACTTCGCCATGCGCATCTGGCTTGATAGCCAGCTGTTAGCAGCACACGGCATCACACCACTACAAGTCCGGGCAGCACTGGGTGCCAATAACTACCTGGCCGCCATAGGTAAAACCAAGGGCGCACAGGTTGAGATCAACCTTGCAGCCAACACAGATTTGTCCACCGTTGAAGAATTCGAAAACCTTGTGGTGTATTCGGAAGACGGTGCTGTTATCCGCATCAAGGACCTGGGTGAAGTGGAACTGGGTGCCGATGCAACCGATGTAGAAGTGCGCTACAACGGAAATGAAGCAATCTTCATGGGTATCTGGCCATTGCCCAATGCCAACACCCTCGATGTTATTGCAGGGGTTCGTGAAGAACTTGATGATATAAAAAGCAACTTGCCTACCGGCATGACTGCCGCGGTTGCTTATGATGCGTCTGAATACATTGCAAGCTCCATTCGTGAAGTTATAACAACGCTTGTTGAAACATTGATCATCGTCATGCTGGTGATATTCCTGTTCATGGGCTCATTACGATCAGTCATCGTGCCTATCATGGCTATTCCGATCTCTCTGATCGGCTCGGTGTTTTTGATGCAGCTGTTCGGCTTCAGCGTCAACTTGCTTACCCTTTTGGCTATCGTTTTATCGGTGGGCCTGGTGGTCGACGACGCCATCGTGGTGGTCGAGAACGTTGAGCGCCATATCAGCGAAGGCAAGTCGCGTATTGATGCAGCCCTTCTGGGTGCACGCGAACTGGTGGGGCCCGTTATTGCCATGACCGCCACGCTGGTAGCAGTCTATCTACCCATTGGACTGCAAGGCGGTTTGACGGGATCGCTGTTCCGGGAATTTGCGTTCACGCTCGCAGGTGCGGTGACCATCTCAGGTATCGTTGCATTAACCCTGTCGCCCATGATGTCAGCCGCTCTGCTGCGCGAAGGTGATGGTGAACGTGGCTTTCAGAAAAAGGTCAACGATACGTTCACAAGCATACGCAAGAAATACACACGTGCACTCAACGCCTCCTTGCGATTGCGCCCCGCGGTTTATGTGTTCTGGATTGGCATCACTTTGCTGTGTGTTCCCATGTTCATCCAGTCAGCCAAAGAGCTTGCTCCTACCGAAGATCAGGGCATAATTTTTGGTATCGTGGACGGCTCAGCCAATGCAACAATAGAGACAGCATCCACTTACGCCACCCAGGCTGATGAAGCATTCAGAAGCGTTGATGAAACAGCCTTTACGTTTCAGCTGACATTTCCCTCATCAGGCTTTGGCGGTATGATCCTCGATGACTGGTCTGATCGTGAGCGTTCAGTGTTTGATATCAAACCTGAAATAGCTGGAAAATTAAACAGCATTGCTGGCATCAGAATGTTTCCGATTACACCTGCGGCATTGCCCGGTGGCGGTGACTTTCCTGTTGAATTTGTACTGGCATCCACGGCTGAGCCTGAAGAAATTCTGGGGTTTGCTCAACAGCTGCAGTTTGCAGCCATGCAGTCTGGCAAGTTTGCCTTCCCGCCAATCATTGACACCAAAATCGACAAGGCACAATCAGAAATCGTTTTTGACCGTGATCGTGTTGCCGACATGGGTTTAACGATGCAACAGGTAGGTGCTGATATCGGTACGCTACTGGGTGGCGGTTTTGTCAATCGCTTCAATATAGATGGCAGAAGCTACAAGGTCATCCCACAGGCATTGCGTACAGAGCGCCTGAATCCGGATCAGCTTAATGATCTGTACGTCAGCGGCCCGGACGGTCAGACGGTCCAATTGAGCACAATTGCCACGCTTGAGAACAGTACGGTACCGCGCTCATTGAACCGATTTCAGCAACTTAATGCGGTAAAACTTAGCGGCGTATCCATTGTGCCGCTCGACGACGCTCTGGCTTTTCTTGAAGCTGAAGCTGCAGAGATTCTGCCGTCCGGTTTCTCGCTGGACTACACCGGCGAATCACGCCAGCTACGACTGGAAGGTAACAAGTTCCTGCCTGCGTTCGGACTGGCGGTTATCCTTATCTACCTGACTCTGGCAGCTCAGTTCAACAGCTTTCGTGATCCTTTCGTGATCCTTGCAGGTTCAGTCCCTCTGGCGATGTTTGGTGCTTTGATCTTCACGTTTCTGCGGATGCCTAATCCTGAGCTGGCACACTGGACCAACGGCTTCACTACCACGCTCAATATCTACTCGCAGGTGGGACTCGTAACGCTGATAGGTCTGGTTGCCAAGAACGGTATTCTGGTTGTTGAATTTGCCAAGCAAATGCAACAACGCGGATTGAGCAAGCTGGCTGCGATTAAGGCGGCATCTGAAACACGATTCCGACCGATCCTAATGACAACGTTTGCTACCGTGGCCGGCCACTTCCCGCTTGTGTTAGTGAGTGGTCCGGGTGCTGAAGCCAGAAACTCTATCGGCTTGGTTCTGGTGGGTGGTATGGCCATCGGCACGCTGTTTACGTTGTTCATAATCCCATCGATCTACATGCTCATTGCCCGTGACCTGGGCGGTAAGCTAGATGAATTACCCGATAACGAGGATAGTGATCTGCACGAAGGATTAAGCAAGCGCTATACGCGCAGTATTGACAAAAGCGGCAATCACGACGGCATCCCGACGCTGTCTCGTGGCGACAGCCAAGGCGAAGAAGGCGTATCTGGCCAGAGTCGTTCTGTAGCGATGCGGCTTGAACCCAGGTAGGGCTCACCAACGACATCGCATCTTCAATCGCGCACAGGGCGAGTAGCTCATGTGCGCGATGTTAGTCTGGCCTTTTTCAGCTTACCGCGGCGTAAAGTCAAATAATCCTGTGTAGTGTCCGGTCACGGTTTGACCGTCATTCAACGTCACGTTCAGCCTGAGTTCAATATCAGGTAATGCTCCGACGAAATCGATGATGCCATCCAGCACCTCGATCTGTTCAGAGGTCTCTACACGGCCATTGCCATTGGTATCAAGCCCCACAAATGCATCGTTAAAATACCCAACGCCTGCGGGATTATTTTCAGTGTCCAGATAGGCATAACTTGAGTAATCGAAACTGGTGCCGGCGCTGAACATCCTGGCATGAAAAACAACCCCAGCCTCAGCTGGAACAACCTGCTGCAACACCTGACCATCAACGGTCACAGAACCGATTGTAAAGTTTCCATCTGTCAGCGTGAAATCAATTCGATAGTGCTCACCGTCAATCCCCCAGATGTCGCCCAAGGCGGCGTCAAGCGGGTATTGAATTGAATTGATAACCAAGCCACTGTCGCCCTCAGGCCCATCGTTGACCACCGTAACGACATCACGCTGATCGTTTGCCAGTGACTCCTCCATGCCACCGTCACTACACCCAGTGAGTAGCATCATGGAGACTACCCAGACACCAGGGTGCAGAGCGCTTGGCGCATTATCGACGCCTATCAACTTGTTGAAACACTATTGGAGAGACTGGGAATAGGCATTGTTAATTACATCAGGTGTGAGCGAGTGGACAGATCACCCAAGGCGGAAGTGCAAGCCTTAAGCAGAGACATAGGGTTCATTTTCTCAACGTGCGATACCCTGAGTACACTCGGTTGAACGCTGTGACAACACACAAAACAGCAAACAGTGTTGCAATGATCACAAATTGATCGGGCAACAGGCACATCAACACAAAGCAGATAATCGTCTCTGTTCCTTCAGCAAGGCCATCAAGGTAATACAGACCTTTGTATGCAAAATCCGGGCTCTGTATCGAATGCTTATCAGCTTGAGAAGCAAACGCCAGAAAGCTGGCACCAGTACCGACAAAACTGGCTATCAAAAACGCTGCCGCCAACGCATTCTGTGCAGGATCGTAAAGCGCAAACCCTAAGGGAAAGGCAGCATAGAAAATAAAATCCAAAGTAATGTCGAGGAAACTTCCAGCATCAGAAGGTGTTCCCAGGCGCGCCAATTCACCGTCCAGACCATCAGCGATTCTGTTGCCAACAAGGCACAGTAGCGCTAGCTGTGCGTGACCACCAGCCATAGCAGGCAGTGCGAGCATCCCTACGATAAAGCCAGCAACCGTTACCTGATCAGCACTGACGCCCTTGGCATGCAGTCGTTTTGCCACACTCGACAACATCGGCTTGATGCGTGGAACTATGTATTTATCGAGCATCTTTCATCTCTGCCCGGACCACAGGCCCAACCGCGTCAGATTGTCCAATATCCAGAATCGTAGCGCCTTCAGGCGCATCAAACGTATCGTGAGTCACCAGTAGAACCGGAAGCCGAGCTGCAGAGTCCCAGGTAAAACGTCTAATCTGCTCACGCATGGCTGTATCCAGGCGCGAGAAAGGCTCATCAAGCAATAAGGCACAAGGATCTGACAACAGCGTTCGGGCAAGACTCACTCTGGCGCGCTGCCCACCGGATAAGGTCGAAGGATCGCGCCCTTGCATACCCTCCAGGCCCGCATTACTCAAACTGTCACAAACCTTCGCCAAACGTTCCGTGCGAGTGCCGCCGCGCAGACCAAACAACAGATTATCCCCCACGCTCATGTGCGGGAACAGATAATCCTGTTGCAGCATCAGCCCCAATCGGCGCTTCTCGGTGGGCAAGCTGGTAATGCAGGTATCACCCAGCCACACATCACCACTGGCACAAATGCGTGGATCAGCGGTGCCTGTGAGCCAGGCCAGAATACTGGACTTGCCACTGCCGCTAGGCCCCATCAGCACCAGCACCTCACCAGGTTCAATACGAAAGGTCAGCTCGCGGACAAGAAACTGTCCACCAGGTAGCTGGAGTGTTAAACCATTGACATGAAGAGGGTGCATTCAGGAACGAATCCATTGCCGTGAAGCCAGTGCATTCTTGCGCGCCAGACGAGCACTGCACCAACGCGGATAAAGTAGCGCTAATACAAAGGCGATTAGCGGTAATACGCTTTGCAAAACTGCCAGAGCCGCTATGGTACGCCTGTCGACACCGCCAAAGCTTGTCACAAGCTCTATAGCTAACGTCTGATGCCGCCCACCGCCCAAAAGCAGCGTCGGTAAATACTGGGCAACGCTGACAGCAATGGCAATGGCAAACGCCTGACTCAAAGGCTTGATCAATAGCGGCAACCGAATGATGAACAATACGCGCCAGTACCCTGCCCCCAATGCGTGCGCTGCATGACTCCAAGCCGGATCAAGCTCGCGCCACGCAACTGCCAGAATCAGGATAACGTACGGCATGGTGTACAGCCAGTGAGTATAAACCACGGTTAACCAGTGTCCATCGGCTCCCACCCAATAGGCCATGGCCTGCCAGCCAAATAACAGGCTCACCTGCGGCACCAGTAGCGGAATAAACCAGATACCGTCGATTTTGGGAGCACACCCTCGCCGCTCCAGTTCTAGCCAGGTAACCGCAGCTACCATGGCCAGTAGCGCAGCTGCAGAGGCAATTGTCAGTGTCGAAATTGCTGGATCAATAAGACTGCTGTTACCGCTAAACCAACGATCAAACGCCCAGGCACTTGGATACGCATCCGGGAAACGCCAGCGCTGAGTCACACTCCATATCAGCAGTACGAACAGCGCTGCGATACTCAGGCTCACACTCAGCAGGGCCAGTAGTTTCCCAAACACTCTAAACAGACTTGAGCCCCGACCCCGTGCACCACTACGCGCACGCACTCTGGCCACAGTCGACACAAGGCGTTCCAGAATCACAACGACGGCAAAACATACGGCAACCAATACTGCCAAAAGAACAGCACCCGCCGATGCTGCTGCACGTGATCCGGGATCGTTTACCAGGCTCATCAAGAACACAGACAACGTCGGCGGATTTGATGGGCCCAGCAACAGGGCCATATCAACCACGGTCAGATTAAAGGCCATGATGATGAGAAGTGTTAGCCGGATTCGCGGATACAACTGCGGCAGAATCAAGCGACTCCAGCACCGCGCAGGTGAGTAGCCCAGAGTCCGCCCAATTTTCAGGGACGCATCAACATTGAGCTGTGGTAGCTGCGCGGCAGCCGTTAGCAGCAGAAACGGCGTCTCCTTGATAACAAGGCCCAAAATAAGCGACAGCCCGTAAACATCCGGAATCAGCCACATGTCTGGTGGCCGTGTCCAGCCCGTTATCGCTGGTGACAGCAAACGTACCAGCGCCCCGCTAGGCGCAATAAGAAACACAAGACCCACAGCAATCGCTGCATGTGGCACCGCAAGCAAAGGCGGCAATGTGGCACTCAACCAGACCCACAACCGCGAATTGTGCAGCGACACCAGCGCAATGATGGTAAACAGCAACACAAGCAACGTGGCACCAAGCCCGGTTTTCAAGCTCAGTAAAGTGGCTCCGACAAACCGCGAATCCTGCAATACCATCGCAAAACCATTACCCGGTGCCAAGTTAGGCGTTGCGCCAAGCGCTGGTAACAAGGTCCCTAGCAAGCCCAGTACGATGGGGCACCCGAAAAGGGCTAGCAGTAAAACAGCAGGTAACCTACGCCACATACTATTCCTACCACCCGCCCGCTAACAGATTGTGCAAAACAAACTGGGCGTCTCGAGATGCTATTGTCCGTAGCGCTCTAACCAGGCGGCCTCAAGCGCAGCTGCCCACGAGGCATGTGGCTCGGGTAATACATTGTTACCTTCCTCAATCGGTAACGCCCACACACCTAGATCTACCGCCTCAAAAAGAGCTCGCTGATCGGCATCCATGGCAGTAATGTCCAGTACCGTAGGTTCTCCCCAAAAAGCCGGATCGGCCTTGCGTGCCTGAGCCTCTGGTGAAAGAAGAAAATTCGCAACCACCATAGCGCCAGCCTTCGCCGTTGCGTTCCACGGGATCGTTACAAAGTGCGTATTGCCGATGGTGCCTTTGTCAAAAACGTAGGTTCGCACAGAGTCAGGTAACTGATCATTCTGGACGGCTGCTGACGCCTCGTTGGGGTTAAAAGACAAGGCAATATCCACTTCACCGTCATCGAGTAACTGACGCGTCATTTCTGCACTGATTGGCCATGATTTACCCGCACCACGCAACTCGGGGTGTAACTGATCCAGGTAGTCCCACAATGGTTTGGTGATGTTGTCGAAATCGGCCTGTTCAACGGGCAGAGCCAGCGCAGCTGATGCGGCTTCATCTCCGTCTAGTACCTCAAGTAAAAATTGTTTGACCAGAGTTGTTCCATGAAATGCAGGAGGTGCAGGGTAGGCAAATCTTCCGCCTTCTTTAACAAATTCCAACAAAGCTTCAGCTGATTTTGGCGAGGATGGCACTGCCGCTGTATCGACAATGAATACAAGCTGCGCGCCGCCCCATGGCGACTCGAGACCTTCCACAGGCACGGAAAAATCTGCCCGGATCGATGGCGAGTCCTGCACCAGATTCCGGTTCGGTAAATTATCGGCAAAGGCTCCCCACAACAAATCTGTGTTTTTAAGTGCGGCAAAATTTTCACCGTTCACCCACATCAGATCCACATTGCCGCCCTCGTCTCGCCCCACCAGACTGGCAGCCTCCAGCTGTCCAACGATGTCGGCAATGTCTCCCACTTTTACATGTTCGAGCTTCACCTGGTATCGGCTTTCTAATTGCTCAGCGCTCCATGCAAGATACTCATTGATCCGCTCACTGCCACCCCAAGCGTTGAAGTACACCGTTTGTCCCTTAGCGGCTTCAGTCACTTCAGACCATAGCGAGTCAGGCTCGACAGCAACAGCGCTCGAGCAGAAAGCAGCCAGTAAAAGGGCAGGAACTAATGTGCGGCGTTGAGACGCTAAGGCTTTGAGGCTAATCATATGTAGGTTATTCAATGCAGGGAAATGCTTGGAGAGTGACGCAGGCGCGCAAGAGTATAGCCTTTATAGCTGTCGACTGACTCAGTGTCCCTATCCGGGCAAAGGTTCCACGAGCCGTTCTGAATCACATATTGAACGCTGACAGCACCACCCTCGTACAACACGTATCACTGCTTCGCGCAACTCCCACGTGCGCTCACACTGATAGACTCAGCAAAACTGTCAGCAAAACCTTGAGGTCGCCAACACTATGACGCCGAGTAACACGCCTGTGAACATGCCATATAAAGTGCCACATCGCGACATCCGTGCATTAGTTGCCTTAAGAACGCTGGTCAGGCTACTGATAATCGTCTGGGCTGGATCCGTCGCAATGCCCGCTACGGCAGCCGAGGACACAACCCGCTCATGGAGCATGGCCGAGTTCGGCACGCCTTTGTACGATGAGAGCATGACGCATTGGCCGTATGTTAATCCGGATGCACCCAAGGGCGGCAATGTGGTGTTGGGCGCATTTGGTACCTTTGATAGCCTGAATTCCTACATCCTAAAAGGCTCATGGCCGAGATCGATTGGACTGGTCGGCGACGCTCTTATGGTCACTTCTGCTGACGAGCTATCGGCAGCTTATGGACTGCTAGCGCAGAGCGTGGAATACCCGGCGGACAAAAGCTGGATCATTTTCAACCTGCGTCCAGAAGCGCGATTTGACAATGACACGCCCATCACGGCTGCTGATATCGAATTCTCGTTTAACACCATCAGGGAACACGGCAGACCTTTTCTAAAATCTTACTACGGTGAGGTGGAGAGTGTGGAGCTGCTGAGCGAGCACCAGATAAAGTTCTCGTTCACCAGCACGGGTACCATGAAACCACTCATGAAAGTGGCAGGGCTTGCACCACTATCGGTGGAGTACTGGAAAGACAAGGACATCAGCAAAACCTATCTCACACCTCAACCTGCCAGTGGAGCCTACTCCATTAGCAACGTGGATGCCGGACGTTCCATCACGTTCAAACGCAACGAAAACTACTGGGGTAAAGATCTGCCCATCAACAAGGGCCTGAGCAATATCGACACAATTCGCTACGATTACTACCGCGACACTGAAGTCATGGTGGAAGCGTTCAAGGCAGGTGATATTGATTTTCGTTCTGAAAACAGCTCAAAGCGCTGGTCAACCGCCTACACCATTGATGAAGTGGACAGTGGGGAGATCGTTCTCGACGAACCACCAGAGGCTACGCCGGGTGCTATGCAAGGCTACTTTTTCAATCTGCGCCGTCCACCGTTTGATAACAAGCAGGTGCGTCAGGGCCTGACCCTGTTATACGACTTCGAGACCATCAAACGCACTATTCTGTACAACCAGTATGAGCGCATCAACAGCTATTTCCCCAACTCTGAATACGGAGTAGATGGACCTCCTACTGCCGAAGAAATTGCCATCCTTGAGCCTTTCAAAGATCAGTTACCGGAAGAGGTTTTTACAACAGAATTCAAAGCGCCAGTTTCGGACGGTAGTGGACGTAACCGCCAACAACTACGACAAGCACTGGCCTTGTTCAATGAAGCAGGCTGGGCACTGTCGAACGGCAAACTGATGAAAGACGGTCAGCAAATGTCGCTGGAGTTATTGCTGGTGCAACCCGATCAGCAACGCGTGGCCGCACCGTTTCTTCAAAACCTGAACAAGGCGGGTGTTGCCACCTCGGTGCGCATCGTTGATTCAGCCCAATACCAAGTAAGGACTGACGACTTCGACTTTGATCTGATCAGCGCTCGCCTAGCATTCTATCCTCCGCCTGGAGCCGAGCTGCGCTCGTACTACGGCAGCCTGGCCGCTGATGAGCGAGGTTCTGCCAACTACGGTGGCGTTAAAAACCCCATAGTCGATCAATTGGTCGAGCAGGTTATTACGGCAGAGTCACTGGACAAGCTGCAAGCCGCCAACCGCGCTCTGGACCGTGTCTTGCTGTGGAACTATTACCTCATTCCACAGTTCTATGTGGACAAGCATCGCATTGCCTACTGGAACCGTTTTGGCCAACCTGACACACAGCCCAAATACATCAGCTACACCGGCTCGGGATTTCCGACAGGCTGGTGGGTGGACGAGACACTCGACGCCAAGCTCGATTTGTCACGCTGACGCTCGTGTTGATCGATAGAACTTGATGCTCAACCGACAACTGGCGGTACGTTAGCGCGTGTTCGCTTATATCTTCAAACGCCTTGCCCTTATTATTCCGACCCTTATCGGAATAATGGTGATCAATTTCATTGTCATACAGTTTGCACCCGGCGGACCTGTTGAGCAGGTACTTGCCGAGATGCGTGGCAATGCCGTTGGAGCTACCGCCGCATTTTCCGGACAGGCTGGCGATATTCAGGGCGGCGGCCAAAGTAGCGGCGCATTACAATCGGGCACCACCTCCACATACCGAGGCGCGCAAGGGCTTGACCCTGCCATCATCGCTGACCTCGAAAAGCAATTCGGCTTTGATAAGCCGGTGCATGAGCGTTTCTTTAGCATGCTCTGGGACTACGCCCGTTTTGATTTTGGGAGCAGCTATTTCCGCGATGAAACCGTCATCAATCTGGTACTAGACAAAATGCCGGTATCAATTAGCCTCGGACTGTGGACAACGTTATTCGTCTATATCATCTCTATTCCGCTTGGCATTCGCAAAGCGGTAAAGGACGGCTCCACATTTGATGTCTGGAGTAGCGGTGCAATCGTCATCGGCTACGCTATTCCGGGATTCCTGTTTGCCATACTTCTCATTGTATTGTTTGCTGGAGGACGCTACTTCGACATTTTCCCCTTAAGGGGTCTTGTCTCACCAGGCTGGGAAGACATGAGCCGGTTCGAGCAGATTCGCGACTATCTCTGGCACATCACGCTGCCCGTTGCCGCCATGGTTATCAGCGGCTTTGCCAGCCTGACAATGTTGACCAAAAATTCATTCCTCGACCAGATCAGCATGCAGTATGTGCAAACTGCACGGGCGAAAGGACTTAATGAGCGGCAGGTGTTGTATGGCCATGTATTTCGTAATGCCATGCTCATTGTCATAGCAGGATTTCCCAGTGCCTTTATCAGCATTCTATTTACAGGCTCCATACTGATCGAGGTGATTTTTTCACTCGACGGGCTTGGCTTGCTGGGCTGGGAGGCCACGATCAATCGTGACTATCCAGTGGTATTTGCCACCTTGTATTTCTTTACGCTTCTTGGATTAATTTTGCAGCTTATCGGGGACTTGATGTATCACCTGATTGATCCACGAATTGATTTTGATAGTCGTAATTTTTAAAAATGCGCTTGAGCCCCCCGGATCATATATGCCATTAAGCGTCATCAACCAACGTCGGCTAAACAACTTCAAACGCAATCGCCGAGGCTTCTGGGCGTTCTGGATATTCATAGTCATGTATATCCTATCGCTGGGTGCCGAGCTCATTGCCAATGACCGCCCCATTGCCATTCACTATGACAACGCTTGGTATTTCCCGGTGTTTACCAACTATTCGGAAAAAACCTTTGGTGGGGATCTGGACTTCGATGCAGATTATAGCGATCCCTACATCACCGATCTGATTAACGAGAAAGGGGAGTTGTATTGGCCACTGATTCCGTTTTCAGCCCAGAGTATTGATTTTGAACTCGACAGCTCACCACCCAGTAGTCCCTCAGGTAGACACTGGCTAGGTACAGACGATCAAGGACGAGATGTGTTAGCCAGGATTATCTATGGCTTTCGTATATCTGTCAGCTTCGGATTATTGCTTACTTTGTTCAGCACAATCATTGGTGTAGCGGCCGGGGCTGTGCAAGGCTATTTTGGCGGCTTACTGGATCTTCTTGCGCAACGCTTTATCGAAATCTGGCAGGGGCTGCCGGTGCTGTACCTACTGATCATCATGGCCAGTGTTATAGAGCCGGGGTTTATCTCATTGCTGGCGTTGATGACATTATTTGGCTGGACATCCTTAGTGGGCGTTGTGCGCGCAGAATTTCTACGCGCCAGAAATTTTGAATATGTTCGTGCCGCAAAAGCACTGGGCGTGGGTGACACCGCCATCATGGTGCGGCATACCTTACCTAACGCTATGGTAGCCACAGTCACGTTCATGCCTTTTATTCTTAGTGGTTCCGTCACAACGCTCACCGGGCTGGATTTTCTGGGACTGGGACTTCCGCCAGGCTCAGCTTCATTAGGTGAAATGCTCAAACAGGGACGCGACAATCTGCACGCACCTTGGCTGGGTCTTACAGCATTTGTTGTACTTGCTGTCATGTTGAGCTTACTGGTGTTTGTCGGGGAGGCTGTACGTGATGCACTGGATCCACGCAAGACATTTACTGCACACGGTGGAACTGGCGAAACAAAGAGCCTAACTGGTGGCACAGCGCTAAGTGCAACAGATAATTTAAACGATAAAGGTGCACGCTCATGAGCTCACCTTTGCTGGATGTCAAAAATCTTCAGGTAGGCTTTGGTCATGGTGTAAACCAGAGCCTGGCAGTAAAGGATTTATCACTGCGTATCGACAAAGGCCAAAGCGTTGCATTAGTGGGTGAAAGCGGCTCTGGAAAATCAGTGACTGCACTATCCATAATGCAACTACTACCCTACCCGTTTGCACACCACCCCAGTGGCAGCATTCAATACAACGGGCAAGAGCTGATTGGCGCAGGCTCATCGGTGCTTCGAAGCGTACGCGGCAACAATATCAGCATGATATT
>JALZVU010000313.1 GCA_023301795.1 Granulosicoccus sp.
TGGACAGTCAGCCAGAACGCGGGCTCCGCCCACAACTTGTTCGTCTATCCAGTGTTCCTGATGGCAGATGTTAGCCGTACCAATCACATACTTTGTTGTTGTTTTCGCTGGACCAAAACCGAGCTTATTTGCCGGAACGTTTTATGACGGCCGAGCGTCGGCCGGCGTCTTGAGGTGAGTTAACAGGTGTGCGGTAACTATGCAGATCCGCCGTGGTCAAGATCCAACTCCTGCTGATCGTCTGTAATGTCAGGCTCAACGTCCTCAATTTGTCGTAACTCGATGATGTCCTCCTCATACATCTGCCAGACACAATCGCGTAGGCGGTCCAGATAATCGAGTATGGCCGCAGCTTCTCTTGGGCTCCAGTAGTACGCCACATCAACGCATCGTTTGCTCATGTCAAAGGCTCCTTCGCGGTGGTTTTCGTTGTTTTTCTGGTGCTTGTGCGCTTCTTCTTAGCTGCACGTTGCTTGGCTTCGTGCATGCGATAGGACTCACCCTCGATCACGATGATCTCCGAGTGATGTACCAACCGATCAACGATGGCCACGACGCTGCCATTGTTCGGGAACATAGCACCCCATTCCGAAAACGCCTTGTTGGTTGTCACGATCGTGCTCTTGGTTTCGTAGCGACGATTGATGATTTCAAACAGTAGATCGGCATGCCGATCGCCATAAGTCATGTAACCGATTTCATCGATCGTGAGCACGTCAGGGCGAGCGTAGTGTTTCAGACGTCGTCGCAGCGCCAGGTCCCCATCCTGCGCTGCCAGATCACCGAGCATCTGTGCGCCGTTAACGTAGAGCGCACTATGCCCGTGCATGATGGCCTGGTAGGTGATGTTCTGTGCGATCGTGGATTTACCCACGCCGTTTGGGCCGAGCAGAATGACGTTGCCGGCCTCCTTCACAAAGCCTAATGTCATGACATCACTGACAGCACCTTTGTCACACTGGGTAGGCCACTGCCAATCAAAGTCGGTGAGCGTTTTGAACTGCCCGATGTGAGCGTTACTCATACGCCGCTCCAGCGTACGTTTCGCTCGCTCTTGCTCCTCCCACTGCAGCCAGGTGTTCACCCATGTGCACTGATCCTGACTCAGCTCCTCCCAGTGTGCCAGCAATCCATATAGCTTCAATGTAGTGGCCAGGCGATGTAGCTCGGCCTTGTCATGTATCGTTGGCGGTGTAATGCTCATGGTGCATCTCCAACCGTTGAGTTGTCGTTCTCGATAATCTGATCACCATCACTGCTCTCATTGATCTGATCGTAGCCTGCCAGTGAGGCGGTACGTACCACAATGTGTCCAGCACGCGCCTTCTCAGGTAGTGGCACGGTTAACGGAGGTGGTCGATTCTGTTCATCACGACGACGCTCCAGGATCAGTCGTATGGAGTTCGGATGCGGAACGTCCTGCAACAATGCTTCGCCAATGGCAGCCTCGAGCTCATCGGCGCCGTAGCTGTCGAGTAAGCTGAGCAACTCGACGCTAAGTTGGCTAGGGCGATAGCCGCGTTCAGCGCCGCGACGGATCAGCTCGATACTCTGTGGCACGCTGCGAGCCAGTCTGTCCTGTGCGCGCTGATGTCGGGCGGCGCGCTTATAATCCACCAACTGTTGTATGTGATCGGGGTTCTCAATCTGTTCACCCTTACCGAAGTGTCGGGCATGGGTGGCAATCACGTCGGTGCCATCTAGAATGCGTACCGTGTCCAGTGAAGCAAGGACCGTCAGCGAACGCCGGGCATGAGTATGAGGCACACTATAATCATTCCAGTCGTACCGGGCGTACGGCGTCTTGCCGATAGACACTGTCACTCGCTCATCGGTAGGGAATGCATTGTCGGGTAACGCCAGCAATGTCGGTTGTTCCAGTGAAAAGGCTTCGCCGACTGTCATGCCTGGATCTTCCGGGCATGGCCGGGCAGCCGCTTGTTCCAGGCACCAGCGTTCTGCCTGTGCATTCAGATCATCAAGATCGGTCCAGGAGCGGGCGGCAAAAAAAGCGGTTCTTATAAAACGAATGCTTCGTTCAACGCGGCCTTTTTGATTTCCACGATAGGGGGCACAGGGGCGAGGCTCATAATGATAGTGAGCAGATAACTCCAGCAGCGTAGGATTAAACCGTATGGCATCACCTTGCCGATCCAGCACAGCTGATTTCAAGTTATCGTACAAACAGACTTTTGCACTACCTCCAAAGAACTCCAGCGCTGCCACATGACCTCGAAGAAAACTCTCCATGCGCTGGTTCAGGTAGAAACGCACGAACATCATCCGGCTCCAACTCAATACCATCACAAAAGCCATCAAGGGTCGCTTGGCACTCCCGACCTGTAGGTATGAGAACGATCCCCAGTCGCATTGCATTTGTTCTCCCTGATACGTTCTGAGGCGTAGGTAGGCCTCACTGGATTTACGCGGCCGTAGTTCGGCAACCCGTGCACGGAAGTGACTGGAACAGCCCTGATAGCCTCTTTCGCAGGCCATGACATAGAGCCGCTGTGCTGTGAGCTTTGGGTGCTCACCCAGCTTGTCGAGAATGAAGCCGTTGTACTCATCACGAATGGAGCTGCCTTGACCACGTTCAGGTGCTCAGTAGACCGGCCTGACCGAGTACACGCTCGACGGCTGTGTGATGAACGGGCAACTGTCGGGCAATGGTATGAACACCCCACTTCTCTACATGATGCAAGCGCAGAATCTTCGCCTCCAACTCCTTGTCAATAGTCATAGGGCAAGTCGCCTAAGTCAGGGCACTGTCGATTGATGTCGACAACGTGTGCGTAAAAATCCCAATCGCACATAGACACTGCAGCTGCGCTGGCAACGATTGCAGCGTATTGGTGTGCCTGTGTTGCGTGTGACGGGCAGTACAACACCGGCCCCCGCTGCAGCGGAACCCCGGTGCGTTACTTTTTTTGATTTCTCTGTACTGGCGGCAGCTGCATCAGGTGTATCAACGCCTGGCGCAGGGGTCGATAAGCTACGGCAAACCGGTACCGATGAGTCACGGGCACGCTTGCGAAAGCGTTGTTGACGTTGTGAGTTGTTTCGGCATCCTTTAGCACTGGATCGGTAGCGTCGAGCGTTACGTCGGCAACGCTCCTGATAGGCCGCTTCACGGCAACCATCAAAGCAGTAAACATGGCCCCGATCGCAGTCACTGCAAATCAATACCGGGCAATGACAACGAGCGCAGTGGTAGCGGCGGACAGAGCGCTGAGCTTGCATCGACAAATCCTGCCGATGAGCTGTGGTGTGAGGCCGGTGGAAGTGCGATACTTCAACCGACTGTGCCATTGCACGGTTTTGGACGTGGCGTCAGGGTTGACCTCGAAATCTTACCTGGCGCCGCGTTGTCTCTACGGCACCTCTTTCCTAGCAAGAATTCCGGGAATTGTCACCCCCGCACCCTCAGCGTCCATCAACCGTCAAAAAAGAAGCACTCAATGGGCGACTGGAACGTTCCGGCGAATGTGCGCGGTTTTTGACCGGCACATACA